>NZ_CP006992.1:1625034-1942569 GCF_001542815.1 Methylobacterium sp. AMS5
GGTGCGGGCGCGGGTCTATACCGAGCTCGCGTGGCACTCGCTGTTCATCCGCAACCTGCTGATCCGCCCTGAGCGCGCTGATCTCGCCGCCTATGTGCCGGAACTGACGATCATCGACCTGCCGAGCTTCCAGGCCGATCCGGCCCGGCACGGCTGCCGCTCCAAGACCGTCATCGCCATCGATTTCAGCCAGAAGATCGTGCTGATCGGCGGCTCGGCCTATGCCGGCGAGATGAAGAAGTCGGTCTTCACCTATCTCAACTACGTGCTGCCGGGCACGGGCGTGATGCCGATGCACTGCTCGGCCAATGCCGCGCTCGACGAGACCGGCGATTCGGCCCTGTTCTTCGGCCTGTCGGGGACGGGCAAGACGACCCTGTCGAACGACTCGTCGCGAAAACTGATCGGCGACGACGAGCATGGCTGGAGCCGCGACGGCATCTTCAACTTCGAGGGCGGCTGCTACGCCAAGACCATCCGGCTCTCGCGCAACGCCGAGCCGGAGATCTACGCCACCACCGAGCGCTTCGGCACGGTGATGGAGAACGTCGTCATCGATCCGCTCACCCGCGTGCCGGATTTCGACGATGCGACGCTGACCGAGAACACCCGCTGCGCCTATCCGCTCGACTTCATCGCCAATGCCAGCGCCACCGGCCGGGCCGGGCATCCGAAGAACATCGTGATGCTGACCTGCGACGCCTTCGGCGTGATGCCGCCGATCGCCAAGCTCACGGGCGCGGAGGCGATGTACCACTTCCTCTCGGGCTACACCGCCAAGGTGGCGGGCACCGAGCGCGGCCTGACCGCACCGGAGGCGACCTTCTCGACCTGCTTCGGCGCGCCGTTCATGCCGCGTCACCCGAGCGTCTACGGCAATCTGCTGCGCGAATTGATGGCCGAGCACGGCGTCGATTGCTGGCTCGTCAATACCGGCTGGACCGGGGGCGGGGTCGGCACCGGGCGGCGCATGCCGATCCGCGTCACCCGCCGGCTGCTCTCGGCGGCGCTCGACGGCTCGCTGGCGCAGGTCGAGTTCCGGCGCGACCCGTATTTCGGCTTCGCGGTGCCCGTCGCGGTGCCCGGCGTCGAGACGCAGGTGCTCTCGCCGGTCGAGACCTGGACCAACAAGGCGGCGTTTGCCGACACCGCCACGCGCCTCGTCACGATGTTCCGCGAGAACTTCAAGCGCTTCGAGGGCCACGTCGATGCCGATGTGCGCGCCGCCGAGCCGGTGGCCGCGGCGATCGCGGCCTGAGCGATCACAGCCCCTCCCCGCGCGAGCGGGGAGGGGACAAAAGAATCAGTCGACCTGATCGGCGTAGACGGCCTCGGCGCCCATGCCCTCTTCGAGCATCAGCCGGGCGCGGGCGCGCAGCTTCTCCGTCTCGCTCTTGAGCTGGCCGCAGGCCGCTAGGATATCGCGGCCGCGCGGGGTGCGCACCGGCGAGGCATAGCCGGCGGTGAAGACGATCTCGGAGAAGCGTTCGATCCGCTCCCAATCCGAGCACTCGTATTTCGAACCGGGCCAGGGGTTGAACGGGATCAGGTTGATCTTGGCCGGGATGCCCTTGAGCAGCCGCACCAGGGCGCGGGCGTCGGCGTCCGAATCGTTGACCCCCTTGAGCATCACGTACTCGAAGGTGATGCGCCGGGCGTTGCTCAGCCCCGGATAGTTCCGGCAGGCGTCGAGCAACTGCGCGATCGGGTATTTGCGGTTCAGGGGCACCAGCTCGTCGCGCAGGCCGTCGCGCACCGCGTGCAGCGAGATCGCGAGCATGGCGTTGGCTTCCAGCCCCAGCCGCTCGATCTGCGGCACCACGCCGGAGGTCGAGACCGTGATGCGCCGCCGCGAGAGCGCGAGGCCTTCCTGGTCCGACATCACCGCGATGGCATCGATCACCGCGTCGAGATTGTAGAGCGGCTCGCCCATGCCCATGAACACGATGTTGGTGACCAGCCGGCCGGGCTCGCCGCCATCCTTGCCCGGCATCTGGCCGGTGAAGTCGCCGAGCGCGTCGCGGGCGACGACGACCTGCGCGACGATCTCCGCGGTGGAGAGGTTGCGCACGAGGCGCTGCGTGCCGGTGTGGCAGAACGAGCAGGTCAGGGTGCAGCCCACCTGGGACGAGACGCAGAGCGTGCCGCGGTCGTCGCCGGGGATGTAGACGCACTCGATCTCGGCGCCGCGGTTGTGGTCGTGCGCGCCGGTGGGCGCCATGCGCAGGAGCCATTTGCGGGTGCCGTCGCGCGAGACCTGCTCGGTGATGACCTCCGGACGCTCCAGGGTGAAGTGGTCCGCAAGCTGCGCCTTGAGCCCCTTGCCGACATTGGTCATCTCGGAAAATTCGCGCGCGCCGCGCACGTAGATCCAGTGCCAGACCTGGCTCACCCGCATCCGCGTCTCGCGCTCGGGCACGCCGATGCCGATGAGCGCCTGCTTCAGGCCTTCGCGGGTCAGGCCGACGAGGGAGGCCTTGCGGCCGGGCAGGGTCGAGAGGGCCGTGACCTCGGGGGCCTTCTCGATTGCGGGGAGGGCGCGCGATGCGCCCGGGGCGGAGTCGAACGACGCCGTCGCCATGGCTCAAGACCTTAGAAAGCTGGAACGGCTCTCATATAGGCGCATTCGGGCGGGAACGCGACTGCACCCGCTCTCACCCTCCCTTGCACCGTGGTCCTTGCACCCCGCCGGGCTCGCTCAGCCCCGCAGCTCCTCCTCCAGGAAGGCCCGCACTTCGCCCGCGTCGATTCCCGGCGCAATGAAGCTCTGGCCGATGCCGTGGGCGAGGATGAAGGTGAGCTGCCCGTCGCGGACCTTCTTGTCCTGGGCCATGGCGTCGAGGAGGGCATCCGGGTCGCCGGCCCCGCCCGGCACCTGTTGCAGGCGGGTCGGCAGTCCGGCGAGCGCGAGGTGGTTGGCCACGCGCCCCGCATCCTGGCCGGGGCAGAGGCCGAGCCGGGCCGAGAAGCGGAAGGCGAGCGCCAGACCGATCGCGACGCCCTCGCCGTGGACGAGGCGGGCCGCGTCGTAGCCGGTCAGCCGTTCCAGGGCGTGGCCGAAGGTGTGGCCGAGATTGAGCAGCGCCCGCTCGCCGTCCTCTCGCTCGTCGCGGGTGACGACGCCGGCCTTGGCGCGGCAGCAGGCGGCCACCGCCTCGTCGCGCTCCGGCCCGCCGGAGAAGATGCCGGCCCAGTTCGCCTCGCACCACTCGAAGAAGCCCGCATCCCCGATCAGGCCGTACTTGGCGACCTCGGCGTAACCCGCCCGCATCTCGCGCTCGGAGAGCGTGTCGAGGGCGGCGGTGTCGGCCAGCACGAGGCGGGGCTGGTGGAAGGCGCCGATCAGATTCTTGCCGAGCGGCGAGTTGATCCCGGTCTTTCCGCCGACCGAGGAATCAACCTGGGCAAGCAAGGTCGTCGGAACCTGGAGGAAGCGGACACCGCGCCGCAGGGAGGCCGCCGCGAAACCCGCGAGATCGCCGACCACCCCGCCGCCGAGCGCCACGACGAGGTCGCCGCGCTCGATCTTCTGGGCCAGGAGCCCGTCGCAGACGCGGGCGAATTCCGCGTAGCTCTTCGAAGCCTCGCCCGGCGGCACGGCGATGATTCCGCAGCGCAAGCCGGCGGCCTCGAGGCTTGCCCGCACGCGCTCGCCGTAGAGGCCGGCGACCGTCTCGTCGGTGACGATGCCGGCGGCCCGGGCGCCGAGATCCCGCGCCTCCGCGCCCACCGCGTCGATGAGGCCCCGGCCGATTCGAATGTCGTATTCGCGCCCACCCGACAGGGGAACGTTCACACGCGAGGGTTGCTGAGGCATAGAGAATATCAAATGTTGCGATTGTGTCGTATGAGACGGGTTGATGTGCATATCGAGAGCTTCCATCACGTCCTCCACCACGCGGTCGTGGGACACTTCGCGGGACAGCACCGTGACATCGGCTTGGGCATAGACGGGATGGCGCACCTCCATCAGTGCGCGCATGGTCGCCTCCGGATCCTCGGTCTGGAGCAGGGGGCGCGTGTTGCGTTTGCGCACGCGACGCATCAGCACGTCGAGGTCGGCCTTGAGCCAGACCGAGATGGCCCCCTCGGCGATCCGCGCCCGCGTCGCTTCGCGCATGAAGGCGCCGCCGCCGGTGGCCAGCACCATCGGCCCCTCGCGCAGCAGACGCGCGATGACCCGCTCCTCGCCCTCGCGAAAGCTCGCCTCGCCGTAGATCGTGAAAATGTCGGCGATGGTGAGCTTGGCCGCCGCCTCGATCTCGTGGTCGGCGTCCTTGAACATCAGCCCGAGGCGGCCGGCGAGGCGGCGCCCGACGGTGCTCTTGCCCGCCCCCATCAGACCGACGAGCACGATCGACCGGGCTCCAAGGCCGCGGCGCAGGCGTGCTTCGATCGGTTCGCCTGGCGGCGGCGCCGGCGGCAGGGGGACGGTCATCGGGCGGTCATAGACGGTTTTGCGGACGCGGCGAAGCGTCCGGTACCGCCCTCGACGCCGAGTCGAAAGCCCTACGATCGCGCCTTGACTGCAATCCAGGCGGGATCTGCAGAAAAACCGTGGCCTGGAGGGGTTGCAAAGTGCCGCGCGGAGGGGAAGGCTTGTACGCGAGCGCGTGGGACGGCACCGCTCTCGATCAGGCTCGCTTGGTCGAGTGCCCCCACGCTTATTGTCTCTGTGCCGGGAAAATGATGTTGCCGTATGGATCTTTCACCCTTCCCGTCACCCTCGGCGAGAGCGAGGCGAACGATCCAGTCTCCGATCCCCGTGTCGGCCCCCCTCGACCGTCGCGCCTCACCGGCCCGGCCGCCCGAGCCAGGTCCACACCGGTCTCGACCGACGCACGGTTGCTCGCCATCGCCACGGAGCACCTGACCCGGCTCGGTCCGAAACGGGTGACCGTGGTGGCGGTCGCGGCGGAAGCTGGCATGACCCATGCCAACGTCTATCGCTACTTCCCCTCGAAGGATGCCCTGCTCGATGCGGTCGCCGGGCGCTGGCTGCGCGATCTGGAGACGGAGCTCGCCGGCATCGCCGACGCACCCGATCCTGCCGACGACAAGATCGAGCGCTTCGTCAGCGCACTGGCCAGCGCACAGAGCGAGATGCTGACCCGAGAGCCGAACCTGTTCGCCGTGCATCTCGACGCCACCGTCGCCTCCCGTCCGATTGCCCGCCGCCACCGGGTGCGGCTGCGCGCGCTCGTCGAGCGCGTGGTGGAAGAGGGCATCGGCACCGGCGTCTTCGCCGCTCGCGACCGCGAACGGGCCATCGCCGTCATCTTCGACGCGAGCTACCGCTTCACCCATCCGGTCGCGATCCAGCACGACGCGGATGTGCCCCGCGACCTGCTCGATGCCCGGCTCGGCGCGGTCATCCAATCGATCCAACGGGCGCTGCGGACGGGGACTTTCTGAATACGGAATATGATTTCAGTGCTGCATCGCGGCGCGGCCGGGATGCTGCTCAATGACAGACCGCAAAACATGTCACCGACACCTTGCCGGCTGCACTTCGGCATGAGGATCTGACATAAGTCTATGAAATCAAAGAAATTTTATTGAGATCCTCCGGGTTCGGCACGTCTTTGAGCCTCGCTACAGCCCCGCTCCTCCGGACCTTCGTCGGGTTGAAGCTGTGTGGCTTTTCCGCCAAACACCGCCCCCATCAGAATTGATCGGCGAAGGTTCAGCCGCAGCGCACCATTTACAACATCGCTGCACCCATTTCCGAACCGTCGCGAATTCCGACCGGAGGCTAGACCATCCATGGCACGCAGCAAGATCGCGCTCATCGGCGCCGGACAGATCGGCGGCACGCTGGCCCATCTCGTCGGGCTCAAGGAACTCGGTGACGTGGTACTGTTCGACATCGTCGACGGCGTGCCGCAGGGCAAGGCGCTCGACATCGCCGAATCCGCTCCCGTCGACGGCTTCGATGCCAAGTATTCGGGTGCCAGCGACTATTCCGCGATCGCCGGGGCCGACGTTGTGATCGTGACGGCGGGCGTGCCGCGCAAGCCCGGCATGAGCCGGGACGACCTCATCGGCATCAACCTGAAGGTGATGGAGGCGGTCGGCACCGGCATCAAGGAGCACGCGCCCAACGCCTTCGTGATCTGCATCACCAACCCGCTCGACGCGATGGTGTGGGCGCTGCAGAAGTTCTCGGGGCTGCCCGCTAACAAGGTCGTCGGCATGGCCGGCGTGCTCGACTCCGCCCGCTTCCGCCACTTCCTGGCCGAAGAGTTCGGCGTGTCGGTCGAGGACGTGACCGCCTTCGTGCTCGGCGGCCACGGCGACGACATGGTGCCGCTGACCCGCTACTCGACGGTGGCCGGCGTGCCGCTGACCGATCTGGTCAAGCTCGGCTGGACCACCCAGGAGAAGCTCGACGCCATGGTCGAGCGCACCCGCAAGGGTGGTGGCGAGATCGTCAACCTCCTGAAGACCGGCTCGGCCTTCTACGCGCCGGCCGCCTCCGCCATCGCCATGGCCGAGAGCTACCTCAAGGACAAGAAGCGGGTGCTGCCCTGCGCCGCCTACCTCTCGGGCGAGTATGGCGTGGACGGCCTCTATGTCGGCGTGCCGGTGGTGATCGGCGAGAACGGCGTCGAGCGCGTCCTCGAAGTGACCTTCAACGACGACGAGAAGGCGATGTTCGAGAAGTCGGTCGGAGCCGTGAAGGGCCTGATCGCCGCCTGCCAGGGCATCAACGACAAGCTCGTGTGAAAACGAGTGAAGAGCGGGCAGTGAACGGCGAGCGGGCCGCCCCGGCGCCCTTCGCTCCACTGCCACTCTACGCTATTGGCTAGGCCCTATCCGCTCGACGAGGTCTCGATGAACATCCACGAATACCAGGCAAAGGCTGTCCTGAAGGAATTCGGCCTGCCCGTCTCCCGCGGCGTGCCGATCTTCAAGCCGGAGGAGGCGGCCGCTGCGGCCGACGAACTCGGCGGCCCGGTCTGGGTGGTGAAATCGCAGATCCACGCCGGCGGGCGCGGCAAGGGCACCTTCAAGGGCGCGCCCGCGGGTGCCAAGGGCGGCGTGCGCGTCACCAAGTCGAAGGACGAGGTGGTCCAGTTCGCCCGCGAGATGCTCGGGCAGACGCTCGTGACGGTGCAGACCGGCGAGGCCGGCAAGCAGGTCAACCGCCTCTACATCGAGGAAGGCGCCTCGATCGCCGCCGAGTTCTACCTGTCGATGCTGGTCGATCGCGAGACCGGCCGCGTCGCCTTCGTCGTGTCGACGGAAGGCGGCATGGATATCGAGCAGGTCGCCCACGACAGCCCTGAGAAGATCGTCACCTTCTCGGTCGATCCGGCCACCGGCATCATGCCCCATCACGGCCGTGCCGTCGCCAAGGCGCTCGGCCTCTCCGGTCCCCAGGCCAAGGAAGCGGGCGCGCTCACCGAGAAGCTCTACGCGGCCTTCACGGCCAAGGACATGAGCATGCTGGAGATCAACCCGCTGGTGCTCACCGGCGACGGCGGGCTCAAGTGCCTCGACGCCAAGATCTCCTTCGATTCGAACGCCCTCTACCGCCACCCCGAGATCGTCGCTTTGCGCGACGAGACCGAGGAGGACGCCAAGGAGATCGAGGCCTCGAAGTACGACCTCGCCTATATCGCGCTCGACGGCACCATCGGCTGCATGGTCAACGGCGCCGGGCTCGCCATGGCGACGCTCGACATCATCAAGCTCTACGGCGAGGAGCCGGCGAACTTCCTCGATGTCGGCGGCGGCGCCTCCGAGGAGAAGGTCACGGCGGCCTTCAAGATCATCACCGCCGACCCGCAGGTGAAGGGCATCCTCGTCAACATCTTCGGCGGGATCATGAAGTGCGACGTCATCGCCCGCGGCGTGATCGCGGCGGTCAAGGCGGTCGGCCTCGAAGTGCCGCTCGTCGTGCGCCTGGAAGGCACCAACGTCGAGGAGGGCAAGGAGATCATTCGGAACTCCGGCCTCAACGTGATCCCCGCGGACGATCTGGATGACGCCGCGCAGAAGATCGTCGCGGCGGTGAAGAAGGGTTGAGCTGACAGATGTCCATTCTCATCGACCAGAACACCAAGGTCATCTGCCAGGGCTTCACCGGCAAGAACGGCACCTTCCATTCAGAGCAGGCCATTGCCTACGGCACCAAGATGGTCGGGGGCACCTCGCCGGGTAAGGGCGGCTCGACCCATCTCGGCCTGCCGGTGTTCGACACCGTGGCCGAGGCGCGCGAGGCCACCGGCGCCGACGCCTCCGTCGTCTACGTGCCGCCGCCGGGCGCGGCCGACGCGATCTGCGAGGCGATCCAGGCGGAGATTCCGCTGATCGTCTGCATCACCGAGGGCATCCCGGTGCTCGACATGGTGCGGGTCAAGCGCGCGCTGGAAGGCTCGAAGTCGCGCCTGATCGGGCCGAACTGCCCCGGCGTCGTCACCGCGGGCCAGTCGAAGATCGGCATCATGCCGGCCAACATCTTCAAGCCGGGCTCGGTCGGCATCGTCTCGCGCTCCGGCACCCTGACCTACGAGGCGGTGTTCCAGACCACCGTCGAGGGCCTGGGCCAGACCACCGCCGTCGGCATCGGCGGCGATCCGGTCAAGGGCACCGAGTTCATTGCCATGCTGGAGCTGTTCCTCGCCGACGAGAAGACCCAGTCGATCGTGATGATCGGCGAGATCGGCGGCTCGGCCGAGGAAGAGGCGGCGCAGTTCCTGGCCGACGAGGCCAAGCGCGGGCGCAAGAAGCCGATGGTCGGCTTCATCGCCGGCCGCACGGCGCCTACCGGCCGCCGCATGGGCCACGCCGGCGCCATCATCTCCGGCGGCAAGGGCGGCGCCGAGGACAAGATCGCGGCGATGGAAGCCGCGGGCATCCGCGTCTCGCCCTCGCCGGCCCGTCTCGGCCGCACCTTGGTCGAGGTGCTGAAGGGGTGAGAGGTCTTCGGTCCTGTCACTCATGCGGCTGGAACCAGGGTGTGCGACGCCGTATTGCAGCGCACACATGGATTCCCATCCCATATGGGATGGTGCGGGGTGCTCTCACCCCGGTGAGTCTCGGAGGCGCGTGACGGGACCTTTTTGCGAAGGTCCCGAGGTTCGGGCGCGCCGGTTTGAATGAACGACGCGGCGGTCTGCTGGCATGAGCGGGCCGCCCGAGCGGTGGAACAGGCAGCCATGGCACGCCAGGACGCGAACGAAGCCCTTCTCCAAACCTCCTTTCTCTACGGCGCCAACGCCGCCTGGATCGAGGAACTGCAGGCGGCCTATGCCCGCGACCCGAACTCGGTCGATCCCGAGTGGCAGCGGTTCTTCAAGGATCTGGGCGAGGACGACGCCCTGGTGAAGAAGAACGCCGAGGGCGCCTCCTGGGCCAAGCCGAACTGGCCGGTGGTGGCCAACGGCGAGATCGTCTCGGCGCTCGACGGCAATTGGGGCGCCCTGGAAAAGACGCTCGGCGACAAGATTCAGGCCAAGGCCCAGCCCGGCAAGCCTGGCGACTCGACCAAGGGCGCGGCCATCGTCGCGGCCACGGGCGTCTCGGTGGAGCAGGCCACCAAGGATTCCGTACGCGCGATCATGCTGATCCGCGCCTATCGCATGCGCGGCCACCTCCACGCCAAGCTCGACCCGATCGGGCTCGCCCCGCGCGGCGATCACGAGGAACTGCATCCGCAGCATTACGGCTTCCAGGAGAGCGACTGGGACCGCAAGATCTTCCTCGACAACGTGCTCGGCATGGAATTCTCGACGATCCGCGAGATCGTCGCGATCCTGGAGCGCACCTACTGCCAGACGCTTGGCGTCGAGTTCATGCACATCTCCGACCCTGAGGAGAAGGCGTGGATCCAGGAGCGCATCGAGGGCAAGGACAAGGAAATCTCGTTCACGCCGGAAGGGCGCCGGGCGATCCTGAACAAGCTGATCGAGGCCGAGGGCTTCGAGAAGTTCCTCGATCTCAAATACACCGGCACCAAGCGCTTCGGCCTCGACGGCGGCGAGTCGATGGTCCCGGCCATGGAGCAGATCATCAAGCGCGGCGGCGCGCTCGGCGTCGAGGAAATCGTACTCGGCATGGCCCATCGCGGCCGGCTGAACGTGCTCACCAACGTGATGGCCAAGCCCTTCCGGGCGGTGTTCCACGAGTTCAAGGGCGGATCGGCCTCCCCCGCCGAGGTCGAGGGCTCGGGCGACGTGAAGTACCATCTCGGCGCCTCGTCCGACCGCGCCTTCGACGACAACACCGTCCACCTCTCGCTCACCGCCAACCCGTCCCACCTCGAGATCGTCGATCCGGTGGTGCTGGGGAAGGTGCGCGCCAAGCAGGACCAGAAGGCCAAGCCGAACGTCGAGCGCCGCCGCGTGCTGCCGCTCCTCATCCATGGCGACGCGGCCTTTGCCGGCCAGGGCGTGGTCGCGGAATGCCTCGGCCTGTCCGGCCTGAAGGGTCACCGCACCGGCGGCTCGATCCACTTCATCATCAACAACCAGATCGGCTTCACCACCGATCCGCGCTTCTCGCGCTCCTCGCCCTATCCGTCCGACGTGGCGAAGATGGTGGAGGCGCCGATCTTCCACTGCAACGGCGACGACCCGGAGGCGGTGACCTTCGCCGCGAAGGTCGCGGTCGAGTACCGGCAGAAATTCGGCAAGCCGGTCGTGATCGACATGCTGTGCTACCGCCGCTTCGGCCACAACGAGGGCGACGAGCCGGCCTTCACCCAGCCGAAGATGTACCAGCGGATCCGCAAGCATCCGACCGCGCTGGAGACCTACGGCAAGAAGCTCGTCGCACAGGGTGATCTGACCCAGGAGCAGCTCGACGCGCGCAAGGCCGAGTTCCGCGCGATGCTGGAAAGCGAGCTCGAGGTCGCGGGCGGCTACAAGCCCAACAAGGCCGATTGGCTCGATGGCCGCTGGTCCGGCTTCAAGGCCGTGCGCGAGGACGTGGACGATCCCCGCCGCGGCCGCACCGGGGTTCCGCTCGAGACGCTGCGCGACATCGCCACCCGGATCACCACGCCCCCGCCGGGCTTCCACCTGCACCGCACGATCCAGCGCTTCTTCGACAACCGCGCCAAGGCCGTCGAGACCGGCGTCGGTATCGATTGGGCCACCGCCGAGGCGCTCGCCTTCGGCTCGCTGCTGATCGAGGGCCACCGGGTCCGGCTCTCGGGCCAGGACGTCGAGCGCGGCACCTTCTCCCAGCGCCACGCCGTGGTGATCGATCAGGAGAACGAGCAGCGCTACACGCCGCTCAACTCCCTGCGCGAGGGACAGGCGAGCCTGGAGGTCATCAACTCGATGCTCTCCGAGGAGGCGGTGCTCGGCTTCGAGTACGGCTACTCGCTGGCCGAGCCGAACTCCCTGGTGCTGTGGGAGGCGCAGTTCGGCGACTTCGCCAACGGCGCGCAGGTCGTCATCGACCAGTTCATCTCATCGGGCGAGCGCAAGTGGCTGCGCATGTCCGGCCTCGTGATGCTCCTTCCCCACGGCTACGAGGGCCAGGGACCGGAGCACTCGTCCGCCCGTCTGGAGCGCTATCTCCAGATGTGCGCCGAGGACAACATGCAGGTTGCCAACTGCTCGACGCCCTCGAACTACTTCCACATCCTGCGCCGTCAGTTGAAGCGCGACTTCCGCAAGCCGCTGATCCTGATGACGCCGAAATCGCTGCTGCGCCACAAGCGGGCGGTCTCGAAGATCGAGGACATCGCGGAGGGCTCGACCTTCCACCGCATCCTGTGGGACGACGCCGAGCACGACGAGAACGGCGTGAAGCTCGTGCGCGACGACAAGATCCGCCGCGTCGTGCTGTGCTCGGGCAAGGTCTATTACGACCTCTACGACGAGCGGGAGAAGCGCGGCGTCAACGACGTCTACCTGATGCGCGTCGAGCAGCTCTACCCCTTCCCGCTCAAGGCTCTGGCCAACGAGATGACCCGCTTCCGCAACGCGGAGGTGGTGTGGTGCCAGGAAGAGCCCAAGAACATGGGTTCGTGGTCCTTCGTCGAGCCCTATCTCGATTGGGTGCTGGGCCAGGCCGGCTCCGCCTCGAAGCGGCCCCGCTACGTCGGCCGCCCGGCCTCGGCCTCGACCGCGGTCGGCCTGATGTCGAAGCACCTCGCCCAGCTCCAGGCCTTCCTCAACGAGGCGCTGGCGGTCTGACGCCGCCGGCCCTTTTCGACCGACCCACCAACCGGGGCCGCGCTTGCCCGATGCGCGCCCCGAAACCGCGGTGAAGACACACTATGGCGACCGACATCCTCGTCCCCACGCTCGGCGAATCCGTCAGTGAGGCCACGATCGGCCGCTGGTTCAAGAAGCCCGGCGACACGGTGGCCGCCGACGAGCCCCTCGTCGAACTGGAGACCGACAAGGTCACTCTCGAAGTGAACGCCCCGGCCGCGGGCGAACTCGGCGAGATCCTCGTCAAGGACGGCGAGACGGTGGAGCCCGGCGCGGTGCTCGGCTCGATCGTCGAGGGCGGCAAGGGTTCGGGCAAGTCGGACTCCAAGTCGGACGCAAAGCCCGCTCCGAAGAGCGCCGAGCCGGCCGAGACCAAGACGCAGTCCCGCGCGGAGAAGGGCGAGGGCAAGCCGGCCCAGGGGGACGCGCCCGCCAAGGAATCCTCGGCCTCCTACGGCAGCCACGGCGACGCCCCGCCCACGGACGGGCGCCCGGCCGACGACAGCGGCCCGGCGGTGGCCAAGCTCGCCCGCGAATCCGGCATCGACCCGGCGAGCCTCAACGGCAGCGGCAAGGACGGCCGCGTAACCAAGGGCGACATGCTCGCCGCGATCGACAAGAACGGCCAGAAGGCTCCGGCTCAGGACGCCAGGAGCGAGACGAAGGCCCCCCCGCCGCGCGCCCCCTCCGCGCCGGACGACGCCGCGCGCGAGGAGCGCGTGCGGATGACCAAGCTGCGCCAGACCATCGCCCGGCGCCTCAAGAGCGCCCAGGAAACGGCGGCGATGCTGACCACGTTCAACGACGTGGACATGGGCGCGGTGATGGCGATGCGCTCGCAGTACAAGGACATCTTCGAGAAGAAGCACGGGACGAAGCTCGGCTTCATGGGCTTCTTCACCAAGGCGGTGATCGGCGCCCTCAAGGACGTGCCGGCGGTCAACGCCGAGATCGACGGGCAGGACCTCGTCTACAAGAACTACTACCACATCGGCATCGCGGTCGGCACCGATAAGGGCCTCGTCGTGCCGGTGGTGCGCGACGCCGACGACCTCTCGATCGCCGGCATCGAGAAGAAGATCTCGGGCTTCGGCAAGAAGGCCCGCGAGGGCAAGCTCTCCATCGACGAGATGCAGGGCGGCACCTTCACCATCACCAATGGCGGCATTTACGGCTCGCTGATGTCGACCCCGATCCTCAACGCGCCGCAATCGGGCATCCTCGGCATGCACCGCATCGAGGAGCGGCCGGTGGTGCGTGGGGGCAAGATCGAGGCGCGGCCGATGATGTATCTGGCGCTCTCCTACGATCACCGCATCGTCGACGGGAAGGAGGCCGTGACTTTCCTCGTTCGCGTCAAGGAAGCCCTGGAGGATCCGGCACGCCTCGTGCTCGACCTCTGATCCGACGCGGCCGCATCGCTCGCCCCTGCTCTCGAACCGGTCCAGGTCCGGGAGCGGGGGGCCGGGCGCGGCCGACCGTGTGACCATGCCTCGATTGTCCGACCCGAGCCGGCGCACCGTCCTCGGCCTCGCCGCGGCGGCGGTCGGGGTGGGACTCGCGGCCTCGCTCGCCCGGCTGTTCCCGTGGCAGCAGGCGGGCCGCGACGGAGACCAACCGGTGGCCGACAAGCCCTACGATCCTCGCGAGAACGAGCCCAACCTGTCGGTGACCGGGCTGATGGAGAGCGAATTGCAGGCGCGCGGCATCACGCGCATGGCGCTCGGGCTCCTGCCGCTGCCGGGCGGGGCGGTGATCGCGACCGATCCGCTGGTGCAGCCCGAGCGCCAACCCTTCACCCGCAAGGTTGCGCCGGGCGACTATCCCGTCACGCTCTATCATGCGCAGCACCGCGTCGCCCTGGCGGAGCTTCGCTTCGCGGACGGCACGCCGGATCGCTGGGAACTCGCCCTCCTGCCGGGCCAGGACGTCGCCACCCTGAAGGCGGGCGAGATTTTCGGCTACCCTGTCGATGCCGGCCTGGGCTGTTTCATGGACCCGGCAGCGCGCGCCGCGATGGCGCGCCGCGATGCGCGGGAGCAGGAACGCCCCCGCTACAGCAACTACTTCGACGACGTGCTCGCGGACGAATTGAAGGACGAGAACCTGCACTGCGTCATGCACCGGCCGCTGCCGGATGATCCGGCGCGGATCGCGGTCTTCTCCAGCGGTTGGGGCGACGGCGTCTACGCCTCGTACTGGGCCCTCGACGCGGCCGGGCAGCCACTCCGGCTCGTCACGGATTTCGGCGTGATCGAGAATGGCGAGGGACGCGATCCGCGGAAGGTCGCCGTCGCCGCGGCCCTGGCCGCGCTGACGCCGGAGCAGCGCCGCGACAGCGAGCGGGGCTACGAGGCGCTGAAGGCCGACGATCTCGCCACCTTCTCGGCGTTGCTCGACGCGGGCCGGATCGCGCCCGAAACGCCGATCGAAGCCGTCGAAGGCACCTTCACCTTCGAGGCGATTCGCCTCAACAAGCCGGAGGCGCTCGAACGCCTCGTCCGGCACGGCGCAACGCTCCTGATGCCGCCGTACCTGCAGATCGGCGACGAGCGGAAGACCTATCCGGCTTACGCCCGCGACCTCAACGCACCCCGGTCGCCGCAACTCCTCGCCGTCATCGCGGCCTGGGAGCGCACCGGCTCAACCGACACGCCATCACGAGGACAGACCCAACCATGAGCTACGATCTCATCGTCATCGGTACCGGCCCCGGCGGCTATGTCTGCGCCATCCGCGCGGCCCAGCTCGGGCTCAAGACCGCGGTGGTCGAGAAGCGGGCGACCCACGGCGGCACCTGCCTCAATGTCGGCTGCATCCCCTCGAAGGCGCTGTTGCACGCATCGGAAGCCTTCGAGGAGGCCAACAAGCACTTTTCGGAGTTGGGCATCGACGTGGGCACGCCGAAGCTTGATCTCAAAAAAATGCAGAGCTTCAAGCAGGGCGGCGTCGACGGCAACACAAAGGGCGTCGAGTTCCTGCTCAAGAAGAACAAGGTCGATACCTATCACGGCCGCGGCCGCATCGCGGGGGCCGGCCGCGTCGAGGTGATCTCGGACGACGGCGGCAACCAGTTGCTGGAGACGAAGAGCATCGTCATCGCCACCGGTTCCGACGTGACCCGGCTGCCGGGCGTCGAGATCGACGAGAAGACGGTGGTCTCCTCCACCGGTGCGCTCGAACTCGCCGAGGTGCCCAAGCGCCTCGTGGTGATCGGCGCGGGCGTGATCGGGCTCGAACTCGGCTCGGTCTGGCGCCGCCTCGGCGCCGAGGTCACCGTGATCGAGTATCTCGACCGCGTGCTGCCGGGCATGGATGGTGAGGTCGGCAAGCAGTTCCAGCGCATCCTGGCCAAGCAGGGCATGGTCTTCAAGCTCTCGACCAAGGTGACCGGTGTCGAACTGGGCAAGAAGGGCCGCGCCACCGTCACGGTCGAGCCGGCGCAGGGCGGCGAGCCGGAGACGATCGAGGCCGACGTGGTGCTCGTGGCCATCGGCCGCGTGCCCTACACGGAAGGGCTCGGGCTCGAGACGGTGGGCGTGGCGACCGACGACAAGGGCCGCATCGAGACCGACAACCACTACGCCACCAACGTCACCGGCATCTATGCCATCGGCGACGTGATCGCCGGGCCGATGCTCGCCCACAAGGCGGAGGACGAGGGCGTCGCGGTCGCCGAGATCCTGGCCGGCCAGTCGGGCCACGTGAATTACGGCGTGATCCCGAACGTGGTCTACACCTTCCCCGAGGTCGCCTCGGTCGGCAAGACCGAGGAGGAGCTGAAGAAGGACGGGATCGCCTACAACGTCGGCAAGTTCCCCTTCACCGCCAACGGCCGGGCCAAGGCCAACGGCACCACCGACGGCTTCGTGAAGATCCTCGCGGACGCGAAGACCGACCGCGTGCTCGGCGTGCACATCGTTGGGGCGGATGCCGGCAACCTCATCGCCGAGGTCGCGGTGGCGATGGAGTTCGCGGCCTCCGCCGAGGACATCGCCCGCACCTGCCACGCCCACCCGACGCTGACCGAGGCGATCAAGGAAGCCGCGCTCGCCGTCGACAAGCGCGCGATCCACGTCTGATCCCATCGCCGCCGGACCCGGCTCCGGGGCCGGCGGCCATGCCCGACCGGCCTTGAGCCCGCGGCAATTCAACGTGAGAGACGGCTCCACGTCTTCGTGCCGTTCACGAACCGTTCAAGCCGTCGTTTCATCGGGAACGACCTCGTGTTGCATCGAATTAACCCGCGCAATCCGACCCAGTGGGTCGTCCCCGCTGGAAAACTTCGATGCCCGCGTCACCCGAGAAGCCCAGGGCGCCTGGGCCGAATACGCCCGTCACCGGAAGTGGCGCCTCGGGCGTCGTCGATCAGCATCACGACATCTTCTTCGCGGCCGTCGAGACGACGCGCATGCCGATGATCGTCACCGATCCGCATCAGCCCGACAACCCGATCATCTTCGCCAACCGCGCCTTCGTCCGGATGACCGGCTATTCGGCCGACGAACTGATCGGATCGAACTGCCGCTTCCTCCAGGGCCCCGATACGGACCGCGACACCGTCTCGGAGGTGCGCGACGCCATCAGAGAGCATCGGGAGTTCGCCGCCGAGATCCTGAACTACCGCAAGGACGGCTCCTCGTTCTGGAACGCGCTGTTCGTCAGCCCGGTGTTCAACCGCTCGGGCGACCTCGTCTATTTCTTCGGCTCGCAGCTCGATGTGTCGCGCCGCCGCGACGCGGAGGAATCGCTGCACCAAGCCCAGAAGATGGAGAGCCTGGGGCAGCTCACCGGCGGCATCGCCCACGACTTCAACAACCTGCTCCAGGTCGTGTCGGGCCACAACGAGGTGATGCTGGCGCTGCTCGATCATCCCACCCTCGACGTGTCGCGGATGCGCCGGGCCGGTGAGGCGGTGCGGGCGGCGACCGACCGGGCCGCCAAGCTCACTCACCAGCTCCTCGCCTTCTCGCGCAAGCAGCGGCTGGAGGGGCGGCTCCTGAATCTCAACGGCCTCGTCGAGAGCATGGGTGAGATGGCCGGGCGGACGATCGGCGACGACGTCGTCCTGAAATCCGTCCTCGCGCCGGATCTCTGGGCCACCCGCATCGACCCGACCCAGGCCGAGGTCGCCCTGCTCAACGTGCTGATCAACGCCCGCGACGCGATGCCGGAGGGCGGCACGGTGACAGTGCGAACCGAGAACCTGCTGATCGAGGACGAGGATACCGCGCTCTACAAGACCGTGCCGCCGGGTGCCTACGTGGTGATCTCCGTCACCGATACCGGGACCGGCATGCCGTCCGAGATCCTGACCCGCGTCATGGAGCCGTTCTTCACCACGAAGGGCGAGGGCAAGGGCACGGGGCTCGGCCTCGCGATGGTCTACGGCTTTGCCAAGCAATCCGGCGGCTCGGTGAAGATCTATTCCGAGGTCGGGCACGGCACGACGGTGCGGCTCCTGTTCCCCGCCTCCGACCAGAAGGCCGAGGAGGCGCAGAAGCCGTCGATCCGCGCCGCCGACCGGCACGGCACCGAGACGGTGCTCGTCGTGGACGACCGGCCCGACGTGGCCGAGACCGCCGGCATCATCTTGGAGGATTTCGGCTACAAGGTCACCGTCGTCGATGGTCCCAAGGCGGCGCTCGAGATCCTCGACGGCGAGGGGCGCATCGACCTGCTGTTCACGGACCTGATCATGCCCGGGGGCATCAATGGCGTGATGCTGGCCCGCGCCGCGCGGGAACGGCAGCCCAAGATCAAGGTGCTGCTCACCACCGGCTACGCCGAAGCCTCGATGGAGCGCACGGACGCGGGCGGCACCGAGTTCGAGATCATCAACAAGCCCTACAAGCGCATGGAGCTGGCCCGCCGGGTGCGGCGCGTGATCGATGGGCCGACGGGGGTGGGGTAGGGGGGCGCGCCTCGACCACTCGGTTTGCCCGCTGCGCGGGAGGCGGGTAGAGGCGACGGATGGCTGAGACCGCGATCCGCGCCGGAGCGCGCCCCTTTCGAAGCCGCCCATCCTGTCGGGTCGCGTGGGGGATGCTGACGGGTCTCACGACGCTCGTGGCGCTTCCGTTGCCGGCTCTCGGCGCAGGCCAGGGCGCGGCCACGTTTCCGCTGGCCTGCGCCTATTTCCGACGGGATCTCGACTCGTACGAGCAGTGCGCCCGGCAGGACGACGGGATGGTCCGGGTCGCCCCGGCGCATGTCGCGCGGATGCATTTCGAGCGCGGCCTCGCCGAGTTGCGCGTATCGGGGATCGGCTGTCTCTGGGTGCGCCGCGACGGGCTGGCGCTGCCGGTGTTCATGCTCGACAACGGGCCGGACCCGTTCGAGCAAGGCCTCGTGCGCAGTTGGCGCGACGGCAAGGTCGCCTTCTACGACCGCCGCCTGCGGCTCGTCCTCGCCACGCCCTATGACTGGGCCTTCCCGTTCAACGCACACGGCGAGGCGCTGGTCTGCGAGGGCTGCCGCTCGGACGGAGGGCAACCCGCCTCGATGGTCGGCGGGCGCTGGGGCCTGATCGACCGGACGGGACGCCTCGTCATGCCGCTGGCCGAGACGGACGCCGCCGACCGACGCTATTTCGACCGGCGCTGATCCGTGCTCTCCGCGGCCTCGACCTCGTAGCCGAACTCGGCGACCGCGTGCTCCAGCCAGCGCCAGAAGCTGCCGGCGAAGCTGCGGGCGACCGTGAGGTCGTAGGTCGGGCCGGCATCGCGCTGCCAGAGCTGCACGCCGAGATGGGCGATGCTCGTCACCGCCGCCCGGCCCGGCCCGAAGGCGCGAGGATGCAGATCGATCGCAACGCCCTTGGCGAGCATGGTGCGGGCCTGCGGCCCGGAGATCCGCACCAGGGCGCGGCTGTCGCTCTGGTCGGTGACGGAGGCGACACCGCGCAGGGCTTCGGGCCAATCCCTCAGATCGCGCGGTGACGGCGCCACCGCGAGCCACTGGCCGGGTGCGGACCAGACGAAACCCGTCTCACCCTCGAAGATTGCGGTGCCGGCCTCCGGCAGGGACGGACCGAACCGATCCGCGAGAGCGGTTTGTAAGTCGGCGTCCTTTCCCTCGGCCGCGATGAGCGTGGCGAGGCCGAGCCCCTCGCGCAGGCTCAGGCGGATGCCCGCCGGTCCCGCGGCCGCACCGTGGCGCCCGATCCGCGCAGCCCCGACCCAGGCGCCCCGCGGCTGCCACAGGCTCGTCATCGCCTCAGACACGCAGCTTCTCCTCCTTGGGGTCCACGAAGACGGCCGAGCAGATCTCGACCTCGATCTCGGCGCCGCGCACCGGATCGTAGGCGCGCACCCGCTCGCCGTGGCGCTCGGGTCCCCGCCGGACCAGGCCGATGCCGATCCAGGATTTCAGGCTCGGCGAGTAGGCGACCGAGGTCATCACGCCCTCGTCGGCCTCCAGGCTCGGCTCCGCGTCGAGGCCGAGGAAATGCGCCCCCGCCCGCAGCCGCGCGCTCGGATCGACGGGGCGGAAGCCGGCCAGGACCGGCCGGTCCGGATCGGTGAGCGCCGGGCGCTCCTTCATCAGTCGGCCGATATAGTCCTTCTTCTTGGCGAGCATTCCGCCGAGCCCGAGGTCGCGGGCGGTGGTCTGGCCGTTGATCTCGGCGCCGGCCGCATGGCCCTTCTCGATGCGCATCACCGAGAGCGCCTCGGAGCCGTAGGCGGTGATGCCGTAGGGCAGGCCCGCCTGCATCACCGCCCGCCACGCGGCGTCACCGTAGGATGCCGGCACCGCGAGTTCGTAGGCGAGTTCGCCCGAGAACGAGATGCGGAACAGCCGCGCCGGGATGCCGCCGCCGACGGTGACGTCGGCGCAGGCGAGAAACGGGAAGGCCTCGTTCGAGAGATCGAAGCCGGGATCGACGATCCGGCGCAGGGTGTCACGGGCGCGCGGGCCGGCGACCGCGTATTGCGCCCATTGCTCGCTGACCGAGGCGAGCTGCACGTCCAGTTCCGGCCATAACCATTGCCGGCAAAATTCGAGATGCTGCATCACCCGCGCGGCGTTCGCCGTCGAGGCGGTCATGACGTAGTGGGTCTCGCCCATCCGCGCGATCGTGCCGTCGTCCAGGATGAAGCCGTCCTCGCGCAGCAGCACGGCGTAGCGGGCCTTGCCGACGGGAAGCGTCGCGAAGGGGTTGGCGCAGACCCGCTCGATGAAGGCCAGCGCGTCGCGGCCCTGAATGTCGATCTTGCCGAGCGTGGTGACGTCGCAGATCCCGACGCGCGCGCGCACGGTTTCGACCTCGCGCACCACCGTGTCGAGCCAATCGGTCTCGCCGGCGCGCGGGAAATAGGCCGGGCGCAGCCACAAACCGGTCTCGACGAAGACGCACCCGTTCTCCTCGGCCCAGGCATGGGAGGGGACATGGCGGGTGGCGCGAAAATCCTTGCCGCGGTGATGGCCGGCAAACGCCCCGATGGCCACCGGGGTGAAGGGCGGGCGGAAGACGGTGGTACCGACGCTCGGAATGTCCTTGCCGGTCAGCTCGGCCATGATCGAGAGGCCGGCGAGGTTCGAGGTCTTGCCCTGATCGGTCGCCATGCCGAGCGTGGTGTAGCGCTTCAACAGCTCGACCGCGCGGAAACCCTCGCGGTGGGCGAGTTCGACGTCGGAGGCCGCCACGTCGTTCTGGAAATCGACGAAGGCTTTTCCGCGGGGCTTGGGAGCGCGCCAGAGCGGGGTGTGGTCCACGCTCTCCGGGTCGGTCGGCGGAGCGGCCTCGGGCGTCGCGGTGAAACCGCAATCGCTCGCGGCCTCGGCGCCGGCCCGGGCGCCGGTCTCCAGGCATTCGGCCAGGGTGAAGCGCCCGGCGGCGGCGCCGGCCGCCTGCATGCCGGAGGGGAGGGCGCCCGGCACGAAGGCGTGGATCGCCTCGTTCCAGACCGGCCGGCGCGACAGGTGCGAATCGAGATGGACGACCGGGTTCCAGCCATTGGCCATGGCGAGGCCGTCGCACGCAATCGTCTCGATGCTGTTGTCGCCGTCCACGACCTGGATCGCGCTCAAGCCCAGATGGCCCTTGGTGCCGGCGACGTACCCGCCGGCCACCACCCGCGCCCCGGCGGCTTCCGCCATCCGGCGCAAGGCGGGGGGAATGGAGGGGCGGGTGTCGATCACCGCCGCGAGCCCGCCGCCCGCTGCCAGCACGTCGGCGGCGGTGCGCCAGCCGTCGTCGCTCGACGTGAACACGGCCAAGCGATGCCCCGGCAGCACGCCGTAACGGTTGAGATAGGTCCGCACCGCGCCGGCCAGCATCACGCCGGGGCGATCGTTGCCGCCGAAGACGTGCGGGCGCTCGATCGCACCGGCCGCGAGCACCGCCCGCCGTGCCACGATCCGCCACAGCCGCTGGCGCGGGGCGTGGGGCGCCGGCACCGCGAGATGATCGGAGACGCGCTCGACCGCGCCGTAGGCGCCGTGATCGTAGACGCCGAACAGCGTGGTGCGCGTCAGGATGCGCACCTCGGGCAGGCTCTCCAGCTCGGCCACCGCGCGGGCGGCCCATTCGGCCCCGCTCGCGCCGCCGATCTCGCGCCGCTCCGCCAAGAGGCGCCCGCCGCTGGCGAAATCCTCGTCGACGAGGATCACCCGCGCGCCGGAGCGCCCGGCGGCGAGCGCCGACGACAGGCCGGCCGGGCCGCCGCCGATCACGAGCACGTCGCAATGGGCGTGGGCATGCTCGTAGGTATCGGGATCGGGCGCGTCGGCGGCCCGCCCGAGGCCGGCCGCGCGCCGGATCATCGGCTCGTAGAGCCGCTCCCACAGGGAAGCCGGCCACATGAAGGTCTTGTAGTAGAAGCCCGCCGCGAAGACCGGTGAGAGCAGCGCGTTGACCGAGAGCGCATCGACGGCCAGCGAGGGCCAGCGGTTCTGGCTCGTCGCCTCCAATCCCTCGTAGAGCTCGGCCATGGTGGCGCGGGTGTTGGGCTCGCGCCGTGCCCCGGAGCGCAGCTCCACCAGCGCGTTCGGCTCCTCCGATCCGGCCGAGAGGATGCCGCGCGGCCGGTGATACTTGAAGGAGCGGCCAACGAGGCGGACGCCGTTGGCGAGCAGGGCCGAGGCCAGCGTGTCGCCGTGGCAGCCGGTGAGGCGCCGTCCGTCGAAGGTGAAGTCGCGGGGCCGGTTCCGGTCGATCAGGCCGCCGGCGGCGGTGCGGAACGGCTGGTCGGCGGAGTTTGCGGAAGCCGGGGCCTCCGCGCGCTGAAGGGCGAGCGTGGTCATGCGGCCTCTCCCGAGCGGCGTGCCCGCGCGACGTCGCGCGCCGGCTCGACCGCCTCGATGGCATGGGTACGGGTGTCGCGGGTCACGACCAGCCAGGAGCGGCATCCGGCGGCGTGGTACCAGAGTTCGCGGATCATCCCGGCGGGGTTCTCGCGCAGATAGACGTAGTCGTGCATGGCTTGCCCCGAGGCGTCGAGCCCATCGGGACGCTGAGGCGCGGCGTCGCCGAGGTAGCTGAACTCCCCGTTGTCGCGCTCGCCGCAATGGGGGCATCGGATGCGCATGGCGTGTCGTCCTGCTTCGTTCCGTTCGGACCGATCCCACCCTCGCCCTCATCCTGAGGTGCCGCCAAGCGGCTCTGAGGGAGGGTTCCAGGGATCGCGGTGTATTCTGGAGGCCTCCTTCGAGGCCTCCGCTGCGCTCCGGCACCTCAGGATGAGGGCGGTGGAGGGGAGGGTGTGTCAGCGCCTCAATGCAGGTTGGGCTGGGCGCCCATGCCCTTCTCGTCGATGAGATGGCCGGTGGCGAAGCGGTCGAGGCGGTAGGCGCTCGCATCCGCGTGGGGTTCGTCGCGGGCGATCAGGTGGGCGAAGCAGAAGCCCGCGGCCGGCGTCGCCTTGAAGCCGCCGTAGCACCAGCCGGCATTGAGATAGAGGCCGCCGATATCCGTGCGATCGATGATGGGCGAGCCGTCCATCGACATGTCCATGATACCGCCCCAGTGGCGCAGCAGCCGCAGGCGCCCGAGCCCCGGCCAGAGGGCCATGCCGCCCTCCATCACGTCCTCGATGGTGTGGAGGTTGCCGCGGCTCGCATAGGAATTGTAGCCGTCGATGTCGCCGCCGAAGACGAGGCCGCCCTTGTCCGACTGGCTGACGTAGAAATGGCCGGCGCCGAAGGTCATGACGCCGTCGATCAGGGGCTTCACACCCTCGCTGACGAAGGCCTGCAGCACGTGGCTCTCGATCGGCAGGCGCATATCGACCATGCCGGCCAGCAGCGAGGAGGAGCCGGCCACCGACAGCGCGACCTTCCCCGCGCGGATGAAGCCGCGGCTGGTCTCGACGCCGGTGACCCGGCCGTTCTCGCGGCGGATGCCGGTGACGGCGCAGTTCTGGACGATGTCGACGCCGCGGTCGCTGGCGGCGCGGGCGTAGCCCCAGGCCACCGCGTCATGGCGTACCGTGCCGCCGCGGCGCTGGAGCAGGCCGCCCTTCACGGGAAAGCGCGCGTTGTCGAAATCGATGAACGGGACCAGCCGCTGCACGCCGTCGCGGTCGAGCAGTTCCGCGTCGATGCCGGCGAGCCGCATGGCGTTGCCGCGGCGGGCATAGGCGTCGCGCTGCGCGTCCGAGTGGTACAGGTTCAGCACGCCGCGCTGGCTGACCATGGCGTTGTAGTTGATGTCCTGCTCCAGCCCCTCCCAGAGCTTCATCGAGCGCTCGTAGAACGGGATGTTGCCGGGCAGGCCGTAATTCGAGCGCACGATGGTGGTGTTGCGCCCGACATTGCCGGAGCCGATGTGGCTCTTCTCCAGCACGGCGACGTTGGTGAGGCCGTGCTCCTTGGCGAGGTAGTAGGCGGTGGCGAGCCCGTGCCCGCCGCCGCCGACGATCACCACGTCGTAGGCGTCCTGCGGGGCGGCGTCGCGCCATTGCGGCGTCCAGTCCCGCTGGCCGCGCAGGGCCTGCCCCAGGACACTGAACAGGGAGTAGCGCATGGGGTAAGCCGCCCTTGCCCGAGATGTCTGTGTCGTTCCAGAGGTAGCCGCGATCGCCCACGGCAGGCTTGCATTTCGCGACACGTTTCTGGCAAATCGCGCGGAAATGCGCGGCCCGTCCTTCGCCTGATCCGAGCGCCGGCCGTGTCGCCGAACCCGCGCGTCTTCCGCGTCGACCATCCCGGAGGGGCCGATCGGATATGTCGGACGACTCCCCCGAACCGGTCCACCACGCCCGGCCCCGGCGAAAGCCCGCGCGGGCCGAAGATCCCGCTCCGCGAACGGTCGGCTTCGTGCTGGTGCCGGACTTTCCGCTGATGGCCTACACCGCGGCGGTCGAACCCCTGCGCGCCGCCAACACCCTGTCGGGCTGCGAGCTCTATCGCTGGTGGCACGCCGCGCCGGGCGGCGGCGTGGTGCAGGCTTCGAACGGGCTCGGCATCCTCACCGACGTCGCCGTCGGCGGGCGTGCCAGCGCCGACCGCGTCTTCGTCTGCGCCGGCGGAAACCCGGCCGAGTTCGACGATCCCTCCCTGTTCGCGTGGCTGCGCGGGCTCGCCCGCCACGGGGCGACGCTCGGCGGCATCTCCGGCGGGCCGTATCTTCTCGCCCGCGCGGGCCTGCTCGCCGGGCGCCGTTGCACGCTGCACTGGGAGCACGTCCCGGCCTTCGAGGAGCGCTACCCCGAGATCGAGGTGGTCCGCTCGCTGTTCGAGATCCAGGGGGACCGCATCACCTGTTCGGGCGGCATCGCCGCGCTCGACCTGATGCTCGACCTGATCGGCCGTGACCACGGCGCCGGCCTCGCCGCGGGGGTCAGCGACTGGTTCCTGCACAACCAGATCCGCGAGGGCCTGAGCCCGCAGCGGATGGACCTGCGCCAGCGCTTCGGCGTGCGCGACCCGCGGCTGCTGCGGGTGCTCGCGGCGATGGAGGCGAACCTCGAAGCCCCGCTCCCCCGCGAAAACCTGGCGGAACTGGCCCGCGTGTCCGTACGGCAGTTGGAGCGGCTGTTTCGCGACAGCCTCGGGCGTGGTCTCCACCGCCATTACCTGGGTTTGCGCCTCGACCGGGCGCACCAACTCGGCCGCGAGAGCGCGCTGAGCCGCGCCGAGATCGCTGCCGCCACCGGCTTTACCAATGCCGACGAACTCGGGCGCGCCGAAAGACGGCGGCGACGGCAGGGCGCGGAGCGTTGAGGCCGTCGCCGCGGGCATCATCGAAGCGGTGATGGGGTAGGTGTCATGTGGCCACCCCCCTCGGCGATCATGCGATCTGTTTCATGGGAGGAAATTTTCGTGCTTGTTAGTTGACGCATTCGTCGGAGCGTGCGATCCCTCGCGACAGTGATCGAACGGACGGGGCGACGCCGATGTGCGGTATTGTCGGACTATTCCTCAAGAATCCCAAGCTTGAACCGCAGCTCGGCGCAATGCTCTCCAAGATGCTGGAGACGATGACGGATCGCGGCCCCGACAGCGCGGGCTTCGCGGTCTACGGCTCGGACGGCGCCTCGGATGCCGGCAGCGTCAAGCTGACCCTGCGCGGCCCCGGTCCGGCCGCGCTGCGCAGCGCGGTCGCGAAGATGGAAGCGGCGCTGGCCCTCTCCGCCGAGGCGACGGAGCGGGACACCCACACCGTCCTCGCTGTGCCCGCCGAGCGCGAGAATGAGATCCGCGTCTGGCTCAAGGGCAACGCCCCCGGCATCGACGTGGTGAGCGCGGGCCGGCGCATGGAGATCTACAAGGAGGTCGGGCTGCCGGCTTCCGTGGCCGAGCGCTTCGCCCTGGAGGGCATGGCCGGCACCCACGGCATCGGCCACACCCGCATGGCCACCGAGAGCGCGGTGACGACCAACGGCGCCCACCCGTTCTCGACCGGCACCGACGAATGCCTCGTCCATAACGGCTCGCTTTCGAACCACAACGACCTGCGCCGCCGCCTCCGGCACGAGGGCCTGAGCTTCGCCACGCAGAACGACACCGAGGTCGCCGCCGGCTACCTCAGCTGGCGCATGCGCGAGGGCGCCTCCCTCCAAGAGGCGCTCGAATCGAGCCTGACCGATCTCGACGGCTTCTTCACCTTCGTGGTCGGCACCGAGACGGGCTTCGCCGTGGTGCGCGACCCCATCGCCTGCAAGCCCGCCGTGATGGCCGAGACCGACGACTACGTCGCCTTCGGTTCCGAGTACCGCGCGCTGGTCGGCCTGCCCGGCATCGACACCGCCCGCGTGTTCGAGCCCGAGCCGGCCAAGGTCTACGCGTGGGAGCGCACGAGCGCCGAGCACGCTTCCGGGGAGCGCCAGTGATGCCGAGCTTCGACCTGCGATCCGCGCCCCTGCGCGAACTGAACCGGGCCCTGCATGCCCTGCGGCCCGACACCAACGAGACCCACTGGACCGTCACCGGTCCGGACGGGCGCCACGCCATCGCCGCCGGGCTCGACGCGCCGGTCTCCGTCGAGATCGAGGGCAATGTCGGCTATTACTGCGCCGGCATGAACAAGCTCGCCACCGTTCTCGTCAACGGCAATGCGGGCGTCGGCGTCGCCGAGAACATGATCTCCGGCCTCGTCCACGTGCGGGGCGATGCCAGCCAGTCGGCCGGCGCCACGGCCCATGGCGGCCTGCTCATCATCGACGGCAATGCGGGCGCCCGCTGCGGCATCTCGATGAAGGGCGTCGACATCGTCGTGAAGGGCTCGATCGGCCACATGTCGGCCTTCATGGCCCAGGCCGGCACCCTCACCGTGCTCGGCGATGCCGGCGAGGCGCTCGGCGACTCGCTCTACGAGGCCAAGCTCTACGTACGCGGCTCGGTCAAAAGCCTCGGCGCCGACTGCGTCGAGAAGGAGATGCGCGACGAGCACCTGCAGGAACTCGCCGACAAGCTCGCCGCCGCCGGCCTCGCCGGCGAGGTGAGCCCGAGCGAATTCCGCCGCTACGGCTCGGCCCGCACCCTCTACCACTTCCACGTCGACAACGCCGGAGCCTACTGATGGCCGAGCATCGCAAGGACACGCCGCGCACCAAGCCGCGCCTGTCGGCGACCTTCACCCCCGACGTGATGTCCGAGATCCGCCGCGCGGCGGCCACCGGCATCTACGACATCCGCGGCGCCGGCGCGAAGCGCGCGTTGCCCCATTTCGACGATCTGCTGTTCCTCGGCGCCTCGATCAGCCGCTACCCGCTGGAGGGCTACCGCGAGCGCTGCGGCACCGAGGTGGTGCTGGGCTCGCGCTTCGCGAGCAAGCCGATCCACCTGAAGACCCCGGTCACCATCGCCGGCATGAGCTTCGGCTCGCTTTCGGCCAACGCCAAGGAGGCGCTCGGACGCGGCGCGACGCTGGCCGGCACCTCCACCACCACCGGCGACGGCGGCATGACGCCGGAGGAGCGCGGCCACTCCAAGACCCTGGTCTACCAATACCTGCCCTCCCGCTACGGCATGAACCCGGACGACCTGCGCAAGGCCGACGCCATCGAGGTGGTGATCGGCCAGGGCGCCAAGCCCGGCGGCGGCGGCATGCTGCTCGGCCAGAAGATCACCGAGCGCGTCGCCGGCATGCGCTGCCTGCCGCCGGGCGTCGATCAGCGCTCCGCCTGCCGCCACCCGGACTGGACCGGGCCGGACGACCTCGCGATCAAGATCGAGGAATTGCGCGAGATCACCGACTGGGAGAAGCCGATCTACGTCAAGGTCGGTGCCTCGCGCCCCTATTACGACACCGCGCTCGCGGCCAAGTCCGGCGCCGACGTGGTGGTGCTCGACGGCATGCAGGGCGGCACCGCCGCGACGCAGGACGTGTTCATCGAGCATGTCGGCATCCCGACGCTCGCCGCGATCCGCCCCGCCGTGCAGGCGCTTCAGGATCTGGGGCTTCACCGCAAGGTGCAACTCGTGGTCTCCGGCGGCATCCGCTCCGGCGCGGACGTGGCCAAGGTGCTGGCGCTCGGCGCCGACGCGGTTGCCATCGGCACCGCTGCCCTGATCGCGCTCGGCGACAACGATCCCCGCTGGCAGGCGGAGTACGAGGCGCTCGGCACCACGGCCGGCGCCTACGACGACTGGCATGAGGGCCGCGACCCGGCCGGCATCACCACGCAGGACCCGGAGCTCGCCAAGCGCCTCGACCCGGAACTCGCCGGCCGCCGGCTCGCCAACTACCTCGCGGTGATGACCCTGGAGGCCCAGACCATCGCGCGGGCCTGCGGCAAGAGCCACCTGCACAACCTCGAACCCGAGGATCTCGTGGCGCTGACCATCGAGGCCGCGGCGATGGCCCAGGTGCCGCTCGCCGGCACCGGCTGGATCCCCGGCAAGACCGGCATGTGAGATGCCTGGGCCGCTCCGGAAGCATCGAGGGCGGCCCTTTTTATTTTTGTGGTGATGGGGCCGAACCGCCGAAGCCGGGAGGATGCTTGCAATGACGCATGATCTCGAAACCGCCGCCTGCGAGCGCGGCATCAAGTATTTCCTCGTCTCCTATACCGACCTGTTCGGCACGCAGCGCGCCAAGCTGGTGCCGGCGGCCGCCATCGGCAGCACCTGCCGCAACGGCGCGGGGTTCGCCGGCTTCGCCACATGGCTCGACATGAGCCCCGCCGACGCGGACCTGTTGGCGATGCCCGACTCGGAAGGGCTGATCCAGCTGCCCTGGAAGCCGGAAGTCGGCTGGCTGCCCGCCGACCTCGTGATGAACGGCAAGCCGGTCGAGCAGGGGCCGCGCAACATCCTCAAGCGGCTCATCAAGGAGGCCGCCCAAGAGGGGCTGCAGATGAAGAGCGGCGTCGAGTGCGAGTTCTTCCTGATCACCCCCTGCGGCTCGGAGCCCGCCGACACCGCCGATAAGCAGACCAAGCCCTGCTACGACCAGTCGGCGCTGATGCGCCGCTACGAGGTGATCACCGAGATCTGCGACGCGATGCTGGCGCTGGGCTGGAAGCCCTACCAGAACGACCATGAGGACGCGAACGGCCAGTTCGAGATGAACTGGGACTACGACGACGCGCTGGTCACCGCCGACCGGCACGCCTTCTTCAAGTACATGACCCGCTCGATCGCCGAGAAGCACGGCCTTCGCGCGACCTTCATGCCCAAGCCCTTCATGGACCTGACGGGCTCGGGCTGCCACGCCCACGTCTCGCTCTGGCGCGACGGCCAGAACGTCTTTTCCGATCGCTCCGACGAGATCGGCCTGTCGCGCGAGGGCTACCACTTCATCGGCGGCCTCATTCACTCGGCGGATGCGCTGGCCGCGCTGACCAATCCGTGCGTGAACTCCTACAAGCGCATCAACGCGCCGCGCACCACCTCGGGCGCGACCTGGGCGCCCAACACCGTGACCTATACGGGCAACAACCGCACCCACATGATCCGCATCCCCGACGGCGGGCGCTTCGAGTTCCGTCTCGCGGATGGGGCGGCCAACCCCTACCTGCTCCAGGCGGGCCTTCTCGCCGCCGGCCTCGACGGGCTTCGCCACGGGCGCGATCCGGGCCAGCGCCTCGACATCAACATGTACACCGACGGGCATACGGTGGAGGGCGTCAAGCGCCTGCCGCTCAACCTGCTCGATGCGCTGCGCGCCCTCGAAGCGAGCCCCGTCCTCAACGAGGCGCTCGGCGCCTTCGTGCCGAGCTACCTCAAGCTCAAGCGCCAGGAATGGGACGATTACTGCCGCCACCTCACCCAGTGGGAGCGCGACACGACCCTCGACTGCTGAGCGATCCTCCGGCTCCGGCCGATCCCTTCGGTCCGATGCCGGTCTCGCGCGGCGCCGGGCGGACGCGATGAGGCCGAACGCGTCCAGGGGACAGGGCGGCGTGAGGTCGGTTGCCCGATCCCGCCCCGTCGGCCTATCGATCGCCCAGCCGCCGTCGCCCCGACGGAGCAACAGGGAGACCCGATGGCCGATGACGTGGCTCGGACGCCTCCTTCTGGCCGCCTTCGCCCTGATCGTGGCCATCCCGGCCGGCGCCCTGACACTCGGCGCCGGGGTGCTTCTCGATCCGGGCTTCCGTGAGGCGTTGGGCGAACTCGGCCTCGTCGGCCTCTTCGCCGGCCTGTCGGATCTCGCGCAAGGCGTTCCGCCGGACATGGCGGTGATGGCCGTGATCCTCTTCGCCCAGGCGCTCAGCCTCCTGCTGATCCTGCCGCCGACGCTGGCCGCGCTCGTCGGCGAGATGCTCGGGCTGCGCTCCCCGTTCTGGTACGGCGGCGCGGCTGGCGGCCTCATGGCGCTTCTGCCCTGGCTCGCCCGTGGCGGCCCGCCACCGGTCGCCGGATCGGTGGCGTCAGCCGCGGAAGCGCGGCTGGCCGCGATCCTCCTCGTGACGGGCGCCGTCTCGGGTCTGGTCTACTGGCTGATCGCCGGCCGTAGCGTCGGCGACCGGACACAGCGGCGCGGCGCCGACGCATTTTAGGGGTGGACAGGCGTCCGCCATCGCTTATGAAAATGGGGTGCTTCCGAAGCCTCGCGCTCGGAATCACCCTCCGGCTCAAGGGCGCATCGTCGCTCCGCGAGCGGCCGGATGCGGGCGTAGTTCAGTGGTAGAACGTCAGCTTCCCAAGCTGAATGTCGTCGGTTCGATCCCGATCGCCCGCTCCAAAAAATCCTCAAGCCCAGGCATACGCTTACGAGGACCGCGCACACGTACGCCCGTTGATCGGCTGTCTTCCGTACAACGAAGGGTACAACCCACCGGGGACGATGTGTCGCACTGCGGATCCGGGAGCGGGCCGACGGTTGCGCAAGGTACGATGCAACGGCCTACGCGGCAGGCGATACCTTCGTCGGGACGTGTTCTGCGTCGAAATGCTCTCCCAGGTTCAAGGCGCTCGAAGCGAGACGTGGGGCGACATCCATTCCTCCTAGCTCTGCGTCCCAGTCGTCTCGAGGCTGTCGAGGTACATCAGTTAAATCCACTGTCGCGATCCGGTTGCGGCACGCTAGCGGAGCTCTCCGGTGGTCGGCTTGGACCCGCAAGGCCGTTCCTTCCGACCGAGCGGCAGGAGGAGCGTTCGGGTCGCCGACGGGCCGTCGGGTCAAGCCGAAACAGCAACCCGCGATGCCCGAAGGTCGTGTTCGAGCATGGATCCGCGGACGCAGGCGCTGGATGCCGTCGCCCGCGTACCGAATGCGGGGGCTGGAGACCGACGCGGCCGACGCTTGGGTGTCGCGCCGGTCGTGGCTGAGGCAGTGGAGGCTGCACGCCTCAGGCCGGCCCGGCGGGCCTTGCCGGAGCACCTGCCGCGCGAGAGCGTGGTCCATCCCGGTCCCTGCAGCTGCCCGGCCTGCGGCGGGGGCTTACGCCGGATCGGCGAGGACGTGACCGAGAGCCTCGACTACGTGCCAGGCCGGTTCAAGGTCGTGTGTCATGTGCGCGAGGCCTTCGCCTGCCGCGCCTGCGAGCAGGTGGTGCAGGCGCCCGCGCCCCACCACGCCGTTCCCCACGGACGGGCTGGTCCCGGACTGCTCGCCCACATCGCGGTGGCGAAGTTCGACGGCCACCTGCCGCTCTACCGCCAGGCCGAGATCTACGCCCGTGACGGCGTGGACCTGGCCACCTCGACGCTCTCGGGCTGACTCGGTACCACCGCATCCGCCCTGAGGCCGCTGGTCGACCTGCTACGCCGGGAGGTGATCGCCGGCTCGGCCGTGCTGCACGGCGATGACATCATGCGCTTGGCCTTCCGTGATCTTCAGCGCCACGGGACGCCCTTCGGCATCCACCAGCGCGTGGATCTTGCTTGTCAGGCCGCCGCGCGAGCGACCCATGCCACCGGATCCGCCCTCTCTTTTGGGCGCAGGCGGCATGCTGATGCACCCGCACGCTCATGGCGTCGATCATCTGCAGGTCGCCGTCGTAAGCCTTTGACGCCGCGTCCAGAAGCCGATCCCAGATGCCACGCTTGCGCCAGCGCCGGAAGCGCTTGCCGCAGGTCGTATGCGGGCCATAGCGCGCCGGGATATCGGCTCAGGGTGCACCCGTGCGCAGCTGCCAGAAGATCCCGTTCAGAACCCGCCGGTCGTCCAAGCGCTCCTTGCCACGCACGTCCGTCGGCAACAGCGGATCGATCACCGCCCACTCAGCATCCGTCAGGTCAAACCGCGCCATCCTGGCCCCTCCTGCTCAGCAGGCTAACGATGCTGCGGCTCAACCGTGCCAGCCATTATGGGTTCGCGACCTAGGTGTTGATACCTAACGGCGATCGAAGAAAAGACGCAAAGGGCCGCTTCGCCTTTCTCATTTCGGAAATTCAAGCATGGGGGTGATTGAACTGCACAACTTTAGCGACTTTGCCGAATGCCCCCTATGTTCATAAGTCAAGGCGACGATCGGAAATACACTTTAGATACAGTGAGTTAGCTGCCCTTTGCGGGCAAGTCGTCTGAATGAGCCTTGCGGGTGACGAATCTAGCTACGCCTCTGATCCGAAATTCCCTGTCTCAGAATGACGGTCCTCGACGGCCGGATAGACAATCACGATAATAGGAAAATAAACAAATTCTATTGTCCTGTACATGCTCTTCATCGATCCTCGACGGAAACGATCGTTTATGAGGACGATGGAGGCGCGCTTTCGCGATCCGAGCCTGCTCCGTGAACGGCATTCCAACAGCCACTGTCTCTCGTCCGATCGAGCACTCGTCGGTTGCGGTAATGCTTCGGATCTACACGCCTTCGGTACACGAGATGGATCAATGGCAAGGCGATTTTGACCGGGTTGAGCGGGCTCGTCTCAAGCGACATCATCAACATTTCGGCGGCAACAGCGCTACAAATGCGCAAGTCATTGATATCTTGAGGGACAAACTAGCATTACAGCTGCATCCTCCTTCTGAAATGCTCCTGTCGCGCGCAAGTTGCGATAGCGACTTGGCCTTAGAGCTACGCCCGAGCGTGTTGGGACGGGTCGGGCTCTGAGACGTTGAGGGGTGAAGGAGGATGCCGATGCCTTCACCGGTGTCCGTCGATCTCCGCTCGCGCCCAGGCCGTCGGGGGGCGATCACGTCTCGCACCGGATCGAGGCGCAGGCCGACCTGATCCTGACGACCTACGAGGCGCGGCCCGCGATCTTCCGGCACGAGTTGCGTGACGCCTTGGTCAAGCACGGCGTGCAGACCAGCACGAGCAGCCTATCCCGCTTCTTCGCCCGGCGTGGCATCACCCGTAAAACGTATGGCCCGCCCCGTCCGCAAGTGGCTCGGATCCGCTGGTCTGTGCAGTCTGCATAAACGTATCCGGCCTTCCGGCAGCGCCGTTGGCCAAGATGGAGATCCGCGCGTCCTGGGCCTCATAAAGGGGTCGGCGTCGAGCGCCATTTTTGCGGAGAGGTTTCCAGAACACCGGTCGACTGTCAGGCCATCTTCCTCTCACCGCCCGCAGACATCGTAAGGCCGGCGCGTCCGCGCCGGCCGAACTCGGATCAGGCGGCCACGGCCGCCGGCTCGTAGACCCGCCCGTGGCGCAGCAGCGCCCAGACGATGCGCGCCATCTTGGCCGCCAGGGCGACCACCGCCGTGTTGACGTGCGACCGCGCCAGCAGCCCGCGCAGCCACTGCCCGAGATGGGTGTCCCTCTGGCGCAGCGAGGGCAGCGCGGCGCGGGCACCCTGGACCAGCGTCTTGCGCAGGTACTTGCTGCCGCGCTTGGTGATGCCGACGAGCCGAGGCTTCCCGCCGGTCGTCACCTGCCGCGGTACGAGACCAAGCCAAGCCGCTAGATCGCGCCCGCGGGCGAAGCTGGCCACGTCGCCGATGGCCGCCACCAGCGCGGTCGCGTTAAGTGCGCCGATGCCCGGGATCGTGGTCAGCCGACGAGCGTCCTCGTTGATGCGGGCCTGCTCAGCGAACTCGGCGTCGAGCGCGGCGATGCGCTGGTCGAGCTCCTGCCAGCGTTCGCGCACCTCGGCCATGAGGGTGCGCACGCGCGGTGTGAGCGACGCGCCCGCGTCCGTGTCCAGCAACGCGGCCAGGCAAGCAGTGAGCTTGGCGCGCCCCTGCGCCACGATGTGGCCACGCTCCAGCAGGACGGAACGGATCTGGTTGGTCAGCGCCGTGCGCTCGCCCACGAGCTGGTCGCGGACCCGGTGCAGGGTCTGCACGTCGAGCTGCGCCTCGGACTTGAGTGCCACGAAGCGCATCGTCGGGCGTGTGGCCGCCTCGGCGATGGCCTCGGCGTCGCGGTCGTCGTTCTTCTGCGCCTTGACGTAGGGGCGCACGTACTCCGGCGACATCAGCCGGACGGTGTTGCCCTGCTCGGCCAGGGCGCGGCCCATGTGGTGGGCGCCGCAGCAGGCCTCCATCGCAACGACACACCCCGGCAGCTTCGCGCCGAAGGCGATCACCCCCTCGCGCCGCATGCGTCGGCGCAGCACGACCCGCCCCGCCGCGTCCAGCCCGACGAGGCTGCAGCTGTTCTTGCCCAGGTCGATCCCAAGAACCGCAATCGTCATCGTCCCGCTCCCTTCCTCATCTCGGCTACCCTGCAAGCCTAGCAGCGCAGTCCGGTGAGGGGCGGGCCATCCATAAAGGGGCGATCCACGCCGCCGAGCAGGTGCGCGAGGATATAAGGGCCGCTCGCGAGGCGTGGTTCGAGAACCAGGATGCCCTCGATCCCGACAGGCTGGTCTTCCTCGACGAGACCGCTGCGGCCACCAACCTGGCCCGCCGCTACGGTCGAGCTCCGCGGGGCGAGCGCTGCCGCCTCGCCGTCCCGCACGGGCACTACAAGACCACCACCATCACCGCCACGCTGCGCAGCGCTGGCCTGTGTGCCACCACCCTGTTCGACGGAGCCATCAACGGCGCACGCTTCCGGGTATGTCACCGACACGCTCGTGCCCGTGCTCAGGCTCGGAGACACCGTCATCCTCGACAACCTGCAGGCCCACAAGGTGACGAGGGTGCGCGAGGCCATCGAGGCTGCCGGGGCGAGGCTGCTCTACCTCCCGCCCTACAGCCCGGACTTCAATCCGGTCGAGCAGATCTTCGCCAAGTTGAAGGGCCTGCTCCGAACCGCGGCGGCCCGCACTGTCCCAGACCTGTGGCACACCATCCGCCAGGCCTTCACTCGCTTCACAGCCGACGAATGCCGCAACTGCATCGCTGCCGCCGGTTACGAGACCGACTTGGCCGTCGCTACGTGAGCGGGCACGGCTCTAGCTACGTAAGCGAGAGCGGCTCTAGCCGTCGAGGTTCGTCCCATCGGCCAGACTGCATCGCCCGGCCGATCATGCCCCGGCAGCGGGCTCCGGACTGAAAAAGCCGGAAGCTGGATTATGACTGTTCCGGACCGGATTTTGCCGAACGAAGATGTTGATTGTCGCCGTCGCTTTTCAGACTGCGGCCGCGCGGCAACTCCAGGCAGTACGCTCCATCGTCGCGAAGCGCGATGTATCAAGGCCACGGATCGTCTGAGAGTCCGCCTCGACCAGCGCGTCGTAAGCAAGCCGCCAGTAGCCATTCTTCACGAAACGGCGAACCCGACTTTCGACGAGGGGGTCCGAGAACGGCGGCGGCAACGATCGAAGCCCCCGGTCGTTTCTCAAATAGAATAGCGCGGCATCCATGATCAGACGTCCGTCGTCGAAAGGCCAGTGTCCGATAACGTCGGTGAGGATGCGCCAATCTGCGTTCGTGAGTGAGTGCTCCTTTCGCTGAGCTTTGGCCAACAGCGACGCGTCAATCTCCACGAGATTGGCGCGCCTCGTCTTCGGCGGCGGACACACCCTACGGACGGTGACAGGATCCAGGCCGGCCAGCGGGATCCGATTGTTCCGGGTGGCGAGGGCGGAAGGCGCGAACGTGATCTCAAGCGTGTACCCAGCCTCGCCTTCGGGTTGATCGATCACGACCTTCTCGACGAGATCCCTCAAAGTTTGCACGAGAAGAAGATCGGCTTCGTTGGTTGCGACCATCGGCAGACGTCGAATGAGTTCGTCCATCTCGCTCCGCAGCGAGACGAAATCTACGGGTTCGGCGCGGGGCATCGATGCCACATTCGGAAGACTGGCCAGAGCGAGGCGGTGATCGGCCCGTTCAGCCGTCTTCCGCGCGCGGGCGCGTTCCAAGTCTTCGTCCGTACCACCTTTGTTAATCGAACGGTCGATGCTCTTCTCTAGCCAATCGTCGATTTTGACGATCCGGCGCAGACGTTTCTTCATCTCGCGGGCAACTTCCTCCTCAATACGGCGCAGCTGAGCCTCGTACTCACGGGCGTATGTCGAGAGATCGGCCGAAGTCAGGAGAGTATCCCGGATTTCGCGCAGCACCTCGCATTCGACGAACGTCGAACTTACACTGCGGGATCTGTCGCAGCGACCGCCTTCCGACTCTGCGTAGCAGCGGAGGCTCCGGGTCGCCGTAGCTCTTTTGAAACTTGCGGCCACGGATGCTCCGCAGACACAACGATACCGCCCGTGGAACAATAGCGTAGATTTCCCGCTGGCTTTTTCACGAGGTTTCCTGACACCTTTCTCATCGTTCATGCGTTTGAGGCGGCAAAGTACGCGCAACCATAGACCCCGATCGACGATGCCCCATTCCGGCTTGGCTCCGTACACCCAGTTGGTACTGGGCCGCATTTGTACTATCTTAGAAATATTGTCGAGGCGGCGGACCCGTTTCCTCTTGCCGTAGATGTACACGCCGACGTACTTGGGATTGCGGAGAATGCCGCTACCAGATCCAGCGGTTCCGATGATCACGGTGCGAGTCCATTGAGCCTTCCCCGACGGGGACGGGACGTCCTCGCTGTTGAGCAGGCGGGCGATCCGGGTAGCATCCACGCCGCTGTCGAAAAGTCTGTAGATCCTGGCGACCACGGCGGCTTCCTGCGGGACGACGACGAGTTCGCCGACGTCCGCACCGCAGCGGTAGCCATATGGAATTCCGCCGAGATGGCGGCCTCTCAGAGCTGAGCGCCATGCGCCTTGGCTCATAAGCCGGAGCATTCTCTCCCGCTGCTCCATCCCTATGAAGCCATAGAACACGGCGTGGACGTCATCGACCGGGCCGACGCCTCCGCTCGTGACATGTATCTCGATGCCGAGCGCCTTCAACTCCTGGTAGATCTGCAGGACATGGGCTACGTTCCGCGAGAGCCGATCGAGATGTTCGCAGACCAGCTTGTCGAACCCTTTGCCGCCCTCACGGGCCAGCAGGCGCAGCGCGGCCAGATCGTCCCGGCCTTCGAGATAGAAGCCCGATTTGCCACGATCGACGAAAAGATGGCCGGATGCTACGGGCGTCATGCCGTTCAGACGTGCATAGGTTTCGCACCCTTCGATCTGACGATCTATACTAGTTTCCCTCTGTCCTTCGGAAGAATATCGGCAGTAGTACACGCATCTATCGCCGGCAACCATGGCTGGCGGCGCCGGGGCGTGCATGGCGGTCCACGCCTCGGGCAGCAGGTCGGCGACGGATTCGGCCGATCCATGCGGTATATGTTTGGGCATCGCGACGATCCAGTTCAGCATGGAGCACGCGCCAATCATGCTGCCTGGGTGCCATGGCATCCGGGCAGCCGAGCGCAGCTTGAAGGGAGAAGTTCGGTACCGGTTTCTTCGATTGTTTCAGGCCGAGCGGCGCGCCGCGAAGCGGTTTCGATCGATGTCCCGGACTAGATCGGAACCCAACGCATCCAGTGCGGCGAGCATGCGCGGCCAGAAGCCGAACTTTCGGATCGGTCCCATCTGTAGCACCCTTCCGGCGTAGCGTTCAGGCAGCATGTTGATTGGCATCCCGGTACGGGCGACGAAGATCAGAGCCTCCGCATAGAGACGATGACCGCCCTTCAGCCGTCCCATGGGCTCGAAGAGGTGTGCGACAGCCGACCATTCCCGCTCTGTGAAGGCGTACCGTCCGGCCGCCGCATCCCGATGATGCTGCAGAACGGCTTCGGGTCGCCGGATGATGCCTCGAGGCGGCTGAGGGCACGGACGTCCGATCCACCTGACGGAATCGGGCTGCGGCATGTCCTCCTTAAGCCCCGCGCCGAGCACGCCGAGCAGGAAGCGCAGCTCGATCTGCCCGTTTCGCCGTTCGACGACCATGCGGGGGACGAGTTCGTGCATGCGCGAGACCGCTGCGATCTCCTGCGGATCGGTCGTCCTGTACGGGACCTTGACAATCATGCCGGATATAAGTGTTCGCAGCGCTTTCGCTTCGGTTTCTTCGAGGCGCAGCCCCGTCAGCGAGCGCAGTTTCTCCCGCTTCTCCCAAAGATCGTGGAACTCGGCTTCCAGCGGACCGACGATGGCGGAGGCGATCGGATCGTCATGGAACTCGTCACCGAACGAGTCCAGATCGGAACCGATCTGGTCAAGGCGCATCTGCAGAAGCGAGCACTCGGCAGTTGCCTCCAGATTCATCTTCTCGAGGCACTTGGTACGTACGCTATCCCAATGGGAGAAACGCGAAGGCTCCAGAACTTCGTCGAGGAGCACGCGATAGTATTGCCTCTCGGCTTCGTCCTTCGGAATCCCTGTACCCTCAGTGCAAGGATCCCAATGCGGCTCCTTGGAGCAGATGATCCAGCTTCCGCTTCGCGTCATGGGCATGCCGCAGCTGCAACGGACCTTGCCGGTCAGCAGGCCCACACCCCTACCCTTTCCCCAGGGCAGAGCTGCGGAACGGCTCAGCTTTTCCTGGACCCGATCAAACAGCTCGGCATCGACGATGGCGAGGTGCGGCGTCTCGATCGTGATCGGATCGTTCGTTCCCCGAGCCCAGGTCCAGGTGCCTTTGTAGACCGGATCCTGAAGAAGGCCGTAACCGTTCCGGCGGTGCAACTGACTGATCGCCCAGGGACGCCCTCGGAGCGCTACGACGCCTTCGGCCTTGAGGGCCTTGACGAGCTGTCGGCGGGTCATCCCTCCGTCGATGCGCTCGAAGCATCTTCGGACGATCAAGGCTTGTTCGGTATTGACGACAAACCCGCGATCATCGGGAACACGATCATAGCCGTACTTCGGTCGACTGCCGATCATGCTGCCGCTCCGTGCAGCTCGACGGCGGCCGTCGTTGATCCGCTCGACGAGCGCATCGAGCTCCTTCTGGTGCTGAAAGGAGCTCAGGATCATTTCGCTTCCCGAAATGCTGCCCCGGGTCACGACGTGGATCGTGATGCCCAAGCTCTCGAGTTCGGCATGCATCACGGCGGCATCGGCCACGTTGCGCGTCAACCGTTCGAGTCCCTGCACGACCAGAGAGTCGAACAGCCCGGCTCTTGCCGCTGCCAGCAATGCATGCAGCGCAGAACGTCCGGCCATTGTTCTGCCGGAACGGTTCCGGTCGATAAAAATGTGACGTTCGGGATCGAGGGACGCGCCGATCACCCGGCAATATTCTATTCCGGCGCTAATCTGCCGTGCGATGCTCACAAAGTCCGGATCCGAAGACGATCTTCGAGCATAGATGGCTGCTCTAGGAGGACCATCGCGGCCCGTGTCGGACGGTGCGCTATGTTGGTCGACCCAATCGGTCAGGAATGCCGGAATGCGTCCCACTTCAGATGTATCGTCATGCATCGTGCGAGACCTTGCAAGGCGCGACCTCGATCGTACGAATTAACGATGCGGAGATCGATCGTCGCCTGTTTTCAGAAAACTTCCGCTCATCCCGGATGAGCTTCTCGCTCGTTCGTTGAGGCGCGCCGACAAGGCGTTCATCATGGTCTTGGGGCTTTCATCGCCATCTTCGGACGGCGTAGATGCCTCGCCGGTTATGCAATGGCAAGCAGTCAAAACGGTTATCTGCACTTCTATTTATTCTGGATAATGATCCATAAACATTATATCTCGAAATATTCATCCTCCTGTAGTTCGAAGGAACAGGCTTTCGGAAGATTTGTCGTAGGGCACCTGCACTCGTATCGCCCGGATTTTAGCCGATCGCTGTAATCGTTCCAGGCACGCCAGCGCGCAAGAGCCTCGATAAACGTAGGAGGGACTGCGTCGGAACTTATTGGTTCTCCGTGTCGATCTGGGTCCGGGTTCCGATGCACGGATGGCTTGTCGCCGGAACTTCGGAAGGGCCGGATGGTCCGAGTATTGATTGCGGAGTGCGATGCTGGATCCCGCGTCGGATCGACGATTTCCCAGACTGTAGGAGGCTTCCAGATCGTCGTCGGCCTATCCGTGAGAGGCGACTGCACGACCTCGGTCGGCGTCTCGTCGGAACCGCTTCCAACCTGTCCGCGCCGGTCAGGCATTGCGGTCTCCGAGGCGGTAGAACCGGGAGAAGGTTCGGGCATAACCTGCGAAGGGATCGAAGGTTATTAGCCCGCTGGTCCTGCACATCGCTCCGTCGGCGATCTCCGGATGACCAACGACGATGCCTTGGAGATGAGGGATGGGGGCGATGAAGACGCGCCAATCCAACAGGAGCGGAGCATCGCGGAGTTTCCTTTCGTCGGGATGCTGGCCTTCAGAGATGCATTCCAGATCATCGGCGAGCGAGCGATACTTGCAGGCTAAGCGACGGAGACAGGGAAACGGTCCCGGCCCGGTGTTCAGAATCGACATGCCATCTACTTCCTCTTCGGGTCATGGAAGGTGTCAGCCCGAGGCCTCCGTTCTCGCGGCGGCCTCCACGGGGGCGGGTTGGACGCCGGAGGTACGCGGTCCCACACGCGGTATCGGGTCCGATCGATCGCCGAACGGGTTCCGAAGGAATCCCGTGAACTCACGGCCCTCCGGCGCGCACTTGAGGATCAGTGTCTCAGCGAGGCGGTCGAGGCATGATCTTCTGCGAACGGGTACCGACGACGCAGCCTTCGACGCGCGGGCGATGTTCTCCTCTACGGCGGCGGACATGTCCGAAGGCATGGCGTCGTGGTGGACCGTCAGCCGATCGGCCAAGCCCAGTTACGATGCATGTCGGTGCAGATCCGGGTTGCCGCTATCGGATCCGCGGCCCCGCCGATGCCGGCGGCGCCGAACCCAAACATCCCGGCCGCACTGTCCGCGAGGTAGACCGCGGGAAGATCAAGAGGATCCGCGGCGCTCGGATACGAGGTATTGCACCGGACTGCGGCCTTTCCCCCAGCCTAGCCGGCAACATGCAGGGCGGTCTTTCCATGCGTGGAACCGAGAGCTTGGGCCACCACGGCGTGCCCGCCTTCGTGCATCGAGGCACGAAGATCGTCGATCTGCGAACATGATCCCACGTCAGTCCGGAGATCAGTGCCGAGCGAGTCCTTGAAGGAGGGCCTCGACTTCCGAACCATCGAGTGCACGTCTTTCCAACAGAGCATGCGCAAGGCCCTCAAGCTGGTTGCGTCGGTCCAAGAGGATGGATGTTGCGACTCGAGAAACTTTGCGTAGATCGCGTTCAATGGCAGCAGCGGCCGCTTTAGGCACCGAATTGGATGCGTCGGCTGCGATCCGCCCTCCCAATCCCCAGCTGCAATGCATGTTGCGGCACAGAGTCGTCGCTTCGGCGAGATCGGTTGCAGCTCCCATGCTGGGAGCGCCGTACACGATCATTTCTGCAGCACGGCCGGCAAGATAGACGGTCAGTAGATCGCACAAGCTGTCTCGGGTTGCATATCTGCTACGGAAGCGAAGTCCGGTCATGCCGCCGATCTCGGAAGTGGAATGAAGTTCTACTTCGCGCAGCCGGAATCCGAGAGCGTGGGCGACGACTGCGTGACCGGATTCGTGCACTGCCGCGCGCTTGTCGTCGGCGCCGGTTGCGGCCGAGCCACCGATCTCCCGCAATAGATCCGCGATCGTGACGGCGCGGTTGGCTCGTCGCGCGCCGGCACGGGCGCGACGCACCCAAGCGGCACAGTCTGCTCCTGTTCCACCCAGTGCGCACCGCGCCGCTTTCATCAGGTCGATGTTGCGGAGATCCCCGCCGAGATGGTGGCGCAGGATCGCAGCGAGGTCGACGACACCAGGTAGCGAGATGGTGATGCACCGATCGAAGCGACCGGAACGGAGTACAGCAGAATCGATTAGATCCCGATTATTGGTGGTCCCGACGAGGAGCACTCCATCGCGGCCTTCGCTGCCGTCCAAGCACTCCAGCAGTCCGTTAACTACTTGGACCGAATAATGGCGGTGGTGGGCGGCAAAGCAACTTCGGTCGCCGAAGGAGTCGAGTTCGTCGATTAAGGCAACGCAGGGAGAGGATTTTCTAGCCGCATCGAAGTAATCTCGCATGGCTTTCAATGTCGTGCCCAGGTGGGCCTCGCCGGCCGACTGCCATTGTGCTAGAGAGCCGGCGAGCAGTGGTACGCCTGCTTGGCAGGCGAGAGCGTGTGCGAAGATGGTTTTTCCCGTTCCCGGCGGACCCACCAAAAGGGCTCCAGGGTCGCAGGCCGTCCATGGAAGCGCGTTCTGGGCGTAGGCCGCCAGATCGGCAGCCGCTCCCATGCCCCATTCCGCTGCTGCGCCATAGCCGGCTAGGTCCTGCAATCGCGGCCCGTCCGCGATGCGCCGGCGCGACATCCGCGCCTTCACGACGTCGGAGAGGCGCTCGACCGATCCATCGGCGCCTCTAGCGGAGTGCACCGCGACTCGAAGGTCGCCCGCCTCGACTGCGGACGCGACCTCGCTGACAAGGGAGCGACTTGGCCGACATCCGACCACATGCTCCACGACGAGGTCCACCGCTTCCGGATCGAAGCTGCCGACGACCAGCCGATCCTCGCAGGCCCTCAGGAGGTCGCCCGGTAAATGCTCGTGCGTGGACGACGCTACCCCGATCAGCGGACGTTGTTCGCGGAACGCCTGAGCCGTGCGGCGGTCGCTCGGGCAGCCTGCTAGGACAATTTTTGCACTAGCAGTGACGACGACGATTCCCGTTCCGGTATCGCACTTCAGCCTAGCTCCGCGCCGGTCGCTGCTCGAAGGCCTTGCTTGGCCAAAGCAGTCGATGAGCGCCTCCGCCATCGGATCGATCCAATCCTGCTGAGGAACTTCGACGATCAGGACAGGCGCGGCGCTCTCCATCCTATCGAAAAGGCCGTTGCGCGTCGCGAGGGCGAGGCCAAGAAGGACGATCGCACCGACTACGTCCGGATCGTGTGGGAGTGGATCGTCGTTGACGCTCCCGGCGAATGCCTCCGCGGCCGCAAGTGCCGCGCACCGACGGCGCAGGAGTCGTCGGACGACTTCTGGTCCGTCCGGATTGATCCGACCGAAGCTTGCCCTTGCAGTGCCCGCCCGCTTTCGGATCTCCGGTTTCACGGCGCGGATCCTTCCTCGCAGGCAGGCACCTCGACCAACCCGGGACATGCGAGCTCAATCATGATCAGCACCTCCCGCGAAATATATTTCGGCGGAGCCGAGCTTGCGGGGTTGAGCCGTTTCCTCAGCCTCGAGCTGATTAGTTCGGTGTTGCCGCTCCGGCGGATGGCGCATTCGATCCCGGCCAGTGCGGCCGACCGCTCCGGCTCTCTAATCGGCAACCCACCCAGCAACAGAACGTGGCGGCTGCCGCATCGACCGGAACCTGCGCCGAAGGCGCGGAGGCGACGTCGCCAATCTACCGCGGGCAGTAGCTGGACGGTGGTCCGCCGCTGGCTATCGCAGCCGATCAAGAGACAGGCCTGGATCCTGTCGCGGAGGCAGAACTCCATCAGAAGCCCGACGCCGGATATCGGGGCGAACACGATCCACGCCGTCGATCCTTGCAGTCGGAATGCGAAACGCCCGAACGGATCACCAGCAAGTCTCAGCTCGTACGTGGGATTGCCGGCAGATGGTCCGAGCCGGACGGGTGTACCTCCACACTCGGCGGCATGGCGCATCGCGAGCCGCGCCGCCGACGCCGGGGTCAAGACGCCGTCACGGGCGAGCCAAGTCAACCGATCGACGGTATCATCGCCGATGCCAACCAGCTCGCTCAATCTGATTAGAAGCTGTCCTTCGGGGCCGACACCACCAGGTGCAGTGGGACGTCGGCTCGAAAGCTTCCGAACCATGTCACTGACTGTCCGATGCCCCGATCTCCCGTGCAGCTTGCCGACACAAGGGCGACCCGTCGGGAATTCGACCACGATTCCTCTGCCGACCATGATGCGAACTCCACCTGCGGGGGGGGTAGGAGGGGGCAATGGCTCCGGACATCGAACGCGTCCGAGCCATCCGCTAGCGTGGATACAGGGGTACGGCCGTAGCTTCGATTGAATTGGATGGATCCTGCTCGTCATTCGCAAGCATCCGCCACCCGAGGCCAGCCCAATCGAAACTCTCGGTATCGCGTCCGATACGAACGATACTCTGCTCGGCGATCTCCGCAGTGAGATCGATTTCGAGGTATCCTCCGAAGACGAGTCCGAAGATTCGCTCTTTTGCAAATGGGCTACCAAGAGCGGTCTCGCAGGCAACGAGCGAAGCCTGCCCACCATGCTCCTCAATGCACCGGATCGCCGAACCTGCATCACCCCGGATCGGGACAAGTTTGTCGTGGAAAATTCGGTGGGCGTTGCCGAGGCGGGGTTCCGCCTGGATCTCCGCCGGCGGTGCGATTAGAGTCAGATGCCTATGCGCCGGAACACGCAATCCGACCGATAGTGCAATGCCGTGCAGCCTTGGATGCGTCCAGGTACGGTAGGTCGGAACGATTACGTCATACACGACATCCCACGCACGAAAGCGGACTGCTGTGACTGCATCCTCGCCAAGGCCGGCTTGCGCGAGCCGTTGGCAGAGTTCCTGCTCGATGCCAAGACGGATGGCGCCATGCACAACCGCCAGGACCGATACCTCGTATCTAAGTCGCTTGGTGTTGCTGTAGCCACGCCGAAGCCGCCAAGCCAAAGAGGAAAGAGGACGCACGCGCCGCCGCGGGAAGCAATGATTTGGAAGCATGAGGCGACCGTCGATCTCGGCCGTCTTGGGACGACCGCGCATCCGCGGATGTCGATCGAAAGGGTTCCGCTACGCTGCACGATGCCGTGCATGCATGCGCGCTCCTTCACTCGAAGGAACGACGCGGCTTATCTTGCTTGACGAAGCCGCTGATGCAGCCGATCTTGAGAGAATCGGATGTCGCTCCGATCCCGCCGGCCTTGAAGGTTAGTTTCCGGCGTGAAAAGCCACGCCGAATCTTCTGCTCGACCTTGTAGACGAAAATGCACATTGCCGTCAACCCGAGCGAAAACTTCAATTTTCTTGGCGCGCGGCACTTCCGTGCCGCGCGCGTCCTCCTGGACTGGACTCAGGAGGACCTCGCTCGAAACGCTCGTGTCGTTCGGCGCACTATCGCGATGCTGGAAAGTGGCGATTGCCGGACTCAGCCCCGCAAGGTGCGAGCGGTGTTGGCGGCCCTTCAGGCAGCCGGTATCAGTTTCAAGTGCGGTGCTGACGGCAAGGTCAGTCTGATCGATGCGAACGCGCATGCTGGCGTAGATCGCGCCCCGCCTCGCTGCGGCTCAGGCCGCTCCGAGCGCCTGCGGACGAGAGTCAGCGGTCGGCGTCCGGTCGCCGTATGAGTTGCCAGGGCTCGAGCCGGAGGGCCTCGGCCAAGCGCTCAAGATTGTCGATGGAGAGATTTCTCAAGCCGCGCTCGACGCCACTCAGGTAGCTGCGATCCATCTCGCAGAGATCCGCGAGGGCGTCCTGACTGAGCCTCTTCTCGGCCCGGATCCGCCGCAGGTTCGTTGCGAGGATCTCCCGAAGAGCACCTGGGTGGGTTCGTTTCACGCGCGCATCGAGCGCGGCTGTGGACGATAAGGCGACGGACTTTAAGTCACATTCGCATCTTCTCCTTCTACTGCAGCGACCTATGGAGTGATCCACCCCCACTGAAGTGGTTCATCTCCGAGTTTGGTGGATCGAGGTGCGTGACGGTTAGGGTCTTGGCGTGGTCGGTTCAGCCTCGCAGACCGGGGCATCACCCAACTCTTCCCATTGCCTGGCTGCCGCCTCGTCCGCGTCGCGCGAGACGGCCCGTCGCCCTCACCCTCGTCGCCGAAGCGAAGCCCGACCACGCCCGCTGCCCGACGCCCCGAGCAATCAGCACGTCGGTCCATAGCCGGTATCGGCGCCGGCCTGCCGATTTGCCGGCTGGCGGCAAGGCCGTTCGGCTGCAGTTGGAGGTTCGGCGCTTCTACTGCTGCGACCCAGCCTGCCCCCGCCGAACCTTCGCCGAATGGTTCCCGAAGCTACTCGTCCGCCATGCCCAACGCACCCGCTGGCTGGCCGGGGCGCAGGACGTAAGCCCCGCGCTTCGCGCCGCTCTCCGGCAGACGCTTTTCCTCGACCGGCGGCGAGATCCCGACCTTCATCGCTGCGTCCTCGCTCGAGAGACCTTGGGCGATGAACGCCCAGAATTCCCGTCGCGGCTCGCGCAGACCAACCCGGGACGACCTGGTGACCGCAGCTTCTCTCGAAGACACCGATCCGAACGCCGCCGACCTGCCATCACAACCGACCTCCACCAAGCCGTTGCGACGACCACTTGAATCCACCCAGTATGCCTCCGCCGCCTACCGGAAGGTGCTGGCCGAGCATGGACTGGTCGGCTTGATGGGACGCCGCAGCAATCCTTACGACAACGCCAAGGCTGAGAGCTTCATGAAAACGCTCAAGGTCGAGGCAGTGTACGTGACGGAGTACAAAATTTTCGCCGATGTCGCGGCTGACCTTCCGCGCTTCATCGACGAGGTCTACAACATCAAGCGGCTGCACTCGGTACTCGGCTACCTGAGCCCCGTGAAGTTCGAGGAGCAACATACCCGGCAGCGAAGCGAACCTCTCGCGTGACGCTGTATGCCGACAGGGGTGCACTCCAATTATAGGGCCTATCGCGGGAAATTTGTGGATCGTTAGGATTGGAGCGGCTAAGCTCTCGCCATGGAGCTTGACGCCGTCGATTCCGCTTTCGAACCGACCCGAGACGCATTCTCCGCGCCCGTCTCGTTCGTTGACGCGCTGCCACCTAGCCTTGAGCTTCTGATCGAGCGGTTGGAAGAGCACGCCAGTGCCGCGCGCGGGGCCTTCGCCGATAACATGTGATCCGCCCCCACTGAAGTGGTCCGCCCTGAGGTATGGCTTTTGAGCCAGATGAGGACGGACAGATGGGAACGAAGCGGCACAAGCCGGAAGACGTGGTCGCCAAGCTGCGGCAGGTGGATGTTCTGGTCTCGCAGGGCCAGAGCGTGGCGGAGGCGATCCGGGCCATCGGCGTGACGGAAGTGACCTACTACCGCTGGCGCAAGGAGTACGGCGGCCTGAAGAGCGATCAGGTTCGACGGATGAAGGACTTGGAGGTTGAGAACCAGCGGCTGCGCAAGGCGATTGCGGATCTCACCCTCGACAAGCTGATCCTGCAGGAGGCCGCTCGGGGAAACTGACCAGCCCCGCGCGCCGACGCGCCTGCATCGCGCATGTCATGAACGTCCTAGACGTCTCCGAGCGCCGCGCCTGTCGGGCGCTCGGGCAGCATCGCTCGACGCAGCGCAAGGTGCCGCGGGGAAGAGAGGATGAGGCCGCGCTGACAGCCGACCTCGTGGAACTGGCTCGCCAGTACGGGCGCTACGGCTACCGGAAGATCGGTGCATTGCTGAAGGCGGCGGGCTGGTTCGTCAACGACAAGCGGGTCGAACGGATCTGGCGGCGCGAGGGGCTGAAGGTCCCGTCTCGGCAGCCCAAGCGCGGCCGCATCTGGGACGGGGATGGTTCCTGCCTGCGATTGCGGGCGGAGCGTCGCGATCACGTCTGGTCCTACGACTTTGTCGAAGCCCGCACGCACGAGGGCCGCAAGTTCCGGATGCTGAACGTGGTCGATGAGTTCACGCGGGAGTGCCTGGCGATCCGCGTCGCACGCAAGCTGAAGGCGGTGGACGTGATCGACGTGCTGTCCGACCTGTTCATCCTGCGCGGCGTGCCCGGCCATATCCGCTCGGACAACGGTCCGGAGTTCATCGCCAAGTCCGTGCAGGCCTGGATCACCGGTGTCGGCGCCAGAACAGCCTACATCGCACCCGGCTCGCCATGGGAGAACGGTTACGTCGAGAGCTTCAACGCACGACTACGGGACGAGCTTTTGAACGGTGAGATCTTCTACACGCTCAAGGAGGCGCAGATCGTGATCGAGAGTTGGCGTCTACACTACAACAGCGTGCGCCCGCACGCCTCGCTCGGCTACCGACCACCGGCCCCGGAGGTGTTCGTGCCGGCCTTCACCGCTTGGCCGGCTGCGCTCACCCGGTCGGCTCCGCCGGCCAAGCGACCCGTGGAGCAAAGGCCGACCCTGCACTAACTTAGAACTTGGACCACCGCGTGGGGGCCGATCAGGATGCTTTCTGCAAAGTTATTGAGTTGAGCTGGGCTGGCGAGGTCGACGGATGTGGGCATCGGGGGGCGCCCGGCGCGCTGCTCGGCTCGCAGGCGAGCGATCTGCTCGGCGGCGCTCCCTTGCGCTGCGGCAGGTTGGGCTCGGGGCTGGACGGTGGCGGGCGTGCGAATCCGGTCGACCGGCGAGGCGGGTTCAGGCCGGAGCTCGGCTTCCCGCCAAGGCAGCGTGACGACACCGCGAGCGACCTCGTTGGCCTCAAGTCGAGGCGATGGAGCCGCCGTCAGCATCCGCTGACGGACCCGTGCCCAGGTCTTGGAGAGTGTCGCGTCCGTGAGCCGTCCGCCGTGACTGTTGGTCAGGCCGCAGCGTCGTACGACTTCGGAGAGTTCGCGCAGATTGAGGCGGCCGCTTGGATATGCCGCGTGAAGCGCCGCGAAGTTTTCCTCCATCCAGAGTTCGACGCAGCGGTTCTCGACACGAACCTCGGCAACCGCCTGTTCGAAGCGGGGTGGGCGTGCCATGCCCGCCTCACGACGTCGTTCGCCGTTCGGCATGAGCGCGCGGCGGTCCTTCCGTACGCGCAGGGTCGAGATGAAAATTTTTGATTGAGGATCGCATCGTGGCGCACCTGTCCCTGAGGAGAGAGGTGGAACCGGTTCAGCCAGCCACGAAGGGCCCCGGTTCCTAAGCGCCTGAAGAGCAATCCCTCAGCGACCGGTCTGCACCGGCCGAGCTGCTCATCCGCATACGTCCACGAACCGGACTGTCGGATGCCGGAGGCAAGGGACGGGTCGGATCGGTGATCCGGGATGAGATGTCCCGAACAACCGTTCCGCCGCGCCAGCACAGGCCAACCCGGAGGATACATGCTGCATCAGCAGCATCGAGCTCTCGAACTGCTGGTCTCAGAAGGAGCAGCAGCCCACAGTCCCAGCCTGTTCGTTGCCGAGACCGTGCCTGGATTGCACGAAGTACGACGCGCATCAATCCGTTCTCGGCCGCCAGGATCGAGCTGCGGAGGCTTGTCCACAGCCGAGATTGGGGGCAGCACCTGCCGCGGATGGTGTCGTTTTGGGATTTGGATCGAAGCTCGCCAAAGAGGCTGAACGCGGTCCATGACCGCTCCCGGCTCCGTTTCGAGTTCGGCCCCTGGGATGTCGGCGTTGCGCTCGTTCTGTTTTAGATGGACTGACCAAGTCGTGCGTTGCCGCGCAAATCCGTGATCACCGTCCGTAGCCAGGGCATGTGCGAAGAGTGATCCTCCCCTGGTTTCGCGGTTCTCCCGCAGTTTGCGTGGAAAGGTCACGGCGACGCAGCTTCGATGGGCTGATTCACGGCAAGGATGATTTTGCCATCATCCTTGCCGGGCTGCGTCGTCGACCAAGTCCTTCGCCGCTCCGGTCGTCTCATCATCCTTGCCCATGCTCGTCGGAATCATCGGCGCTGTCCTGATTGCGGTGAGCCAAGCTCTGCCGTCCATAGTCGATACGTCCGGCATCCTGCCGATCTTCCCAGTTTCGGCGAGGCCGTGACGCTGCGGCTCACGGTTCGACGCTTCTATTGCCATCACCGCGCCTGCCGACGGGGCACATTCGTCGAACCCCTGCCGCGGCTCCTCCCATCACGCGCACGACGCACGGATCGGCTCGCCGAGGCACAGGCTCGGGTGGGCCTCGCGCTCGGTGGCGAAGCCGGCGCCCGCTTGGCCGGGCATCTGGCGATGGCCACGAGCCCCGATACGATGCTGCGCCTCGTGCACGGCATGACGCTGCCGTCGATCGGTCCGCTGCGGGCGGTGGGAATCGATGACTGGGCGATCCGCAAGGGACAGACCTACGGCACGCTCCTCGTCGATCTCGACCGACGCCGTCCCATCGACCTGCTGCCGGACCGAACCAGCACGACGGTTGCCGCGTGGCTGCGTCGCCATCCCGGTATCACAGTGATCACGCGTGACCGCTCGTCCGAATACGCCCGCGCAGCCACCCTGGGCGCTCCTGCAGCTGTTCAGGTCGCCGACCGGTGGCATCTTCTCCTCAATCTGCGCCAAGCCTTGGAGCGTTGGCTTGCCCGTGTCCATGGACGCTTGCGATGCCTGCCAAGCCTTGCCATCGGAGATAGCCGACGCCCCGGACAGCGTCTGCGCGCCTACCGCCGGAGCGAGGCCGAGATCGCCGTGAGCCGCGACAGCCGCGCTCGCCGTCTGGCGGCCTACGAGGACGTGCGTCGGCGCTCCCAAGCCGGCGAGACCTTGCTGGCAATTGCTCGGGCGACAGGCCTCGCGCGCGGAACGGTGCGCAAGTACGCTCAGGCCGAGAGCTTTCCGGAACGCGCGGCACGTCGCCCCGAACCCAGCCGCCTCGATCCTCATCTGATGCATCTGGAGGAGCGGATGACCCAGGGTTGCGAGAACGCGATGGAGCTCTGGCGCGAACTCCGTGATCGGGGCTTTGCCGGCACACATCGCCAGGTTACTCGCTTCGTCGCCGAGCATCGCACGAGGCCGGCGCGGCGCACCGCCCGCAAATGGCTGGTCCGCACGCCATCGCCGGCTGCGGATCCGATCGCTCTTCCATCGCCGAAACAACTCGCCTGGTTCCTGACCCAGCCCATCGAGGCCCGCCCGCCCCATGCGACCGCCGCCATTGGCCGGATCGAGCAGGACCCGGAGGCGGCCCGGTTCGGTGCGCTGGCGCAGCGGTTCGCCACCCTGGTCCGTAGCTGTTGCGTCGATGGCACCCCGCCCGTGGATCCCGCCGGCGAACTCGACATCTGGCTCGAGGCGGCGCGTCTCAGCGACATACCGGCCCTCAAGACGTTCGCGTCCGGGCTGGAACGCGACGGAGCGGCGGTGCGCGCGGCCTTGACGACGTCATGGAGCAACGGTCAGGCGGAAGGGCAGATTGGTCTGCCCCCTGAAAAGTGGTCCTCCCTGAAGTAGGCTTTCGAGCCTTTGGAGGATGCCAGGAATGCCGCAAAAGAAGCACAAGCCTGAAGAGATCGTTGCCAAGCTGAGGCAGGTCGACGTGCTGCTGTCGCAGGGTCATCCGGTGGCGGAAGCGATCCGCACAATCAGTGTGACGCCGTTCACCTACTATCGATGGCGCAAGGAGTTCGGCGGGCTGAAGTCCGACCAGATGAAGCGTCTGAAGGACTTGGAGAAGGAGAATGAGCGCCTGCGTAAGGCAGTCTCGGACCTGACGCTCGAGAAGCTGATCCTGAAGGAAGCCGCCTCGGGAAACTGGTGAGCCCCGCCCGCCGTCGCCAATGCATCGACCACACCGTGATGAAGTTCGGCGTGTCGGAGCGGTTGGCGTGCCGGGTTTTGGGGCAGCATCGGTCCACGCAGCGCAAGGTGCCGAAGGGGCGGGCTGACGACGCGTCGCTGACGGTCGACATCGTCGAGTTCGCCACCCAATTTGGCCGCTATGGCTACAGGCGGATCACGGCGCTGCTGCAAGAGGCGGGCTGGCTGGTCAACCTGAAGCGCGTCGAGCGGATCTGGCGTCAGGAAGGCCTCAAGGTGCCGGCCCGGCAACCAAAGCGAGGCCGGCTTTGGCTGAACGACGGTTCGTGCATCCGGCTGCGACCGGAATATCCCAACCACGTCTGGTCCTATGATTTTGTCGAAGATCGCACCCACAACGGTCGGAAGTTCCGAATGCTGAATGTGATCGACGAGTTCACCCGGGAATGCATTGCGATCTGGATCGACCGGAAGCTCAAGTCCACCGACGTCATCGACGTCCTGTCCGACCTCTTCATCCTGCGCGGTGTGCCGGGTCACGTTCGGTCGGACAACGGTCCTGAGTTCGTCGCTAAAGCGGTGCGCGAATGGATCACGGCGGTCGGAGCGAAGACAGCGTTCATCGAGCCCGGCAGCCCATGGGAGAACGGCTACTGCGAGAGCTTCAACTCGAAGCTTCGCGATGAGCTTCTGAACGGCGAGCTGTTCTACAGCCTCGCCGAGGCCCGCATCGTCATCGAGAGTTGGCGCCGGCACTACAACACCCGGCGCCCGCACTCCTCGCTCGGCTACCGCCCTCCAGCGCCCAACGCCGTGCTGTGGCCGGCTGCGCCACCCCAACCCGCTTCGCCGGCCACCTCAAACGTCGCCGAAAAGCCCACCATGCATTAGATTTGAACTGGGCCACCGAATGGGGGCAGGCCAGACCACCAGCGCCAAGCACTCCCGCGTGCAGTCGTCGACCACGACGAGGATGCGGAAGCGCCGCCCGTCGTCGAGCGTGTCGGAGACGAAGTCGAGGCTCCAGCGCTGGTTCGGCTCCTGCGGCGCGGCGGCCGGTGCCCGCGTGCCAAGGGCACGTTTGCGCCCACCGCGCCTGCGCACCGAGAGCCGCTCTTCCCGATAGAGGCGGAACAGCTTCTTGTGGTTCAGCGTGAGGCCCTCCCGCCGCAGCAGGATGAGCAGGCGCCGGTAGCCGAACCGGCGGCGCTCGCCGGCCAGGCCGCGCAGGCGTACCCGCACGGCCGCATCGTCACCTCGCGTCGAGGCGTAGCGGTAGGTCTTCGGCTCCAGGCCGATCAGCCCGCAGGCGCGACGCTGCGAGTAGCCCTTCTCCTCGATGGCCCAGCTCACGGCCGTTCTCCGTGCGCCGGGCGTCAGAAGTTTTTTCTCAAACCCTCACGCAGCGTGGCCACGTCGAGCATCGCTTCGGCCAGGAGTTTCTTGAGCTTGCGGTTCTCCTCGTCGAGCGTCTTCAGGCGGCGCGCGTCCGAGACCTCCATGCCGCCGTAGCGAGAGCGCCACGTGTAGAACGTCGCGTCGCTGATGCCGTGGCGGCGGCAGATCTCAGCGACCGGCAGCCCGGCCTGCTGCTCCTTCAGGATGCCGATGATCTGCTCTTCGCTGAACCGGCTCTTCTTCATCGTCCGTCTCCTGATCGACGGACCTTAGCTTCAGAATGAGGGCAGGCCAGAGGGCAAGATCAACATGCTTCAGAGCGACCTGAGTGAGCAAGAGGGCGATGCCTTGCAGCCGCCTGTGGATGGCCAGAGGGCGCCCTTGGCAATGAGCGCAGGATCGTATCCACTGCGTGTGCGCAAGAAGGTAAAGCGCATGCAATTGCAATGATTTAGTAGATGTCTTTTGCTGAGGTCGTTCTGGGTGAGAATCCTGGCGCCCCAGCCAAAGGCTCGAGATTCTCAGCCGACCGTTGATTCTCCGGCTGTTTTCGGACCCGCCCGGGCCGACCGCTCCGTCCAGGTCCACTCGGGAGGTCCACTTGTCCGGACGGCAGGGATTCCTGCCTTGCCTCGCACCCGCCGCCGCCGACAAACGGTCTTTTTTCGCCGTATCATCCCCCACGACCTGCGCCAGCGGTTCGGCCAGCGCGAGATCCTGCGCTCGCTCGGGCGGGCCACGCCGGGCGAGGCCCGACGGATGGCGCAACGATCGTGGGATGGGACGGATCAGCTCTCAAGAACTGAATTGCTGAGGCGACCTTTTAATCAGGCTGCGATGATTGATAGATCTGCGCCTTCAGCAGACAAGGGCATTCCTTGAGTCGGCCGGCCGGCCGGTTTGTTGATGCCAATAGGTGTTTGGCCTGCTAACGCTGGCTCAGGGTACTGGTGCGCTCGACCAAATGAGGCCTGACCAGCGCCTCCGTGGCTTCGCCGGCTTGCGACGCGATCAGCGCCAACGCGGACTCGGTGACCGCCGCGAGCCCGATATCGACCGTGGTCAAGCGGTACGACGGCCAAGCCGCAGCCGCGATGTTGTCGTAGCCGGCGACGAGCACATCCTCGGGACAGCGTAGCCCGAACTCATGCCGAAGCCCGTCGATGGCGCCCATCGCGGTCAGGTCGTTGAAGCAGAACAGGCCGTCGGGCCCGGTGCCCGAAGCGTAGAGCGCTCGAACCGCCTCGTAGCCGCCGCCGTGCTTGTGGTCGCCCTGAGCGCGGGCGTAGCTGTCGATCCCGAGTTCCCGCAGCCCCTCCCGGAAGCCGGCCTCGCGACGCTCCTGGCCCATCGTTCCGGACCGGCCCGCGACGTAGCCGAAGCGTCGGGCACCCCGCTCGTGGAGCAGGCGCGCCATCTCGGCGCCCGCCCAGGCATCATCGGTCACGACGGTCCGCACCCAGTCCGTAGTCGCCGGGGAGTTCAGGGTGACGACCGGCACCCCGAAGCGCGAGAGCGCCTGCACGACCTCCGGCTCGGTAACCGGCAGCGAGCTCAGGATCGCGTCGACCTGATAGCCCGCGAGCAGCTCGACCGCAGAGCCCAGCGCCCACTCGTCCTCGACCTGCACCAGCATGACCTGGCGGCCGGTTCGCTGCAGGCCGGCCGTGAAGCTCTCCAGGGTCATGGCGTGAAACGGGTTGGACAGCGCGCCCACTGCTACGGCGACGATGTCCGAACGACCGGTCATCAGCGAGCGCGAGAGAAGGTTCGGCCGATAGCCAAGGCTCTCGGCCGCGGCGAGGACCTTGGCCCGCGTTGACGGCGAGGCGACGCTGCCGGGCGTGAACGTCCGTGACACCGCCGATTGCGAGACGCCGGCCAGACGCGCGACCTCGACCGACGAAGGTGGACGCTTCCGAGTCACCGGCCCGACCTCGCTCATAGGCACTGCCTCCGACGCAGCCCTTTTCCGTGCGCCGGGCTGCATAGGTATGCAACTGATGCTGCGATGCACTGTTGTCGAGGTACGCGCCGCCGATCGGCAGGCACTCCTCGCCCTTCTCCTCGCCCTTCTCGGCCCAAAGCCCGCCCCATGCCCAAGAACTGAAGCCGCCCGAAACCATCGCACGAGCACGGGACCCTAGCAGCACCATGAGCAAACGGACGAACGGCGGGCGAGACTTCGCCGGGGACTGCAATGGCGCCGGCTCGGACGGCGCCCGCTTGCCGGGCTCGGACTTCCCGATCCAAGACTACGCCGCATTGGGCGACGGGCGCTCCGTCGTCCTCGTGGCGCCGGATGGTGCCGTCGCGTGGTGGTGCGTGCCCGAGATGGACTCGCCCCCGCTCTTCGACAGCCTCCTCGACCCGCAAGCCGGCGGCTTCTTCCAGGTCGAGGCAGAGGGTGCCAAGGTCATCGAGCGGCGCTACCGCCGGGACAGCAACGTACTCGATACCGTGCTGGCCTCGGGCACGGGCCGGGCGCGTCTGACCGAGTCGCTCAACAGTTCCACCGCCGGCCGCCTGCCCTGGTGCGAGTTCGCCCGCCGCATCGAGGTCCTGTCGGGTACGATGACGTTCCGCGTCCGCGCAGTGTTCGGCACGCGCGGCGACACGGCCTCGCCCTGGCTTCAGCCGAACCCGAACGGCTGCGTCTTCCACGTCGGGCCGGTGCTCGGGCTGTTCCGGTGCAGCGACAACGTCCGGGTCACCGAGGAGGATGACCGCACCATCGCCGCCACCGTGACCCTCGCCGAGGGCGAGCGCGCGACCGTGGCGTTGCTCGCAGGTGAGGACGAGCCGCTCGGAGTGCCGACGATGGAGGAGATCGACCATCGCATCGACGTCAGCGACGAGGCTTGGCGGCGCTGGGCCGAAGGGCTGCGCTACGACGGCCCGCACCGCGACGAGGTCCGCCGCAGCGCGCTCGCGCTGAAGCTCCTCCTCTACTCGCCGAGCGGCGCCATCGCCGCGGCAGCCACGACGTCCCTGCCCGAGGGCATCGGCGGGGAGAAGAATTACGATTACCGCTACGCCTGGATCCGGGATGCAGGTTACTCGGTGAACGCCTTCCTGCGGGTCGGCGCGATGCCGGAGGCCAAGGCGGCTTTCTCCTGGCTGATGAAGCGCCTCGACCAGCACGGTCCTCGGGTGCTCTACACCCTGTGCGGCGAGGTCGGACCGGACGAGCGGGCCCTGGAGCTGCCGGGTTACCGCGCCTCGCGCCCGGTCCTGGTCGGCAACGCCGCGGCTCTACAGCACCAGCACGGCATCTACGGCGACATCTTCGAGACGGCGGCCCTGTTCGTGGCCGATGGCAACATCCTCGACCAAAGAAGCGCCACCGTGCTGTCGGCGCTCGCCGACCAAGCCGCCGACCGCTGGCGCCAGAAGGATGCCGGCATCTGGGAGCTGCGAGAGCCTCAGCACTACACGATGTCGAAGATCAGCGCCTGGCAGGGGCTCGCACGCGCCGTCGAGCTTGCCGAGGCCGGACACCTGCCCCCGACCTGCGTGCCGCGCTGGACGCGCGAGCGCGACCGCATCGCGGCCTGGATCGAGGAACATTGCTGGTCCGAAGCACGCAAGGCCTTCGTGCTCCATCCTGGCACCGAGCGGCTCGACGCGTCGCTGGCGCTGGCCGTCCGCTTCGGCTTCGACGGCCGGGACAGGCTGTCCTCGACGCTCGACGCGATCCGCGAGGAGCTCGGACGCGGGCCCTTCCTCTACCGTTACTCCGGGGCCGAGCGGGAGGAAGGCGCGTTCCTGGCCTGCTCGTTCTGGCTGGCGGAGGCGCTGGCAGAGCTCGGGCGGCAGGAGGAGGCAGAGCAGGTCTTCACCGGCACGATCCGTGCTCTGCCTGCAGGGGTCGGCATCCTGAGCGAGATGGTCGACCTGAAGACCGGTGACTTCCTCGGCAACACGCCGCAGGGTCTCAGTCACCTCGCCCTGATCCATGCCGCCTGCACGCTGCGCGGCGACCGGACCCGCCCTGTCAGAGCGGCCTGATGATCCTTGTTGATCTGCCTGGATCCGCTCCGCTCGACGCCGAGGCGGCGGAAGCGGTCGCGCCGGCCGTGGCCGTTCCGGGGGTCAACCCAGCCCCGGTCCTCGCCGCGCTGGCAATCGGCGGATTCAAGCCGTCTCCGGGGCCGGCCTCTGCTTGGCTCAACCGCTGCCGGAGACCGGCCAAGGAATGGGGTCAAGAAATGGGGCCAAGGAATGGGAATGCCGCAACGACGATTCGATGCACGGCCTGCTCAAGGACCGGCTTGGCTGGAACGTCTGCAAATTCCGAGGATGGATAGGCGGGCTTGGTCGAGCAGCATGAGGTCGTCGAATAGAAGGCGACGGTCGTGCTTCACCAAGCGGCCTCCGACCATGACGGTTGCAACATCCTCCGGTCGGGCCGAGTAGACGAGGAGCGCCGACGGATCGCCGCCCTTGAAACCCGCGAGGTTCCAGGTGTCGAGCCGAACGATCTGCAGGTCGGCCGCGCGGCCCGGCACGAGGGTGCCGATCTCCGCATCGAGGCCCATCGCCCGCGCCCCGCCAACCGTCGCCAGTTCCAGGAGCCGGCGGGGCGAGACGGCCGTCTCGTCACGCGCGGCGCCGGCCTGGGTGAGCGCGGCGAGGCGCATGAGGGCGAACATGTCGGTGGAGCCGGCCAGCGCACTTCCATCGATGCCGAAGCCGAGGCGCCGGATCCCGGCGAAGCGATCGATCCGGGTCAGGCCGTAGCCGACCCGGTGCTCGGTCAGAGGCGTGACCACGAGGCCGGCGCCGGCCTCCTCCAGCGCGGCGAGCTGGTCGTCCCGGGCGTCGGTCGCATGGATGACCTGCAGGCCCGGCCGAAGCATCCGCCGGGCGATCAGGGCGTCGAACATCGCCTCCGCCCGTCCCGGTACCGTGCCGCTGACATGGACCTGCACCGGCAGCCCGAGCCGGCGGGCCGCCTCCCATTCCCCCTGCTTGATCGCCCAGGCCCGCGCGTCGTCGAGATCCTGCGGCAGGCGCCAAGCGAGGCCGAGAGAGAGGCGACCGCCGGCCGAGCGGTCCGCCCAGCCCCGCTGCCATTCCTCGACATGGGCGAGATCGATCGGGGCCGCCGCGGTCTTGCTCGTCATCCCGTAGAGCAGCCGCGCCCGGATCTGCGCGTCCCGCAGCGCCCGGAGGCCGGCCTCCGCGTGTTCGCGGTCGCGCACGGCGTCGAAGAAGTCGGCCGTCGTGGTGATGCCGGAGGCCAGACTCTCCACGGCGCTCAGCAGCATGCCGATATAGGTGTCCTCCGGCCTGTAATGCGCCGACAGCCGGTTGGTGACGGGAAAGAACGCGGTCTCGGGCGTGTTGCCGTAGAGACCCCGCATCTGGCTGATCGCGCCATGGGTGTGGGCATCGACGAAGCCCGGCAGGACCACCGCGCCCGCCGCCTCGACGATGTCGGCGCCCTCCGGAGCCGGCAGGCCGCGTCCGATCTCGGCGATACGCCCGTCGCGAACGAGGATGTCGGCCCCGGGCAGGTCGCCCCGCACGGCATCCATCGTCATGACGTAGCCGCCGCGGATCAGGATCACGTTTCCGGGCGGGGGCCCTCCGGGCGTGGCCCGGGCCGCCGCATCGGACGAGGCGCCCGCCAGCACGGCGCCGTACATCGCTTTCCCGAGGTCGCGCCGACTCATCGCCATCGTCCTGACGAACCCTCCCCGGATCTCCGCCCGATGCGAGATAGGTCATCGATGACCGCTGCATCATCGCCGGGTTCGACAGGGTGTCTTTCCGTTTCGGACAGTTCGGCCGGTCGCCACGGCGCGTTAATGCGAGGCACCGCGCGACGGCGGCCATCGCCGACCATCGCCGACCGCGGCGGGCGGTTCTTCAAGCGAAGAGGGGAGACTTTTGAGTTCGGACGCACACGTCATCAACCGGGCTGCCAGCGTCGGCGCGAGCGACCGCTTCGTGCGCTGGCTCGGCTGGATCGCGACCGTCACCGGCGTCCTGATGTTCGTCTCCTATCTCGACCAGATCCAGCTGAACCTCGCCGGACAGAAGGGCTCGGTCATTCAGCCGCTCGCCACGGTGGTGAATTGCGGGCTGTGGACGACCTACGGCGCCCTGCGCCGGGATTGGCCGGTCTCCTTCGCCAACGCCCCCGGAATCGTCCTCGGAGCCGTCGCCCTGATCACCGCGGTCTGACGGGCCGGCCCGGCACTCGTCTTCAGCGCGCGCGTCAGGCGGGTTTCGCCTCGGCGAGTCCGGGCTCGGCGAGGCGAGGCTCGGCGAGTTTAGGCTCGGGACGGCGCCGCACGGCGTCGATGCGCGGCTGCAGCTTCGCCAGCGCCGCAGCCTCGAACAGGCCGAGATCCGCGCTCTCGGCCAGGGACGTCGTCATCTCGTCTTCCATGAAGGCGATGAAGGCGCGAACCCGCCGGGGCTGGTGCAGACGCGCCGGGTAGACGATGCGGACCCACCGATCCGTCCCACCCCACCAGTCCGGCAGGATGCGCACGAGGCGCCCGGTCCGCACGTCGTCGGCCACGTCCCAGGCCGCCTTCATCGCGATGCCGAGATCCGCCAACGCGCCGACATGGCAGATCTCGCCGTCATTGCCGCCGGCCACGGAGCGGATCGGGATCTCGACCGATTCCTCGCCGCGCCACAGCCGCCACTGGCTCGGCGCCGGATCGCCCACCGTCAGGCAGGCATGGCCGGCGAGGTCGAAGGGATCGCGCGGCGTACCGGCCTTCGCGAGATAGGCCGGGGAGGCGCACAGAACGCGCGCGTCCGGCACGAAGGCGCGGGCGATCAGGCGGCTGTCGGCGAGGGGCGCCTGCCGCATGGCCACGTCGATTCGGCGCTCCACGAGGTCGAGGACGTCGTCGCTGGTCAGGATCTGGACCGAGATGTCGGGGTGGCGGGCGAGGAAGCGGGGCAGGCGCGGCGCGATCTGCCGCTGCGCGAAGCCCGCCGTGGCCGTTACGCGGACGACGCCGCTGGCACCGTCGCCGCAGACCTCCTCCGCCGCCTGGATGGCGTCGAGCGCCATCCGGCAGCGCCCGAGGAATTCCTGGCCCTCCTCGGTCAGGCCGAGCTGGCGCGTCGTCCGCTGGAGCAGGCGGACGCCGAGCTGCGCCTCCAGGCGCTTGAGTCGCTTGGAAACCACGGTGAGCGAGACGTCGAGTTCCTGCGCGGCACCGGACAGGCTGCCCGCCCGCATGATGGCGTCGAAGACGCGAAGATCGTCGATGCTGTCGAGCCGCCCCATCCGGCGCATTAGAGCGCCGGTTCTCGCACTATCAAGAGATTGCGAGGACCCGTGCCTTAGATTCATATTTGATCGTCAGCGAAATCGCTCTGCTGCGGCCGGGAACGGTCGAATCCCGCCATTCTTGCCTATGGGCGCAATCAGCCTTGCCGGATCGAGGGGGAGCGGATCGCCACCCGGTCTGTTTTCGATTCATGCGCTGACGGAAGGCGTGGCCGCATCGCGGCCGCCCGGCATGTCCTGACCCTTCGTCAGCCCGTCCCGCCCACGGATAAAGTTCTTCATGACCGGCACGACCTTCCCCCGCCCCGTCCAGGGCAAGACCGTCCGCTACGCCTTCGTCGGCCTGGGCGACATCACCCAGGAGGCGATGCTGCCCGGGGTCCGCCACACCGGCAATTCGGAGGTCACCGCCCTCGTCACCGGCAATCCCGAGAAGGCGCGCCGGGTCGGTGAGCAATACGGCGTCACCGACACCTACGGCTACGATGAGTTCGGCACGCTGCTGGCCTCGGGGACCATCGACGCGATCTACCTCGCCACCCCGAACTGGCGCCACGCCGAGTTCGCGATTCCCGCCCTCAAGGCCGGCATCCACGTGCTGGTGGAGAAGCCGCTCGAGATCTCGAGCGAAAAATGCCGGGAGATCATGGCGGTGCAGGCCGCCTCGTCGGCCAAGCTGATGGTCGCCTACCGGCTGCATTTCGAGCCGGCGACGCTCGACACCATCGGCCTGATCCGCTCCGGCGCGCTCGGTGAACTCCTCACCTTCACCTCGACCTTCACGCAGATGGTCTCGCCCGAGAACCATCGGGCGAAGAGCGGCGTCGAGGCCGGCCCGATCTTCGACATGGGCCCGTATACGATCAACGCCGCCCGCTACGTGTTCGGCGACGAGCCGACCGAGGTGGTCTCGGCCGTCGGCGTGCGCCACCCTGAGGCCGGGTTCGGCGACTTCGACGACACCGTCGCGGTCACCCTGCGCTTCCCCGGCAATCGCCTCGCGCAGTTCGTGCTGTCCTATTACGGCAGCGTGCTCGACACCTACGCGGTCGTCGGCACCAAGGGCAGCGTCGAGGTCAATCCGGCCTACATGTACGGCAAGCCGCTGGAGCGGACGGTGACCATCGGCGACGAGAAGCACCACGACAGCTTCAAGAACACCGACCATTTCGGCGGCGAGCTGAAGTACTTCTCGGATTGCATCCTGAACGGCACCGACCCCGAGCCCGATGCCGAGGAGGGCTACGCCGACCTGCGGGTGATCGAGGGGATCCTGAAGGCTCTGGAGAGCGGCGGCCCGGTGCGGCTCGAGCCGTTCGCGCGCACGAAGCGCATCAACCTCTCGGGACAGCTCCAGCAATTGCCGGCACAGGCTCCGCCCGATCTCGTTGACGCGTCCAACCCCGGCCGGGGCAAGGACAAGTCTCCGCTGAACTGAAGGCGCGGCGGGCCGAAGCCGTACCGAAAGAACCGAGGCCGGGCCGGGCCGGGCGTGACCGACGCCCGGTCCGGCCCGGCCGCTCCCGTTTCGTCACCCCCCGCTTGGCCCGGACCGGCGCCGCCGGTCGCGACGAGGCTTGGCGCTTGCAAGCGATCCACCATGACCCTGACCGAACCGACCGAGAACCGCCCCACGGATCCCGAGGCCGCCGAGGAGATACGTCCGGTGCGCGCCGCGCCGGGGCGCCACCCGACTCTCGTCCTGCTCGCGCTCGCGGTCGGGGGCTTCGCCATCGGCACCACGGAATTCGCCGCGATGAGCCTGCTGCCGGCCTTTGCTCCCGAACTCGGCATCGATGCGCCGACGGCCGGACACGTCATTAGCGCCTACGCTTTGGGCGTGGTGGTCGGCGCCCCCCTGATCGCCGTCCTGGCCGCGCGCTTCGCCCGCCGGACCCTGCTCGTCGGCCTCATGCTGCTGTTCGCCGTCGGCAACGCCCTCTCGGCGCTCGCGCCGGATTACGGCTGGATGCTGGCCTTCCGCTTCATTGCCGGGCTGCCGCACGGGGCCTATTTCGGCGTGGCCTCTCTGGTCGCCGCCTCGCTCGTGCCGCGGGAGCGCCGGACGCAGGCGGTCTCGCGGGTGATCCTCGGCCTGTCGGTGGCCACCATCGTCGGCGTGCCGCTCGCCAACGGCATCGGGCAGGTCGTCGGCTGGCGCTGGAGCTTCGCCCTCGTGGCGGCGCTCGCCACCCTCACGGCGATCCTGGTCCAGCTCTTCGCTCCCCTCGGCCGGCCCGTCCAGGGTGCCAGCGCCCTGCGCGAACTCGGTGCCCTGAAGCGGGGGCAGGTCTGGCTCACCCTGATGACCGGCGCCATCGGTTTCGGCGGCCTGTTCTCGGTCTACACCTATCTCGCCTCGACCCTGCTCGAGGTCACGCACGCCTCTCCCGTGGTGATCCCCGCGGTGCTCGCGGTGTTCGGCCTCGGCCTGACCGCCGGAACCTTCGTCTGCGCCTGGGCCGGCGACCGGGCCCTGATGCCGGCGATCGGCCTCACCCTGCTGTGGGGCGCCGGCGCGCTCGCCCTCTATCCCCTCGCGACCGGGAACGTCTGGACCATGGTGGCGGCGGTGTTCCTGATCGGCTCCGGCGGCGGCCTGTCGAGCCTGCTCCAGGCTCGGCTGATGGACGTGGCCGAGGATGCGCAGACGATGGCGGCGGCCCTGAACCATTCGGCCTTCAACACCGCCAACGCCCTCGGACCGTGGCTGGCCGGCCTCGCGCTGGCGGCCGGATACGGCCTGCCGACGACGGGCGTGGTCGGCATGGGCCTCGCCCTCTCGGGCTTCGCCATCTGGGCGGTGTCGTACCTGCTGGATCGCCGGGCCGTTGCGGTGCGGCGCTGACCGGAACCGGCCTTCTTCGGTTAAAGAGCGTTGCGCCCCGCGCCCGGCCTCGCCCACGAAACGTCGCGGACGAGATCCGACGAGATCGGGCAATCACCGTCCTCACCGCATCGTCGGCATGACGAAGTCGGCGCCGGCGCGGTCGGGCAACGGGAGGCGGTGCGGGCGGGGACCGGCATCGGCATCCTGCACGACTTCGCCGCCGCCGGGCTGCCCGACCGCGTGCGCATCCTGGAAGGTGCTAGAGCCGTACCCGACCTGATTGCATCAGGTCGGCGTCTCTCGCGCATCGTGCTGGATATCGGATCCAGCACGATGCGCTCGGCTTTTGTTTTTACATCATCTTTTTCCGAAAGCCGGAAACCACCTTTCGGGATGATGCTCTAGGCCTCTGATTTGATGCGCATTCTTTCGGCGAACCGGCTTCCACTTCGTCGAAATGCGCTCTATGCGAGCCCGGACAGGGCCAGCTCCGCGAGCGGGAACAGCGTCGCTGCGGGCGATTGCGATGGGGCGTTGCGGGGCGAAGGCGCTCCGACCGCTGCGCGGGCGAGCGACCCCGTCCATGTCGTCAGGCCCGCACCGATCGCCTCCCGACGCACGGTCTCCAGCCCGATCCGACCGTAGATGCGCGGATCGGCGATCTGGGGATCCTGCTCCGCCTCGACGATCAGCCAGCCGCGATACTTGATGTCGGCGAGTGCGCGGAGCACAGGGCCGAAGGCGAGGCTGCCGTCCCCCGGCACCGTGAACATCCCCGCCAGGACGCCGTCGAGGAAGCTGCCTCCCGCGGCCTCGACGGCGGCGAAGGCCGGTGGGCGCACATCCTTGCAGTGGACATGGGCGATCCGTTCCGGATGTTCGCGGATCAGCGCGACCGGATCGATCCCGCCCAACACCGCGTGGCCGGTATCGAGCACGAGGCCGACATGGCTCGGGGTGTGGGCGAGCATCGCGCTCAGGTCGGTCACGCTCTGGACCGCGGTGCCGAGATGGTGGTGGTAGGCCAGCCGGAAGCCCTCGCGGGCCAGGTACTCGGACAGGTGCGTCAGCTCCCGGCCGAAGCGGCGCCAGCCCGCCCAGTCCAGCACCGGCCGGTGGGCCAGGGGCACGCGGCGCAGGCCGTGGATGGAGGTGGAGCATTCGGCGGCGATGAAGACGTCGCATCCCATCGCCCTCAGCAGCCGAAGATGCGGCTGGAGCGCCTCGATCTCCGCCTCGGCATCGACGGTGAGCAGGCTGCTGGCGTACCAGCCCGCGGCCAGGGCCAGCCCGGACGGAGCCAGGAGGGCCGAGAGTGCCGCGGGCTCGCGGGGGAAGGCGCCGCCCAGTTCGATCCCGTCGTAGCCGATCGCGGCGGCCTCGTGGAACATCCGCTCCAGCGGTGTCCCGGCCCCGAGTTCGGGCAGGTCGTCGTTGATCCAGGCGATGGGGCTGACCCCGAAGCGGATACGCTCAGACACGGGCGCCTCCCGCGGACAGCTCCGCCTCGATCGATTCCAGGCTCCGATCCCGCGTCTCCGGCAGCCAGCGCGCCGTGAAGACCACCCCGAACAGGCAGCAGCCGCCGAACAGGAAGAAGGTCGCGAAGTCGAGGGTCTGCACGACGGGCAGGAAGGCGAGCGAGATCAGCGCGTTGGTGAGCCACAGAACCGCGACGCTCGCGCCGATCATCAGCCCGCGCACCCGCAGCGGGAAGATCTCCGACATCATGATCCAGCTCACGAGCTGGATGGTCCCCTGCACGATCGCGAGGAAGCCGAACATGCCGACGGTCAGGAGGTAGGGCCGGGCCGGGTTGTCGAGCGGCACGACGATGCCGATCACGCCGATGAAGACGTGCAGCGCCGTCGCGCAGCCGAAGCCGAGGATCAGCATCGAGCGGCGTCCGACGCGGTTGACCACCATCACGCCGACGAGCATCGCCACGATGCTGATCAGGCCGTTCAGCACGTTGAAGATCAGGGCCGTGTTCCGGGTGAAGCCGGCCTGCTCAAGGACTTGCGTCCCGTAATACATCACCGAGTTGATGCCGGTGAGCTGCGCGAGCGCGGCCAGCCCCATGCCGACGAAGAGCAGGCGCACCAGCCAGGGCTCCGCCACGAGGTCGCGCCAGCTGGTCGAGCGCTTGACCGCGTCGAGCCGCGCGAGGACGCGCACCTCTTCCATCTCGGCCTGGGCGCGGGCCTCGGAGCGGATCGTGCGCAGCACGTCCAGGGCTTCGGGGGAGCGGCCCTGCGCCATCAGCCAGCGCGGGCTCTCGGGCATCCGGCGCATCCCGAGGAACAGGACGACGGCGGGCAGGAGCGCGACGGCGAGCATGATGCGCCAGACGTGCTCGTTGCCGCCCAGCACGTTGCCGATGACGGCGTTGAACAGGAAGGCCAGGAACTGGCCGGACACGATCATGATGTCGTTGCGGCCGATCATGCTGCCGCGCTGCTCCGCCGGGGCGACCTCGGAGAGGTAGACCGGCACCGTGACCGACGCGCCGCCGACCGCGAGGCCGAGCACGACGCGGAAGACGATGAGGATGTCGTAGGTCGGCGCCAGGACGCAGCCGAGCGCGCCGACGAAGAACAGGGCGCCGAGGCCTGTGATGGTGACCCGCCGCCCGATCCGGTCCGAGATCCGCCCGCCGGCCAGGGCGCCGAGGGTCGCGCCGATCAGCAGGCTGAAGGTGACGAACCCCTCTTGGAGCGGCGACAGGCCGAAATAGTCGGCGATGTAGGACAACGCCCCGTTCAGCACGCCGGTGTCGTAGCCGAACAGCAACCCGCCGAAGGTGGCGATCACGCCGATCAGGCTGAGGCGGGCGGTGTGACGACCCTTGCCGAGTTCCGGCAGATCGAGGGCGACCGTGTCCGGCGCCATGGTTCCATGGGACATGTGCTCGTTCCTCCCCGGTGTGGTTTTTGTCGGCTTGTCGTCGCGGCCCGAGGTCGGCGGCCCGAGGTCGGCGGCCTCGGGCGGTGGCCGGAGGCCGCGTTCTCAGGCGGCGTCCTCAGGCAGCGTGGCGCCCGCCATCCACCGGGAGCGCGGCTCCGGTGATGAAGGCCGAGTCCGGGCTCGCCAGGAACAGCACCGCCAGGGCGCAGTCGCGGGCGGAGGCGAGCCGGTTCATCGGCTGGCGGGCCCGGAGCATCGCGTAGTGGGCGGCCGGATCGGGCTGCGCCTCGGCGTGCTCCCAGGTCATCGGCGTATCGATCACGCCGGGACAGACCGCGTTGACGCGGACGTTGAACGGGGCCAGCTCCACGGCCAGCGCCCGCGTGACCCCCGTCATGCCCGCCTTGGAGGCGGTGTAGGCGACGGCACCGCCCAACCCCTTCAGCGAGGTGATCGACGCCATGTTGACGATCGATCCCTGCCGCGCCTCGCACATGGCCGGCGCCAGGAGGCGGGTGAGCTGCACCGCCCCGTTCAGGTTGAGTTCCACCGTCGACATGAAGTTGTCGGGGGTGGTCTCCGCCAGGGAGCCGCGGATCGTGGCGCCGGCATTGTTGACGAGGACGCCGACGCGGCCCCCGCCGACGGCCTGCGCCTGCTCGGCGAGGCGCTCCAGATAGGCGAGGTCGGTGACGTCCCCGGGCAGGACGGTGGTGCGGGGGCCGAGTTCGGCGGCGAGCGCTTCGAGGCGGCCGGCGGTGAGGCCGTTCAGGACGACGTGGGCACCCTCGGCGTGGAGGATGCGGGCCGTCTCCGCCCCGACGCCGCTGCCGGCGCCGGTGATCACGGCCGTCTCGCCCGCGAGCCGGTCCGACGGGCGGTGCGGCGGCGCGTAGCTCAGGCCCTCGCGCAGGCCGTTCGCAGGAGTGGGGCTCGCCATGGTCAGGCTCCCTTCCGGCTCGTGCGCGCCGACCATTCGGGGCGCTTGCGGACCTCTTCGGGGATCGTGACGCCGTGGCCGGGCCGGTCGGCCGCGGTGAGCCAGCCGTCCTCGATCAGCGGCAGGCCCTCGCTCACCTCGCGGTACCAGCCGTGATAGAAGGCGCGGACGAATTCCTGGAAGATCGCGGTCTCGGCGTGCAGGGCGACATGCGCGCCGGCGGCGAGCCCGATCGGGCCGGTGCAGTCGTGGGGCGTGAACGCGCGCTGGTAGGTGGCCGCGAGGTCGGCGATGCGCCGCAGCTCGGTGACGCCGCCGGTCCAGCACGGGTCGGACATGATGATGCCGACCCCCGTGCGTTCGAGGATCTCGCGGTAGGGGTAGCGCGAGCCCTGGGTCTCGCCGACGAGGACCGGGATCGTCGTCGCGCGGCAGACCTCGTCGATGGCGCGCAGGTTGTCGAGCTTGACCGGGTCCTCGATCCACATCGGCTGGTACTGCTCGGCGGCCCGGGCGATCTTGCTCGCCACCGGCACGGTCCAGCGCGCGTGCATCTCGAGGGCGACCTCCATCTCGCCCTCGAAGGCCTTGTGGATGCGGGCGAGGGGCGCGAGCGCCGTGCGCAGCTCCGACGCGGAGATGTGCAGCCCCTGGTTCACCACCGAGATGTCGTCGAGCGGCCAGATCTTCATGTGGCGCACGCCCTCGGCGAGCAGGCTCTCGGCGAGCCGCTCGGGCTCGTTCATGAAGCCCCAGAGGTCGTCGTAGGGGTCGCGCACGAAGTCGCCGGTATATTGCCGCCCGGCCACCGCCGCGGCCCGCACGTAGTTCGGGCCGCCGCAGGTGTTGTAGACCCGGATCCGCTCCCGCGAGCGGCCGCCGAGGAGCTGCCACAGCGGCAGGCCCGTGCGGTGGCCGAGCAGGTCCCACAGGGCGATGTCGATGGCGGCCGCACCCCGGGTCTCGGCGCCGATGCCGGAGCGGCCGCGCTGGCGGAACAGCGTCGTCCAGTGCCCGGCGATGTCGCCCGCATCCTTGCCGAGCAGGTAGTCGGCCGCGCCCTCGTGGATGTAGGATTCCACGGTCTCGGCCAGCGAGAAGGTCTCGCCGAGGCCGACGACGCCGTCGGCATCCTCGATCTCCACCCACAGCAGGTTCGGCTGCAGGGCGCTGCGCAGCGTCGAGACGCGCGTGATCGTCGTACCCTTCATGATCCCCTCCCTCAGACGAACCAGCGGTGCTTCGCGGCGGCCGCCTCGAAGGCGGCGCGGGTCTCGCGCAGGCCCTCGGGCGCATCCGCCTGCGGAATGCCGAACTCCCACCACGCGCCGTTCTCGATCGGCAGCGGTGCGTCCTCGACATGCGCCGCGATCAGGAAGGGCCGGTCGGAGCGGCGTGCCTGCTCCAGGGCATCCCGCAACTCGGCGCGGCTGTGCACGTCGAGGCCGTCGGCGCCCAGCGAGCGGGCGTTGGCGACGTAGTCGATCGCGAGCGTCTCGCCGGTCAGGTTGCGGGCGTCCCCCTCGCGGCGGCGGAACTGCGTGCCGAACTCCTCGCCGTAGGAGCCGAGCTGGTGGCCGCGGATGCACTGCCAGCCCCGGTTGACCACCACCACGATCGTGAAGGCGAGGCCCTCCTGGATCGCCGTGACGATCTCGGTGGTGTTGCCCATCAGGAAGGTGCCGTCGCCGATGAGCGCGAGGATGCGGCCCTTCACCGTGCCGGCCATCGCCGCGCCGAGGGCGGCCGGGATCTCGTAGCCCATGCAGCTGAAGCCGTATTCCATGTCGACCGGGGCATCGCTGCGGCTGTCCCAGATGGTGTGGGCCTGCCCGATCGCCGTCGAGGAGGAGAACACCACGCGGTCTTCGCGGCGGGCGGCGTCCTTGATCTCGGCGACCGCCTCGTAGCCGGTCATGCGGGGATTCTCGGTCCCGACGATCTCGCCGACCCGCGCGACATGGCGCAGGATCGCCCGGTCGGCGCGGTCGCGCCATTCGGCCGGGGCGGTATGGCCCTCCAGGGCCGCCGCGAGCCCGTCGAGCCCGGCCCTTGCGTCCGCCCGCAGCGCCAGCGCGCCCATCTTGCGCAGGTCGCGCTCGGCGAGGTTCAGCGTCACGAAGTTCACATCGGGGTTCTGGAACAGCGTGTGCGAGCCGGTGAGCGTGTCCGACAGGCGGGTGCCGACGGCGAGCACGAGATCGGCCTCGGTCGCGAGTTCGTTGGCGGCCGGCGAGCCGATGAAGCCGACGCCGCCCGCGTTGAGGCGCGCCTCCCGGCCGGCGCCGCGGCCCGCGAAGCTCTCGACCACCGGGATGCCGCAGGCGTCGGACAGGGCGGCGAGGCTCGCCTCCGCCTCGGAATAGCGGACACCGCCGCCCGCGATGATGAGGGGCTTGCGCGCGGCCCGCACCCGTTCGGCGGCGGCCGCCAGGGCGGTCTCGGAGGGCGCGAGCCGCTCGAGGTCGTGGACGCGCCGCTCGAACAGCGCCAGGGGGAAGTCGAACGCCTCGCCCTCGACATCCTGGCAGACCGCCACGGTCACGGCGCCGGCCTGGCCGTGGTCGAGCAGCGCGGCGGTGGCGTGCGGCAGGGAATGGATGATCTGCTCGGGCCGCGTGATCCGGTCGAAGAAGCGGCTGACCGGACGCAGGGTGTCGTTGACGGTCATGTCGTAGCTGCCCGCCATCTCCAGCCCCTGCAGGATCGGGCCCTGACGGCGGCTGGCGAAGACGTCGCCCGGCAGGAGCAGCACGGGCACGCGGTTGAGCGTGGCGGTGCCGGCGCCGGTGACGAGGTTGGTGGCGGCCGGCCCGATCGAGGCCGTCACCGCCAGGGTCGAGGCGAGGTTGTGGGCGCGGGCATAGCCGATCGCCGCATGGACCATCGCCTGCTCGCTCTTGCCCTGATGGTAGGTCAGCCCGCCCGCGCCGGTCGCGAGGGCGTGGCCGAAGCCGCTGGCGTTGCCGTGGCCGAAGATGCCGAACACGCCGCCGATGAGCGGCCGTTCGCGTCCGTCGCGCCGGGTGTGCTGGGCCGCGAAGTAGCGCAGGATCGCCTGGGCGGTCGTCAGCCGGATGGTCTTCTGTCGGGTCATGGGCGGATTGCCTTTCCTCTGGGTGGGGATCGGTTCGGATGGGGGATCAGGCCGGGAGGCGGATCGGGGCGTCGCGCGGCTGCGCGGCCAGCGGGACGGCGGCGTCGGCGCCGACGACGAAGCTCTTCTCGACCTGCACGGAGGTGCCGTCGGCGAAGTGCCCGCCGGCTTCGAGGTTCACCACCATGCCGGGGGCGAGCACGGCATCGACCGGGTAGGTGCCGAGGCCGTCGCTCAGCACGGCGTCGCTCGGCGGCCCGAGCAGCGGCCATTCGCGGATGCCGAGGCCGAGGCCGTGCCCCTGCGCGACGAGGCCCGGGATCCGCCGCGCCTCGTCCTGCATCGCCGCCCAGGCCGAGGAAGCGGGCCGGCCCGGCCGCAGGGCGCGCTCGGCCGCCGCCAGCGCGGCGAGCGCGCCGGCGTGACGCTCGCGGTCGGCGGCCGTGAAGCCGGCCCGCGTCAGCGTCGTGCCGGTATCCGAGTAGTAGCGGCCACAGCGGGCACCGGCATCGAAGAAGAGGGCCGTGACGGGTTCCGGCGGCCTCGCGGCGTCGCACACGCCGCCGCCGGGCGCTCCGAAGACCAGGTGGTCGAAGTCGCAGTCCCGCTCCGCCAGGGCGACGCGGAACACGGTCCGCAGCGCCCGCGGATCGGCGTCGGCGGTCCAGGCGGCGAAGACGGCTTCCATCGCCGCCTCGGTGGCGGTCGCGGCCTCCCGCATCGTCCGGAGCGCCGCTTCGGTCTTCACCGCGCGCAGGCTGCGCAGCCAGAGCGAGGCGTCCCGGGTCGCCACCGGCTCCAGGCTTCGGGCGAGGCCGCGGCCGGCCCCGTCCCATTCCACACCGATGGTGCGGCCGGCGAGGCCCATCTCGGCCAGCAACAGGGACAGCGCGGCGTCGGCGTCGGCGGCCGAGCAGGCCCGGCCGTACAGCACGAGGCTGTCCGGCGCCGCCGCCTCGGCCGCCATCCGGGTGACCGCACGCGCCGCCAGCCCGACGCGACCGTCCCGGGTGAGGACGGCGTATCCGGCCTGGAAGGCGGCGTCGCCCGCGGGGCCGCCCATCCAGCCGCGCATCCGCTCGCCCAGCCACGTGAGATGGCCCGAGAGCAGAAACACGCTCTCGGGCGTCGTCGCGACGACGGCCTCAACGTCCCGTTCGCACAGATGCTCCGGTGTCATGTCTCCTCCCGCACTCCGTTCGACGGAGTGACTGGCTGTTCATATTTGAACTAGCGTTTCTGAGTAAGACTGCTAAAACAACCGGATCAACAGTGCAACCCCTGATTTGTTGGCGGATCGATATTGCATTCTCGATGTCAGGGTGCTTCATATCGAAAACACGCAGTTCAGATATGAATTAATGGAGACGCGGAAGATGGTGGGCACCAAGCCGATGCCGTTCGGGGAACTGGTCCGATCGGGCACGACCTACGGCACCTTCGTCGGCCTCGGTTCGACGGTCGCGGCGGAGGTCTGCGCGCTGGCGGGCTTCGACTGGCTGCTGTTCGACCTCGAACACGGGGCGGGCAACGAGCGCGACCTGATCGGCCAGATCGCCGTCGCCAGGCGCCACGGCGTCGGCACGGCGGTGCGCGTCGAGACGCCGACGCGCATCCGCTGCGGCCGCGTGCTCGACCTCGGCGTCGAGGCGGTGATGGCGCCCCGGCTCGACAGCGCCGAGGAGGCGGCGGCATTCGTCAGCCACCTGCGCTACCCGCCGCAGGGCGACCGCGGCGTCGCGACCTACCACTCCGCCGCCGCCTTCGGCCTCGATCCCGACTATCTCGGCCGTGCCAACGACGCCGTGGTGGCGATCGTGCAGATCGAGACGCAGCCGGCCCTGTCGGACGTGGAGCGCATCGCCCGCACGCCCGGCGTCGATGTCCTCTTCGTCGGGCCGCGCGACCTCGCCGCAGCCCTCGGCACCACGCCCTCCCTCGACGCGCCCGACTTCGCCGCCGCCCTGCGCCGCGTGGTCTCCGCCTGCCGCAGTGCCGGCATCGGCGCCGGCGTGCTCGCGGGCGACGCGGCCAGCGCCGCGCGCTACGTCCAGATGGGCTTCGCCTTCGTCGGGATCGGCTCCGATTCCGCCTTCATCGCCCAGGGCGGGCGGCAGGCGATCCGGGCGGCCAAGGCGTTGACGTGAGGCGCCGTCTCGGCGAGGTCGATCCTCGACGACGGGGAGTTGCCGATGCAGTCCGACGAGAAGCTCAAGTATAGCGCCCCGGCCGCCGCCTGCGCCGCCGACCTCCTGCTCGCCCTCGCGCGGGCGGACGGCCCGATGACGCTGGCGGCGCTGATCGAGCGGACGACCTATTCGCGCTCGCTGCTCTACCGCACCCTCAAGACCCTCGGCACCCGCGGCTTCGTCGTCGAGGAGGCTGCGCCCGGGATTTCGGGGAGCCTGCACTACCGTCTCGGCTCGGCCGCGGCGGAGATCGGCGGCGCCTACCAGAGCAACGTCCCGTTCGAGGAGAGCATCCGCTCCGCCCTGCGCGCCCTGGCGCAGCGGACCGGCGAGAGCGCGAGCGTGGCGACGATCGAGGGCGAGGACGTGCTCTACGTGATGCGCGAGGAGGGGCGCTACTCCGTGCTCGCGGTCTCGCGGGTCGGCAAGCGGCTGCCCGCCCACGCCACCGCCATGGGCAAGGCCCTGCTCGCCCGGTTCGACGACGGGGAGATCCGCGCCCTCTACGGGCGGGGCGAACTCCGGCGCTTCACCGGGAACACGATCACCGATTCCGGCGCCCTCCTGCGCAACCTCGCCGAGGTCCGCCTGCGCGGCTACGCGGTCGAGCATTCCGAACTGGTCCAGGGCCGCTGCTGCATTGCCTTCACGCTCCAGGCCGGCCCCGGTCCGGGCGACCTCCTGGGGATCAGCCTCTCCACCACGGAGGCGCGGTTCGAGGTCGAGCATGACGCGCTGATCCTGGAGGTTCTCTCCACGCGCGACGCGCTGCTGGCGGACCTGAGCCGGCGCCGGGTGCCGGGAGACCGGAAGGTCGCGCGCGACCTCACCGCCTCCCTCGGTGCGATCTCGCGCCGGTCGGTGCCGGCGGCGGCCGGCACCTGAACCCGGATCAGCCGCGGGCCGGAAATCGGCGCTCCTGGGTCGCGCCGGCATCGTAGCGGAGCGGCGAGCGGAAGGTCATGAACTCGACCCAGGTGCCCCACGGCATCCGGCCGAACCACAGCTGGTTGCCCGCCCCGGTCTCGCTGAGGCCGAGGTCGTTGGGGCCTTCGAGCAGCGTCCCGCCCGCGGCCGCGAACCGCTCCGTCGCCAGGGCGATGTCGTCCACGAACATGCTGAAGTGGTTGAGCCCGATATCGTTGATCCCCGCCGCCTCGGTGCGGGCGATCCCCGTGAGCTGGAACAGCTCGATGTTGGCCCCGTCGCCGAGGCGCATCTGGCAGGCGCCGCGCATGGTCGCGGTCTCCGGCAGGCCGTTGATCCGGCCGACATCGGCGGCCGTGAGCGGCGCGTCCGTCAGCTTGAGGTGGCGGTAGAGCACCGTCGCGCCGAACGCCTCCTCGAGGAAGCGGATCGCCGCCTCCATGTCCGGCACCGTCATCGCGACGTGCTCGATGCCGTGGATGTTGGACAGGCCCCGCGGCGGCGAACGGCCGGTTACCGCGTCGCCGAGGCGGATGCCGGCCAGCTCCCGCGGTAGTTGCAGGGCGAGGACCTGCCAGGGCGCCCGCGTGCGGTCGTCGCCCCCGGTGCCGGAGGCGAGGTTCTCGAGCTGGGAGGCGGGGACCAGCAGGCGGCGCTGCCCGTCGATGCAGATGGCGTCGGGCGAGGCCAGCCGGTCGTCCTGCACCAGCGTCAGCATCCGCCCCTGCGGCGTCAGCACGGCGATCCGGCGGTTCTCGGCGTCGGACAGGTAGAGGTTGCCCAGCGTGTCCATCGCCGTGCCGCCGATGGTCGGGATCTCGGCGATGGTCTGGATCGCCGACGCGAGGTCGGCATCGGTCAGGCTCTCGTCGGTGAGCAGGGCCGTCGCGATCCGGCGGACCGGCCCGGTCGGCGTCGCCCAGTAGAGCCAGGCCCCGTCGGCATCGAGTTCGATCATGTCGCTGGCGACCGCGGGCCGGCGGCCGTCGGCATCGGCCAGGATGCGGCCGCCCTGCCCCTTCTGCGCCGCGCCCTCGGGCTTGCGCAGAAGCGGGTGGCCGGAGAGGCGGCGCAGGGTCCGGTTCGCCGCCAGATCGTGGACGATGATGCCGCCGAGCCCGGAATCGGTGACGTAGAGCATGTGGTCGTGCAGGCGCAGGTCGTTCATCGTCGCGCCGGCCGGCAGGATGTCGTCGCCGAAGCGGAGCACCGCGAGCACGGTCCCGGTGCGCGGATCGAGGCGGACGATCTTCTGCCCGCCCGGCACGGCACGCTCGCCCACGGCCCCCTGATCGACGACCCACAGCGTCCCGTCGTTGAAGACGTGGACGGCGTTCACCATGACGAAGGCCGATTGCCCGTCGCCGCCCTGGCTCCACGCGTTCCACGCGCCACCGGGGAACGGCGACAGCGCCCCGTCCTGTTCGACCCTGACGAGCGAGGGGGTCTCTCTGTGGTCGGGGAAGCGCGGCAGGCCGAGGAACAGGGTGCCGTCCGGGGCGGCGGCGACGCCGTTGCACAGCCAGCGGGACTGCGCCGCGAGCGTGAGGACAGGCGTCGGCGCGGAGGCGGCACGCGCCGCCTGTGCGGTGGTCATCGACATGGGGGGCAGAACTCCGCTGGCGGCAAGCACGGCAAGCGCGGATCGACGGGTGAAATGCGGCGGCAGCATAGGGAGGCAAACGGGAGGCACAATCGATAGTGGCTGGCCGCGGGGGCAAGGGACTCTTGCGTCCTCGGCGAGAGTCCGGATGAGGACGAGCGCGGCGGGCCGCTACGTATCCTGCGCTTCGAGCGGGACTTCGGCGAAGATGCCCGTATCCGGCTCGACGAACTCGATCGTGTTGCCCTCCGGATCGGCCACGAAGAGCGTGCCGATCCCGAAATCGAGCGGGTCGCCGGCATCGGTCACGGCGTGGGTCTCGTATTCGAGGCTTGCCATGTACGGCGTCACGCCCTGGCGCAGCAGCGCCGCCGCGGTCTCGCGCAGGCTCTCGACCTCCAGCGCGAAGTGCTGCTCGATCCGGCCCGAGGCGGGCGCGTCGGGCGACGGCATCAGGTGCACGACGAAGCCGTTCCCGGCCCGCAGCCAGTTGGTCTTTGTCGGATGCGCGTCGAGGCCGATCACCTCGGTATAGAAGCGTCGCATCGCGTCGAGGTCGTGGGCGGCGATCGCCGTGTGATGCAGGCGCGTGACGCGGATCATGGCTATCCTCTTCGCAGGCGCGGCACCCGAGGCCCGCAGGTGACCGGCCGCCGCGCTCAAGGGCCGCGCGCAAGGGCGCTTCGACCGTCAACGGCCCGGCGCCGCGCCGGTCTCTCGCCGACAGGGCCAGGCTGTCTTGCCGGGCGGGAGGGGGAAGCGATGCGCCGACCTCGGATTTCTGCCGGCGCGGAGAGACACCGTGTCCGTTTCGGAAAGAGACCGCCGCGCAAGCTTGATTTATAGATATGCTAATTCAACGAGAGATCAGCAATTCGAGCGCGGCGTGAGATTTCGATAGTCATCGAGCGTGCTGCCAATGCTGCACGCACGCATGTCCGCAAGAATTGTGTGGCGACCCGACTTGTCGCTCGCATGGGGCCGCACCGCGGTGCCGGCCGATAGGCAGTCGCGCGTCACGATCTCAAAACCAAGCGCATGTCGATCGAAGTGTCGGCGCCGGGGGGAATATGAACAGAAGGCAGATACTCGCCTCGATGGCGGCCCTTGCCGGCAACGCCTCCACCGCGCAGGCTGCGGAACTCAGCGGCGAGATGCCCTGGGAGCCCGGTCAGGCGAACGTTCCGCCGCTGCCCGATTCCGGGTCGGAGCGCTTCGTGTTCTTCACGCCTGCGGAAGCCGAGGCCGTGGGCGCCATGGCCGACCGGATCATCCCGGCGGACGACCTGAGCGTCGGCGGCCGGGAGGCGGGCTGCGTCCGCTTCATCGATCGTGAACTCGCCGGCCCCTACGGCCGGGCGGCGACGCAGTACCGCCTCGGCCGCTTCGTCAAGGGAACCGCCGAGCAGGGCATCCAATCCCCTCTCGCCCCGGCCGACCGCTACCGGCTCGGCCTCGCCGCCCTCGATCGCCACTGCCGCGCGGCCCACGGCAAGGGCTACGCGAGCCTGCCCCCGGACGAGCAGGACAAAGTCCTCTCGGCGATGGAGGCCGGAACGCTCGACCTCGGCGAGGTCGATGCGAAGGAGATGTTCGAGCAGATCCTGCAGAACGTCCGCGAAGGCTTCCTCGCCGACCCGCTCTACGGCGGCAACAAGGATCTCGTCAGCTGGCGGATGCTCGGATTTCCCGGAGCACAGTACGATTTCCGCGATGTCATCGACTTGAAGGGAAAGAAGCTCGACTTCGTTCCGGTCAGCATGATCGACAAGTCCCTTTGATTTCTGCCCCTTGATCGTTCCGAAAGCTGTCGTCCGATGACCAATGTTCGTCCAAAAGCCGATGCCGTGATCGTCGGTCTCGGCTGGTGCGGCTCGCTCATGGCCGAGGAGCTGACCCGGGCCGGCCTCGATGTCGTCGCCATCGAGCGCGGCCCCTGGGTCGAGACGGCCGTCGATTTCCCGCCCTCCGTCGATATGGACGAACTGCGCTGGGACACCCGGCGGGCGATGCTGCTGCCGCCGGCGATCGAGACCATCACCTTCCGCAACGACCCGACCCAGAAGGCGCTGCCCGCGCGGGACTGGAACTTCAACGAGTGGGGCTACAATGTCGGCGGGTCGGGCACCCACTGGGCCGGCATGGCGTGGCGCTTCCTGCCGTTCGACTTCCAGCCCTACAGCATGACCGTCGCGCGCTACGGCGCCGAGCAGCTCCTCGACGGCCTGATCGTGCAGGATTGGGGCGTCACCTACGACGACCTCGAACCATTCTACGACCGGTTCGAGAAGATCGCCGGCGTGTCCGGCAAGGCCGGCAACCTCAAGGGCGAGAAGATCCCCGGCGGCAACATCTTCGAGGGGGCGCGCTCGGACGAGTATCCGCTGCCCCCCCTCAAGACGACCCGCCTGACCGACCTGTTCACCGAGGCCTCGGCCAGCCTCGGCTACCATCCCTTCATGGTTCCGGCGGGCCAGACCTCGGGGGCCTACACCAACCCGCTCGGCGTCCGGATGGGGCCCTGCACCTATTGCGGCTACTGTCTGTATTACGGCTGCGGCAACTGGTCGAAATCGACGCCCAACAACTGCGTCGTCCCGGCGCTGATGCAGCGCAAGAACTTCAGCGTGCTGACCGAATCGACGGTGCTGCGCGCCAACCTCGCCCCGGACGGGACCACCGCCACCGGCGTGACCTACGTCGACAAGGACAACCGGACCTGGGAGCAGCCGGCGGACATCGTCGTCTTCTCCGCCTTCCAGATGCAGAACGTGCGGCTGATGCTGCTCTCGAAGATCGGCAAGCCCTACGATCACGCGACCGGCGAGGGCGTCGTCGGCCGGGCCTACAGCTTCCAGACCGTGTCCGGCGCCAACATCTTCTTCGAGAACGAGTACCTGAACCAGTTCATCGGCGCCGGCGCCCTCTCGGCCCAGGTCGATGACTTCAACGGCGACAACTTCGACCATACCGGGATGGGCTTCATCGGCGGCGCCGGCATCCTCGTCGTCTCCCGCGGCGCCCGCCCGATCGGCAATGCCGACTTCCTCCCGCCCGGAACGCCCCGGTGGGGCAGCGCGTGGAAGAAGGCCTACACCCACAGCTTCCAGAACGGGACGTTCCTGTTCGGCCAGGGCACGAGCTTCGCGCACAAGGACGCCTATCTCGACCTCGATCCCGAGTACAAGGACATCCACGGCCTCCCGCTCCTGCGGCTCACCTACGACTACAACGAGAACGACCGCCGCTCGGCGAAGCTGATCGAGGACAAGAGCGTCGAGATCGGCCGGAAGATGGGAGCGAAGGTCGTCGTCGGCACGAACGCGACCAACCAGCACGCCTCGCCCTACCAGCTCGCCAGCGACCACACCAATGGCGGCGCGGTGATGGGGCTCGACCCGAAGACCAGCGCGCTCAACCGTTTCCAGCAGAGCTGGGACGTTCACAACGTCTTCGTCCTCGGCGCGTCGTCCTTTCCCAACAACGCCGGCTACAACCCGACCGGAACGGTCGGCGCCCTGACCCTCTGGACTGCGAAAGCGATCATCGAGACTTATCTCGACAAGCGCGGTCCGCTGGTGGCGAATTGAGGTGACGACCGTGACCTTGCTCCTGCGCACCCTCCTCGCCACCGCAGCGCTCTCGCTCTGCCTTCCCCTCGGGAGCGTCGCCTCGGCCCAGTCCGAGCCGGCACCGATCCAGACGAAGGACGTCGACGCGCCCAAGGTGGTGGAGGCGCCGAAGACGGAGGCCGACCCCGCCATCGAGCGCGGGCGCTACATCGCGGTGGCCGCCGACTGCGTGGCCTGCCACACCAATCCGAAGAGCGGGAAGCCGTTCTCCGGCGGCTACGCCCTGGAGACCCCGTTCGGCACGCTGCTGTCGAGCAACATCACCTCCGACCCGGAGACCGGCATCGGCCGCTGGACCGAGGCGGAGTTCACCCGCGCCCTGCGCGAGGGGCTCGGGAAGGAGGGGCAGCACCTGTATCCGGCGATGCCGTACACGAGCTACACCAAGATGTCCGATCGCGACGTCCACGACCTGTGGCTCTACATGAAGACCGTGCCGCCGGTCCGCAACGCCGTCGTCACCAACCAGCTTCCGTTTCCCTTCAACATCCGCGCCCTGCTGATGGGGTGGAACCTGATGTTCTTCGAGCAGAAGCGGTTCCAGCCGAGGGCCGACCGGTCCGCCGCCTGGAACCGCGGCGCCTATCTCTCCGACGCGCTTGCCCATTGCGGCGCCTGCCACACGCCGAAGAACGTCCTCGGCGGCGACAAGACGAGCAAGGCCTATCACGGCGAGGTCCTGCAATCGTGGTACGCCCCCGACATCACCACGAGCAAGACCGGCGGCATCGGCGACTGGTCGAAGGACGACATCGTCCAGTATCTCAAGATCGGCAGCAACCGGATGGCGGTCGCCTCGGGGCCGATGGCCGAGGCGGTGACGAACTCGACCCAGCATCTGAGCGACGCCGATCTCGCCGCGGTCGCCGACTATCTCCAGTCGCTGCCGCCGAGCCCCGCGACCGAGGCGAGGCGCGTCGCCGCCCCCGATCCGGTCATGGCCCAGGGCAAGCGCGTCTTCGACGCTCAGTGCAAGGCATGCCACGCCTCCGACGGAACCGGAATCCGGCACATGACGCCGAGCTTCCCCGGCAACACCGCCGTGCAGTCGCACGAGGTCGCCGGCATCGTCCGGACCGTGCTGGCGGGCGCACGCGGCGCGATCACGGCTGAGAATCCGACGGGGGCGGCGATGCCGTCCTTCGCCTGGAACCTGTCGGACCAGCAGATCGCCGCGGCTCTGACCTACATCCGCAACAGCTGGGGCAACGCCGCGCCGCCGGTCACCACCGAGGCCGTCGCCGCCACCCGCAAGGCCCTCAACCTCAACGCCGTCGGGCGCGCGCCCCACCCGGTCCCGTGAGGGGCGGCGCCCGACGCATGGCCCCGCGCGAAAGGCCGGCTGCACCGCCGCGCTCACAGCGGATGAGGTCGGGAGCGGACGTTTCGCGAACCGCCCTGTACCTCCAGGGCGAGCCGTGCTCGCGCGCGGAGCCGGTAGAGAACGACACCCGCGGGATCGGCCGCACGAGCGGGAGAAGTTGAGGCCAGAGCCTCCGCTTCGTCTCGGCCGTCACCTGCGCCCTGCCCCGCGCCGCCTCGCTCCGAATCCTTCCGCCTGCGGGTTGATCGGCGCGAAGTAGACGGTCAATGCTTCGCAAATATAATTTATTGAGCGGAATAATTCCGTTTTCATCGCGCTATTACTGAGAATCCACCAATCAAACTGCGGGTGTTCAAGTCTATGTCGCCCCTAAAAAGACGGCTTCTCGCCACGCTGTCAATCGCCGCCGTGCCGCTGATGAGCGCCGCGCAGGCCGAGCCCGGGCATGGTTCCCGCGCACGATCCCGGCACGCCCCCGCGGCGGGAGGGGAGGCATCTCCGGGCGTCGTCCCGACCGCGTCGCGTCCCTCGACGGCGGATTCGTCCCGGCCGGCGCCGCCCGGCAGCCTCGACACGCAGGCCGCCGCGCCCACCTGGGGCGTGCTGGGCAACTTCGGAGGCCTGCGCGACGACCTCTTCCGCGCCGGCATCCGCACGGACGGCAGCTTCGATTACCAGACCTCGACCAACATCCAGGGCGGCCCCTACCAGTCCCTGCGCGGCGCCGGACAGCTCGCCCTGCGCGCCGCCGTGGACATGGACCGCTTTGCCGGCCTCGCGGGCGGCACCTTCAACCTCGCCCTGACCTACCGCTTCGGTCGCGGCCTCACCGCGGACCAGCACCTTAACGTGCTCCAGCAGACCGAGGAGATCTTCGGCCGCGGCCGCTTCCCGCGGCTAACCCAGCTCTCCTACACCCAGCGCTTCGGCGAGTTCGTCGATCTCAAGTTCGGCCGCCTGCCCGTCAGCGCCGACTTCGCCGGCTTTCCTTGTGAGTTCCAGAACCTGACGTTCTGCGGAAACCAGCCCGGCAACCTTGTCGGCAATTATTGGTACAACTGGCCCGTCTCGCAATATGCCGCCCGCCTGCGGCTCGGCAATCTCGACACCGGCTACCTCATGGCCGGCGTCTACCAAGTCAATCCGCGCGACCTCGAGAACGGCTTCAACTTCGACCCGACCGGTGCCGCCGGTGCGCTGGCCATCGTTGAGGCCGCCGCCTTCCCGACGCTCCCGCCCTTCACCTATCGCGGCAGCTACACGGTCGGCGCGTGGTACCAGACCGGCGGCGGCCCCGACCTCTTCCTCAACCGCGACGGCCTGCCCCTGGCGTCGGCCGGCGGGCTGCCACTCGCAAACCGCGACCGCAGCGGTCTCTACGGCGTGGCCGTGCAGGAACTCTACCGGCCCGATCCCGGCAACCCGCTGCGCAACCTCTCCGCCTTCGTCCGCGTCACGCTGGCCAACTCCTCGACGTCGCTCATCGACAGGCAGGAGACCATCGGCCTCGTCTACAAGGGCTTCTGGGCCGAGCGGCCCTTCGATTGGATCGGCGTCGGCATCGGCCAGTCACATGCCAGTCGGGCCCTGGCGCAGAGCGTCCAGATGGCCAACCTGCTCGATGGTGGCGTCCGCGCGCTCCCCGGATACGAGCGCGCGTTGGAGGTCTTCTACAGCCTCGCCCTCTCTCCCGACGTGGTGGTCCGGCCCAACATCCAGTTCATCAACCGTCCCGGCGGCGTCGGCGGGCGGGACGACATCCTGGTCTTCGGCGTCAAGAGCGGCGTCACGTTCTGACCCGGACAGGCATGGGGCCAGCGCAGCAATGCGGCCCGCGCCGACGCAAACGCCCCGCCCTTCCACGATCAAACTCCATTCGGACCCGTCCTCCTCAAAGGTTCGCCGCCATGCCGATCAGCAAGAGAATTCGCTCGATCAATCTACGATCCATCAAGTCGAAAATCATCGGTACGTTCGCGATCCTGGTTGTGTTGTCCGGCCTGACCGGCGGCTTCGCGATCCTCAAGGTCGATCAGGTCTCGGCGATCGGCGCGGCGCTGGCCCGTCAGGTCGAGGCCGTGACCTTGCTGGGCGACCTCGCCCGGCTCAGCCAGCAGCTCCGTGCGCTGACGGCGCTGCAGCACTACAGCCCGAACGAGACGCAGCGCAGCGCCTATGCGCGGGAAGCCGAGGAGGGCCGCGTCGCCTTCTCGAAGGCCTGGGGCGACTACGCGACCCTGATCGAGGGCGCGCGCGAGACCCAGCTCGCCGAAACCCTGCGTAACGCGTGGCAGCACTTCCTGGCGATCGAAGAGGAGATCCTCATCCTCGACCGGGCCGGCCTGAACGAGACCGGAACAGCTGTGCTGCAGGGTGACATGCTCTCGGAGGCCGCCAACTTCTACACCGCGGTGCGGGCCGTGCAGGCCTATCGTCAACAGGAGGTCGAGATCGCCACGGCCGCCGCCCAGGAGATCCGCGCCTCGGCCCGCTTCTGGATCGTCTCGGCCTTGGCCTGTCTGCTGACGCTCTGCACGCTGGCCGGCTGGCTTCTGACGATGACGATCTCCCACCCGATCGGGCGCATGACCGGCGTGATGGGCCGGCTCGCGGATGACGACATCGGCGTCGAGGTCCCCGATCAGCGCCGCTCCGACGAGATTGGCCTGATGGCAGCCGCGGTTCAAGTCTTCAAGGACAACATGATCCGCAACAAGGCTCTCGAGGCCGAAGTGGCCGCCCAGCGCGCCGGGGCGGAGGCGCAGCGCCGGACCGCCATGCGCGAGTTGGCGGACGCATTCGACCAGTCGGTCGGCGGGATCGTCACGGCCGTCTCCTCGGCGGCCGTTCAGATGCAGACGACCGCCCGCCACCTCTCGGTGTCGGCCGAGGCCACCTCGGTGCGCGCCGTGGCGGTCTCCGCGGCGGCCGAGGAAGCCTCCGTCAACATCCATTCGATCGCGGGCGCTGCCGAGGAACTCGATGCCTCGGTGACGGAGATCGGCGTCCAGGTCGAGCGCTCCTCGGCGATGTCGCAGGCCGCCGTTCGGGAGACCGAGGGAATGACTGCGCTGGTGCGCGAGCTGACGGGCGTGGCCGCCAGCATCGGCGACGTCGTCGACACCATCGCCGGCCTTGCGGGCCAGACCAACCTGCTGGCGCTCAACGCCACGATCGAAGCGGCGCGGGCCGGGGAAGCCGGCCGCGGCTTCGCGGTCGTGGCCACGGAGGTCAAGGAACTCGCCAACCAAACCTCCCGTTCGGCCAGCGAGATCACGGCCAAAATCGAGGCGATCCAGTCCTCGACGGGACGGACCGCCACGGCCATCGATGGCATCTCCGCCTCGATCCGCTCGATCAACGAGACGGCGACCGCCATCGCGTCGGCCATCGAGGAGCAGGGGGCGGCGACGCGCGAGATCGTTCAGGCCATTGCCCAGGCCTCGAGCGGCACCGGCGAGGTGACCGCCAACATCTCCGGCGTGGCGAGCAACGTCGAGGAAACCGGGACCGGCGCCGCGCAGGTTCTGAGTGCCTCGGGCGAACTCGCCCAGCAATCCGATCTGCTGCGCCGACAGGTGCAGTCGTTCCTCGACACCGTCCGTGCCGCCTGACGTCCGCGCTTCCACCGAGGCTTGCCATGAAGCAACTCACCAGATCCCTGCCCGCCGCCCTGCTGCTGATCGCTCTCGCCGCACCGGCCGCCGCCGAAACGAAATTCACCCTCTTGATGTCGGAGGTGGGCGATCCCTTGCTCGACAGCCTGCAGGCCTCCGTCCTCAACACGGCCACCTCCAAGTTCTCCGCCTCGGTCGATGTGGCGCAGGCGGCCGGTAACGGGGGAACCCAAGTGGTCCAGGGTCGGGCCGCCCTCGACGCGAAGCCGACAGCCCTGATCGTCAATCCCGTCGACGACGCCAGCGCCAGGACGATCACCGAGATGGCCGCGGCGGCCGGGATTCCGGTGGTGTTCGTGAACAAGCGCCCGAGCGGTCCGGTGGCCCATAGGATGGCGATCGTCAGCGCGAACCACCTCGTCGCAGGTCGGGTTCAGATGCGATTGCTCGCGCAGGGTCTCGGGGATCGCGGCAACGTGGCCATACTGCGCGGCAAGGACAGCGACAACGCCGCCCAGGAGCGCACCGCCGGCATGAAGGAGATCCTCGGGCAACGGCCGGGGCTGAAGCTCCTGGCGGAGGCGAGCGCCGATTGGAGCCGGCGGCGGGCGCAGGATCAGGTGACGGCATGGCTGCGCAGCGGCCTGAAGCCTGACGCCATCGCCGCCAACAACGACGAGATGGCGCTCGGTGCGGTGGCCGCCCTCAAAGCGGCCGGCCTGTCGGGCAAGGTCTTGGTCGGCGGCGTCGACGGAACCTCGGACGGGATTGCGGCCGTGAAGAGCGGCGAATTGTTGGTCAGCGTCCTTCAGGATGCGCCGATGCAGGGGGCCCAGGCGGTGAACGATGCCGTGAAGCTCGCCCGCGGAGAGTACGTGCAGCCCTACGACTGGGTGCCCCATCGATTGATCCTGCCGACGCGCGGCGACTTGGCAAACGGACGATGACGTGTGCAGTTCATAGAATCGAAACCAAGCCAAGGCGTTGCGTTATCTGAGGGTCTGTGACTCTTGACCCCGATTCGCCAGATTGGCCGCGCCGGGCGAAAGTTGTCGATGCGATCGCCTTCTACCGGGCGCAGGAATTCGAACGCTGTTGGCCGATCAACATCGCCGATCGGCTATCGGTCAGGTCGGATCACCTCCATCGCGGCTGAAGCGCGAACGATCTCCCGATCGCCCACGCAGGTCGCGATGCCAATCGTCGATTGAACCGCGCCGGGTTTCCCGGCAACTGTAATCACGCAACGGTGGCGGGATCGTAATCGGTGCCGGTGGCGAGCATGGCGTTGAGCGTGATGAGGAGCTTGCGCGCAGTCGCGATCAGGGCCGCCTTGGTCGGCTTGCCGGCCAAGGCCAGACGCTCGCGGAACGTGCGGAAGACGGCGGAGCGGCGCGAAGCCTGGAGCGCCGCGAGATAGAGGATCGTTCGCACGACCGGCCGCCCTCCGCCGATGTTACGCGGGCCGACGCGCTTGCCGCTGTCACGGGCGATCGGCGCCAAGCCGGCCAAGGCTGCGATGCGGCGTCGGTCGAGTTGCCCGAGTTCCGGCATCTCGGCAATCAGTGTCGCGGCGACGATAGGGCCGACGCCCGGCGCAGTCTGGAGCCGGCGGCCGATGGCCTGTGTCTCGGGATCGGCGTCGACCAAGGCGGCCATCAGCGCCTCGACCTTGGCGATGCGCCGGTCGAGAAGAGCGATCAGGCTGGTGATGTCGGCACGGGCCTGCTTGTCTGTAGTCTGCTGGAGCCGCGTGGCCTCCTGCTTGCGGATCTCGACAAGCTGACGGCGGCGCGTCGCCTGGGCCTGGAGCACGCGACGCGCCGCCGTTACCGGCTGCGTGGGTGCCGGTCGCAGCCGGGCACCCAGCTCGGCGAGCATGCGCGCGTCCACGCGGTCGGTCTTTCCGATTACCCCCATGGCCCGTGCGAAGTCGCGGGCTTGGCGCGGGTTCACGCGGCTGGCTCAAGCAGCATCGCCGCATCGCCACCCGCTACGAGAAACGGGCCGCCAACTACCTCGCCATGGTCACGCTTGGCATCACCATGCTCTGGCTCACATGGCTTTGCAGAGACCGCCAAGGATCGAATTGCGGCAACAAATTCGACAAGAAAAGGCTCCTTCAAACTATCCAGCGGCATGTCAGCGGTTTACTTTGCAACAAATGTCGCATTCGAGCTTGAGACAAGTGTCGCAAGTTAGATCGCAGGCCGCTTACTCAAGGCTGCACTCAAACGCATCTTTTTCGAAATTATCGAACAATTTCAAAGCACCCAATGCTTCGATGCGCTTCAATCGCTCTCCTGCTTCGACATGGCATGGTGGTTGCGGTGGTGCAGACATCTCCTATTAGCCGCTACGGCTTCATGAGCGAGAACGAATAACGATGGCTCTTTAAGGCCGCACTTCCGCAAATAGCCAGACAGATATCGAGTCGGCTTTGGCGTTCGCACCACACCTGCGCGCGATGCATATGTCGCATGTCGGTGTCAGTCCACTTGCGCCTTGACGTTCGATAATAAAAACATGGGAGGAATAGCTTGAATACGCAGGGCGCCCAGGCCAATCAGCAAAATTCGGCGGCAATCGAGCCGAAGGTTTATACCAATTTCATTGACGGGCAGTTCGCAGCTCCCACCGAGGGTGCGGTCGAAGTCTACAACCCCGCCAACGGCGGTCTGCTCGCGTTGACGCCTGAGAGTCCGTCCGATAAGTCATGATGCTCGCCCGAGCCTTCGGACGAGGATCATGACGGCGGCGGCGTAGAGGAAGGCCTGGGCCGAGGCGAGGGTCGCTTCCGGGTCCTTCCAGAGGCGTCGGTTGCGGCTGATCCATCCGAAGAAGCGTTCCACCACCCATCGGCGTGGATGCACGGCGAAGCCGACCTGATCCTTCGGTTTGCGCACGATGTCGATGGTGATGACGGTGGCGGTCGCGGGTCTGTCGCCGGCATAGCCTGCATCGGCGAAAGCTCTGACGATGAACGGGAAGGTCCGCCGCGACAGGCGCAGCACCGGTCCAGCCCCATCGCGATCCTGAATGTCGGCGGTCTGCGGATCGAGCACGAGGGCGCGCCCGTCCGTGTCGACCAGGGCCTGACGCTTGCGGCCCTTGACCTTCTTTCCAGCGTCGTAGCCGCGCGGGCCGCCGCTCTCGGTGGTCTTCACGCTCTGGCTGTCGAGCACGGCCGCCGTCGGCGAGGCCTCGCGACCGGCCCGCTCCCGGTCGGCCATGACCAGGGCGTGGTTGATCCGCCCGAACAATCCCTCGTCCCGCCAGCGGCTGAAGTAGCCGAACGTCGTGCTGCGCGGAGGGAGATCCTTTGGGATCAACCGCCATGCGATGCCGCCGCGCAGCACGTAGAAGATCGCGTTCAGGACCTCCCGCATCGTCCAGACAGGCGGACGACCACGCGAGGCGGGCTCTGGCATCATGGGCGCGCACCGCCCATTCCGTATCCGTCAGGTCGGTTTCGTATCGAAGGCGCGCACGGTTATGCTGCCGGCGAGTGGTCGGGGTCCACATGGCACGTCCAGATGAGGCTTCAGCACCCTTCTGGAATCACCGCCATTCCGGCCACTCAACCCCTGCCGGACGTTATCGGACGGGCTCTTACCGAGATTGATCTCCTGGGCGATCGCTGGCCCCGCCATCGGGGCCACGAGCAGCCAAGCCAGCAAGGCGAATTGGCGTGAGATGCGGTCCACAGCGTTCCTCCTGTCTGGTCCAAACTCGCGGCTCGCGGGCGGGAGCGCCTTCGATCGGTTTTCCAACAGTACGGCCCCCGAAGCAGGAGCCACTCCCCTCTCGATCGACGCCTTCGCCAAAGCAGAACCCGCTCCCTCCGAAAATGCTTAATTCAAACAATCTCCGACATAGGTTGCACCGGGGCATTGACTGCTACTGAGACAGCAAAGGGAAGATCCTGAAATTTCATGGACTGATCCTGAGCAATGTATGTACTCGAATTTCGTGTCACTGACCCTTCGGCATCCGGACTTGCCCTGGATGGGCCCGCCGTTGGTCGGGCGCGCGCACCAATTGGGACGATTGTCGGTGCCGAGATCGCCACAGGTTTGAATCGGTACAGTCGCGCCTTGTGCGTGGGCGGCGCCAATCGCAGCGAGGCAGAGGACGATGACGGCAAGCGTGCGGTAACCTGTCATGGCGATCTCCTGTCGGATGTCGGGACGCGAGACTAGGCGGGGACGGGGATGCTCACGAAGCTCCTCGTCCCCGTTTGGCAGAATTGTCCGCCTCCGTTGCATGCGGACCTATCTCGACGCGGGCGGCGAAGCGCGGGCCCGAGAGCACGAGTTGATCGTCGTTGGGGAAGTCGGCAGCGCCTTCGTCGACAGGCTCCTGCGCGTAGGTCGCCGGCCGCATCGCATCGATTTCCTCGACGAAGACCACATGCTCGACCTGCGCGTCGTCGAGCGGGTCCGTCGCGAGCCGGAACGTCCCCGTCCAGCACAGGGATCCCGCCGCCTGTCGATCAGGGTTGGGGAGGACGGCGCAGTCCGGCAGCGGCAGGTGGATGCCCGGAGGCGGGTCAGGGCATGGCTTGTCGGCGTCGAACCGCGTCAGGTAGCAGTCGAGTTCGGCCTGGGTCCGGGGGATGAAGGTCCGCTCCGCCCAGGGGTGCCGCTTGCCGTTCCGGATGGTACCATCGGGATCCGCCAGCCGGGCCGGAGTCTCGACGCCGTCGGGACCGCGCCTGAGCACCGTCATCCGCATTAGCGGGCGCTGGCGCCACCATGAGAGGCGGGCTGCGTCGTGCCCGTCCGGCTCCGCCGCCGCGTGGAAGGAGCCCGGACCGGTGACCGTCACGGTGACGAGGCCGCGCTCTGTGCGGGACGCCGTAGCCACCACCCGGCGGCCGGGCATGATCTGCGCCCACTCCACCACGGGCTCCGAGACCCTCAGCACCCTCTCGGCCAGCGGTTGGTAGCGCACGAGGCCGAGGCGGACGAACGGCGCGGCCACTCCGAGGCCGCTCAACGCGACGTCCGCGTACCAGACCTCTCGGTCGGCATCGAAGCGGGGTCGATAGGTGAGCAGCGCCACCTCCATGGTGGTTCCGGTTCCGTCAGCGCCCGGCGTCCCGCCCGGGATCGGCATCGTAGCCCGCGGCACGTAGACGACCTCCGCATCGGCGCATGCGAGCGCGTCCCAACGCTGCGCCTTCGGAGCGGACGGGCTGTCGATCGGCGCTGTGCCGAGATCCGCGAAGGCATCCGCGGGCATGAGCCAGCCCAGCGGCCCCGGCCCGCTCTTGATCGGGTCGCGCCCCCAGCGGGTCACGTAGACGCCGCCGGGACCGAGATCGGCGTCGGAGAAGCCCCGCATGTCGATGTCGCGCCGCTGCAAAGCGGCCAGGTAGTCCGCCCCATCGTAGTCGCGCACGACGGTATCGTGATCTGGGCCGATGCGGTCGCTCAGGATCTCAGGCGGCCAGAGCACCAAGCCGAGCCGCTCGTTCGCGCCCGAGGTGGCGCCCGGCCGGCGCCAGGTCACGCGCAGCATGGGCTCGCGCACGACCACGGCGGAGCCCGGCCCTCGCGACGCGGGTGTGATCCGGGCCGAGGGCGCGACCGTCAGCGGAACGAGCTGGGCCGGCGCCTTAGTGGCCGGGAGAATCACCGTCTGCGCCGTGCCGGTGAGGACCGTCTTCGCGGCCTCAAGCATCCGGCCGCTCGCGCCGTTCCGGAAGGAGTTGGCGGTGCGCGATCCGACCCGCACGGTCAGCGAGAGGCGGCGCGCCCGCGTGTCGGCGAGTACGAAGGGGGTCGTCGCCCGCAGCGCCAGCCGGTCCACATTCCCCGCCTTGGCAGCCTGCTCCGCCTTGGCCGCCGCTCGCTGCAGTTCTAGGAGATCGGAGGACGGCCAGATCCCGGCCGGCGAATCGATGCGCAGCAGGACGGCCTGCTCGCGCTCGAAGGTGACCGAGTCGTCCGGCGCGACGGAGAATCCGTACACGTCGCGGGGGTCCTTGGGCGCGTTCCTGGCCGGGTCGATCGGCCACAGCCCGCGCGCGACTTGATCGAGGCTGCGCTTGCGCTCGTCCGGATCATCGAATCGGCCGCCGACGAGGCTCTCACCCTCGGCGACGATCTCGACGAAGCCCGTGGTGGCCGGATCGAACGTGACCGTGCCGGCGATCAGGATCCCCGCCTCGCCCGGCTCAGGCGCGGGCGGCATCGCCTCCCCGCGCTCCAGCACGGCCGTTCGCGTCGCCGTGCTCAGGCGATGCACGGACAGAACGCCGGTGGGCACCGAAAGGGGCTGATCGACGGCGTGCACCGTCCGAATAACGATCGAGGCAGCGATCTCCGGCGCGCCCGCCGCCGTCGCCATGGCGTGGACGAATCCGCTGACGGCGCGGATCGTCGCGCCCTCGAGCTGCCGCTGGCCGAGCGTCGTGACCGAGCCCGCGCGCACCTTCGCCTCCCTGTCAAGGGCTGCCCGGACCTCGCTCTCCCCGGCGCCGATCCGGTCGGCGATCGTCCGCGCCAAGTCCTGGCCCGGCTTGCAGGCCTCGCCACTCCCCGGATCGTAGCTGGCGAGGAGCGCCGCCGTCTCGACGACGTCGAAATGGCGGGCGAGGTTCGTCGCCGTGGGCAGGCACCAGATCACGACGTCGGCCACCGTTCCCGGCGGGAGCCTCACCTCGACCCGCGAGACGCCGACGCTCACGCCCGCCCGCGGGGTCCCACGCAGCAGGCGTCCGGCAGCGTCGAGGGTAAAGAGGGCAGGGCGCTTCGCGACGGACAACGCCGCGTCAGCATGCATCATCGTCCCGTCTTCCGCCTCAAGCCCGAGGACGGCGTCGCCCTTGGAGGAGGTCGTGGTCTTAGAGGAGACGGGCTGCGCCACGAACTCGATTGCGACCGGTCGGACATCCGGGGCGGTCACGCCCCGGGGACGGACTGGAACGACGAGCGGCCTGTCCGCTAGAGGCTTGCCTGCCTCATCCCGGACTTGGATGACGAGGTACTCCGCCATCGGGTCGGGATGATAGGGCAGCCGGCGCGGCCGGTCGACGGTCCGCGGCCGGAAGACGCTGTCGCCATTGGCCTTCGGCGAGAAGGGCTGCCCGAAGCCGACGCCGTCGTCGAGGGCCCCGGCCGTCCCTGCATCGAAGGTCCAGACCGGGAAGCCGCCGGCCCGGGCGTGATCGAAATCGACGTCCCTCATCCCGTCGCGCGGTCCCATCCAGGACCCGACCCGCTCGTCCTGGAACGCGATGACGGCCTCGACGGCGGAAAGGGCCTGCTTGTGCTCGTCGGCGAACGTGGCCGAGACCCCCGGCGGAACGACGACCCGGACGGAGCGCGCATGGGGCGGATCAACCGCCATGGTCCCGTCGGACTGCCTGCGCGAGCGCAGGATCACCGACGTCCCCGTCTCCCGCAGCCCGTCCCGCACCCCGTCGAGGGGGCGCTCGAGCATCGGCTGGGGCGTCGAGACAAGCGGCGCCTCAATCCGCTCGTGGCGCAGGTGCCGGCGCGGCCCGGCCGTCTCGTTCGGGATCGCGAGGTGAGGCGCCACGTCATCTCCCAGGCCAGGACCGCCGCCACGCACGATGCCGCCAGCCAGCACGGCGCGCATGCGCATGTAATAGCCCGCACCGAGCACCAGCCGCGGAATCTGCCATGCCGCTCCGGCGGTCCATCCGGCTGGCGGCGCGAGCGAATAGGTCTGCGACAGGCGCAGCGGCGCGCAGCCTTCCCTCAGGGCGATCTCGTCCGCCTCGGGATCGATCCCCAGAGGAGCGCCGAGCCAATTGGCCACGGTCTCGTCGACGTAGGCCCGCTGCCCCTTGCCCTCCGGCTGGAGTCGCGCTGGCAGCACGAGGGTCGCGCCGTCATAGGCCGCCCGGTCGGCGGCCAGCGGGATCACCTGCGCGAGCAGGCGGCCGAACTCGGTGTCCCGGATCACCGGCTGGGTCACGTCCGATGGGTCGCCGAACGCAATCGTGCGGCGGCACAAGTCGCGCCACTCGATCACGCCGCCTTGCTGGACGCCGACGTCGAGGCGGTAACCCGCCGTCAGGTCCGTGGCGTCAACGATCTCGACCGCGTCCGGCGCGGTGCGCGAGAGGCTGCGCAGCAAGGCGCCGGTGGCGGCGCGTCGCCGGCCGTGATCAAGCAGCGCGAGCCCCGCCGTGCGCAGCGTCAGCAACTGGCGGCCCTTCGCATCCGGATCGGACAGGGCCGTCCGCCGGTGGTCCAGAGCCTGACTCAGATCGATCGACGTGACGTCGAAACGGTAGTCGGCCTTGCACGCCGTCGTCTCGGACGCGGCGAGCGGCAGGTAGCCGTCCACCAACTCGATGGCGCCGCCGATCAGCGCATTCCGATAATCCTCGGGCTTGGTCGCCTCGAGCGCCGCCTTGATCTCGTCCTGCGTGCACGCGAACACGTCGGGACCGCCTTCGTCCGAGAGGCGGGCCTTGGCGGCAGTCCAGACCCGCCGCTCCGCACCGAGCGCATCGATCACGCCGGCGAGGAACGCGAAGCGCACCCGGTTCGCAATACCCTCCCGCGTCGCGACGGCCTGGGAGGAGAGGACCACCGCCTCGACCTCCTCGATCGGAATCAGCACGTCAACGACGAGATTGAACAGGCGGGCGAGGGACGGCTGCGACTGGATGCCGAGGAGGCGGGCGCGGGCCTGCTCGTCGATCGGGAGTTGCGGGCACCTGCCGGGCTGCTCCGGCGGCGGAGTCCCGTGCACCGTGGCACTGCCGTGGCGGTCGACTGCGTCGTCGACGGCCCTGGAGATCTCGTCAATGCGCCTCGTGGCCGCCCGCTCGATGATGCTCGCCGCGGGGCTCGGATCCCGGGGAGAGGCCTTACCGGCCGCGGCGCTGCGGGCCTGCTCTGCGGCTGCCGCGACGTCCGCGGCGAGCAGCCGCTCCTGCAGCGCCTGCGGCCCGGCCGGCGCGCCTGTCCCTTCGGCACTGGCGTGCCGGACGAGGCTCGGCACCGGGCCGGCCCAGCTTGGCCAGCCTCTGCCCCAGTCGAGGGGCTCGAACGGCTCGTAGGCGAGGTTGACCGGCCGCGGGGCGGCGGCACCCGCCGATCTGGAGGATTTCAGCCGCTCGATCAGGCAGCGGGCGCGCTCCGTCGACAGGACAAGGGCGGCCGCGGCCCGGCCCATCGGGCTCACCGCGACGGTCTCTGCGGCCGTCCCGCCGGGCTGCATGCCCGACACGCCCGACGCGTCGGGCGGCCCGGCGGGCGGGTTGGCGGGCACCTTCAGCTCTTCGAGCAACTTCGTACCGCCCGGTTTGATGACCCGGGCAAGGGCCTCCCACTCCTTCGTCTTGTCCTCCGGCTTGTCCGCCGGGGCGAGGAGCTTGCGCCACAGCATTCCGATCGCCGTGACGTCGGCCGCGCGCCGGGACTTCCAGCTCGCGATGTCCGGTGGGGAGCCACCCGGAAGGGCGCGGCGGTCGTGGTACATGGCCCGGATGGCGGGCACTCGCCGCGCCGCGCCGCCATTCGCGCCGGGAGCAGGATGCTCCCGGTCGACAGGCGCGACTATGACGGCGACCGGGCTCCCGCCAATCTCGGCAAAGTTGCCGATATCGGCGCCGGCGAGGTCGCGCTCGATCAGTTCTGGCCATTGCCGGAGATCGACCGTCCTGCCGATGTTCCGGCGGTCGGGCGCGACGGGCGAAAGGATCAGCGCCGCGCGCAGGAAGCGGTGCCGAGCCCGCCACACGATTCCGGCCGGCACGATCCGGACACCGACGCCGACGGGAATGGGGGGATGATTGGTGTCGTCGGGCATGCCGCCCCTCAGATCGGTTGGCAGGGGGAGAGGCTGGCATCGAAGTAGTCGCGGTAGCCCGTCCAGTCGGCGCGCTGCGACCGCGAGGCGACCTTGAGGCGCGGCGGCCTCGGAGCTCGGCTTGCGGGCTTCTTGCCGGGCGTCATCGCGGCCCACTCGACGCGGACGAAGGGCGGCAGGAGGTCGGAGGGAAGCGAGGCCGTTCCCGTTCCCTGCTGCGAGCCCATCTTGGTGCCCTGGTCGCTGCTGACCCGGACCCTGAACTCGATGTCGTCGATGCCGAGCGAGAACGAGAAGGTATAGGTCGCCTCGCCCTTGACCGGCCCTCCGCGCCCCTGCTGCTTCAGGCGCACGAAGAGCGAGGTCGAGAAGCCGAAGCAGGCGATGGAGGCGGAGCCCCGGGCCATGAACGTGCCGCCGAGTTCGGAATCCTCCGCGGTCGCGCCGATTCTGACGTAGAGCCCGAGCGTCACCTGCCCGTTGCCGCTCAAGGGGCCGAAGCCGAAGGCGAACACGCCGCCATAGTCGAACGAGCACTCGAACGACCTGAAGCCCGACTGCGTGTCCGTGACGAAGCTGAGATAGCCGCCGCCGCCGAAGATCGTCGAGGAGATCAGGAACGGCGCCTCCGGCCGGCCGATCGAGACCCGGAAGCGGGCCGGGCTGTTCTGGAACGGCAGCTCCGCGCCAGCGAACAGGACCACGTTCGAGAAGCTCAGGGTGCCGACGCCGAAGCTGCCGAGATTGACCCCGTAGGCCGCCTCGATCCCGGGCTCCTCCGCCAGGAGCCCGACCTTGAGCCCGCCCCCGCGCGGCGAGAGATAGGCCTGGAGGTCGTCCAGGAACTTCGCGTCCTTGCCGATCTCCGTCCGTCCGAACCGCACGTCGAAATCCGGTGACCGCCCCGTGCCCGCCGTGAAGGTGAGCCCACGGAAGCCGATAGTCACCGCCTCGAAGATCCCGGGGATCAGGTTGATCTTGAACGGGCCGACCGAACCGGTGACCGTGACTTTCGCCGGTGTGGCCGCGTCGAGCAGGTCAACCTCGGCCAGGGTCTGGATCGCGAGCCTCGAGTCGCCCTCGGGCTTGAGGAAGGGGTTGCCGCCTTTCGGGAGCTCGTCGAGTTCGCCGCCAAGGTCATAGGACAGCCGGGCGCGGGTGGGGATGAGCTCGCGGATGCGGGATTCGATCTCGTGACGGAATGCCCGCAGGTCGAGAGCGCGCACGAGGGCGACGCGCAGTTGCGACGCGTCGATCCGGCCGAAGCGCTCGACCAACTCGACGAGCGCGGGGGCCGCCCAGATCTGGCCGAGCCCGTCGAGCGCCGCGAAGACCGCGACGGCCTTGCCGTCCTTGGCGGCGTCGCGGGCCTGCTTCACGAGATCCTGCTCCCGCGCGAGACGATCCTGCTTCGCGCCGCCGACCGTATCGTGGACGACGAAGAGGTCGTCCACGCCGAGCTGCGTCTCGAGGCTGCGCAGGAGGGTGTCGACGAGCGGGGTCTCGGCCCGAACCTTCGCGACCGCGGCCGCGATCTCGGTCCGGCGCACCGTCACGGCCGCGTAGAACGCGACGAGGCCGTCGAGCGGCGCCTGAAGGGCCGTGACGATCCCCTTGAGCGCGTCTTGGAGCCGGGCCTCACCCTGCGCCGCCAGACGCGTTAGCAGGTCGAGCGCGGCCTGCTCGATGACGGCGAGGACCGTCCTGCGAAGGCTCTCGATCCGTGCGGCGACGCCGTCGAGGACGGTCTTCGCCGCCTGCGCGGCATCTGCGAGCGCGGCGGGCTGAGCCGTGCGGATCCGGTCGGCGGCGGCGTCTAGCCTGTTGGCGAGATCCTTGAGATCGTCCTGTCCGGTTCTGGCGAGCGGGATCGCCTCGCCGATCTGGCCGGCCGCTGCCTTTAGCTCCCCGGCGACGGCGGGCAACTGCGGCTCCAGAGCGTCCCCCGCCTCCTTCAGGGCGGCCTGGACCCCCGCGAGCGCATCCGGCGCCTTAACTGCCGTCACGGCCGCGACGGTGCGCACGCCTCCGGCCGCCAAGTCCAGCAGCGCCGCGATCGCCTCCCCGGCCTTCCGCTTGGCAGTCTGGTCAGCGGCGGCGAGGAGCATGCTTTCGAGAGCCTCGCGCGCCTGCGCGGCCTGCCGGCCGAACGCCATGACGGCGAGCACGAGAAGCTTCTGTGCGCCTGCGAGGCGACGCATCGCGGCGGGAAGGTCGGCGCCCGAGACGACGCAGCCCGTCTGACCGCCCGCCAGCAGGGCCGAGAGCTCACGACGGACATCGGCTAAGCCGGCGAGCGCGTCCGCGAGCGCGCCTGCTGTAGCGAAGAGTGCGTCCCGGGCACGCTTTATTGCCTCCTGATCCGAACCGGACGCCGCCTGCTCCGCCTCCTGCAGCGTCGTCAACGCAGCGAGGGCGGCGCTGCTGAACGTCGCGCTGGCCGTGACCGTGCAGGTGCCGGACCCAGTCGAGGTCTTCAGGCGCACGATGCAGCCGGCAAGCCTGTCAATGTCGTCCGCGCTCGGGAGGACGGCGTCGGCCGCTCGCGACAGGCCTTGCCGGAGGGCGGCACACGCAGCGCCGATCTCGCCGATCCGCGCGGACTCGTCGAGCTTGGCGAGGAGCGTCGCCACGGGAGGCAGGAAAGCTCCTAATTCCCGAAGGAAGGCGGCGGGATCCTTGAGGAGGGCGTCCCCCGAGAGCATCCGCGCCAACTCTTCGATGCGTGCGGGCGCGGCGCTCAGGGTCCCGGCCCCGAGAGCCTGGAGCAGGGGCGCGACGGCGGGGGTGATGAACCGCTCCTCGAGCCTGCCCCGGAGCGTCTCTAGCTCCTTGTCTAGCGCGCCGCCGGGGTCGAAGCCGCTGAGGGCGTCCTTGATCGGCCCGATGGCCGCGGGCAGCTGCGTGTCGGCCAGCCGTGTGACGAGGCGCTTGAGCGCATCTTTCAGATCGGGATCGTCGTCGAGGTCCTTAGCGGCGGCCTCGAGCTTCGTCGTGATTGACACCGGCAGCGCAGTGAGACGCGCGCCCAGCGTGTCGACCGGCACGGTGCAGGGATTCGCTACGGCGCCGACGCACAGCGCCTCCGCCAAAGCGCCGCGTACGGCCAAGTCCACCTGCACGGACACCTTCGCGCGCAGCGACTCCGCCTCCGCCGGGATCGGCACGGTGACGAGGAAGCGGCGCACCGCGACGCCCGCCTCCGCGACGAGGGGGGCGACGAGACGCCCCAGCAGCAGGCCGGGGAGCGACTTCAGGTCTTTCGTCAGGCCGCGCACCAGGGCCAGGACGGCGTCGAACCGGCTCTTCAGCTCGCGGATGATGCCGAGCTGCTGGTCGGACATTGACGCGAGCGGATCTTGCGCGATCGCGTCGAGGGTCCGGATCAGCCGCTGCCCGGCCGCCTGCGTGGCGGCGAGGTTCGCCATGAACTCCGCGTCGCTCGTGCCCGCGTTCAGGCACTTCTCGAGACTCCCGCGCAGCGCCCCGATCGCCTCGCCGATCTGCGGGAAGGCCTTGCCGAGGCTGGCCGTCGTCGATCCGTCTCCGGCCTGCCGCGCGGCGATCTCGGCCCATTTGGCCTCAACCGCCGTAATTATGTCCTTGAGCGGCTGGATCACCGTGTCGCGCAGGAGCGCACGCGCCTCCCGCGCGCCCTCCCGCAGCGTCCGCGAGCCGTAATCCACCACCTCGCGCAGCTCGGGATGCCGGTTTGCGATCTGGCCGACCGCGACCTTCAGCAGGTCCGCTAGGGACACGAGCCCGAGCAGGCGGGCGTCGTCAGGAAGGATCGCCTTCAACGGATTCCCGGCATCGAACGGGCTCTTGCCGTCGTTGGCGGTGAGGTAGGAGGTAGCGACGGGACGGGCCTCGGGGGCGGTTTCTCCGGGCGGGAGCGGAGCTGCTCTCGGCGGCGCGGCGTTGACGCTGAGAGGCCCGTAGCGCCGCGAGAGCGCGACGATGTTCATGTTGGGATGGGCGACGCCGCCGGCGAGATTGCCCCGGCCCGCGAATTCCAGCTTGTGGACCTCGTCCCGCACGATCAGGAATGCTTCCGGGACGTTCTTCGTCTCACCGCCCGCAATCGGGTTGTCCTCCCCGAAGCCGGCGCGGACATAGAACGGATCGTAAGCGACCGTCCGCCAGATCGGGCCGCTCCCGGACAGCCGCTCGGCCTGGGTGAGGCGGCAGGACGCCGCCGCGACGAGCGGATAGAAGGGCGGCTGGTCCCGCCCGATCATCAGGGGGCTGCGGACGTAGTGGTCGTTCTGCGGCGTGTCCGGATCGCCGGTCCGCGGCGCCGGGCTCTCGCGCCCCTCGGCCTTCACGCTCCACCAAGCGGTCTCGTAGGTGGTGTCGCCGGGAGTGGTTTCGGGGGCCATGCGCACGGGCTGGCCGCGGCGGTCGAGGTAGCGGACCGGCCCGGTCCCGGCCTTGGCCCCGTCCTCCGGCACCCGGTCGTTGTAGTACCTCACCACAGCCCCAACGGTCGCCGGGTCGTTGGCGGCCTGGTTGTCGACGAACAGGAGTGGCAGGCGCAGCGGCACGGCCTCGCCGGCGACCCGCATCTCGAACCAGACCTCGGCGCCGTCGCGGCCAGCGATCCGGGGCCAGAAGCAGAGGCCGGTGGCGCCGGGCCCGGTGAAGGTCAGCCGCCCGCTAGCCAGGACGTCCTCGACCTCGAGCGGCCCGCCGGGGCAGTCCGCGGTCCCTCCTAACTCCGCGGCGGGATCCACGAGGTCCGGCGTCGTGAGCGTGAGGATCTCGAGCTCCTGGCAGGACCAGCGCCGGCTGCGGTTGGGCTGGCCTTCGGCGGGATAGGTCTTGACCGGGTCTGCGACCTTCAGGAACTTGCGCTGGATCAGGACCGCCGTCGGCGCGCCGTCGCCCGCATCGACGATCAGCCTCTCGGTGAGCTTGACGAGGCTCGCGGTGTGGCCAAGCGGGAACAGGAAGCCCTTATAGACCACCTCGACGACGACGTCGCGGCCGAGCACCGTGCGCTGGCGCCAGCGCTCGACCGAGAAGGCATCGAACAGGTTGCCCGCCTTCGTGCGCGCGGCGGCCGGTGGGACGAAGGTCGTGTCGAGGTTGATCGACCCGCCCAGCGCGCTGAGCGACAGCTCCGTTACCGACAGCGGTCGCGGCTGGTAGATCGCAGTCCAGTCCCGCAGGTCCTCTCCTGCGAGCTGCCCGTCCCCGGTGGTGCGCTCGATGTCGCGAAGGCGGAAGCCCGGCGGCGGCTCGATCTGGCTGCCCTTCGTATCGAGGCCCCCCCGGCCTTCCAGCGCCCGGCGACGGGCAGGCCGTGCACCGAACTCAGGGCCACGACCTCGTGCCGGTCGTAGGCGTCGAGGCCCGTGAGGAAGCGTTGCCCCTCGAGTTCGGCAAGGTCGCTGCGCGTCCCGAGCCCGCGCCGGATCGCCCAAGGCTTCCACGGCCCGCGCGGGGGCGAGCCTGGTCCGTCCGCCGACAGCAGGGCCGCCGGCCGGAAGTCGGGTGACCAGACGGCGCGCACGCCCGCGTCTTCGCCTACGTCGACGAGGCTCGCCGTCCAGAGCGGCCGGACCTCCGCGCCAGCGGCCCCGGCCGGCGCAATTGCGCGCTGGACGGCGGCAGACGGCGTCTTCCAGGTCGCCGTCTGGGCCGGCGACAGGTGCAGGCGGGCGGGAAGCTCGAGGGCGGTCTCGAACGGGCCCGGCTCGTGGCGAGACGCCTCGTAGACCTCGGCGAGCCGCTCGGTCGTGCTCACGCGGCTGACGTCGCGGTTCTCTCGCCCCAGATCCTTGGCGTCGGCGGCACGTGTGGGCCGGTCGGCGCGGGTGAAGCCCTGGAAGGTCAGGATCGCGGCGTCGTCGGCAAGAACCTCGCGCTGCCAGCGCGGCGGCAGGCGGCCGGAGAGGGGCAGCGCCATGAGCCGTTCCGCCCGGCGCACCACCGCCATGTCCATGCTGGCCCAGTTGGTCAGCCCCTCGAGCGAGAACGGGATCGCTCCTCCCGCCCGCTCGCCCTCGTGGTCGTCGGGATTGATGCGGAATACGATCCGGCTCGGGCCCGACAGACGTGCCTCGGCGGGAAGCGGGATCCGCCCCGCGGGGGAGATCGAGTCCCTGACGAACTGCAGCAAGTCCGGACCTAGCAGAACCTTGTTCCGCGTGAGCCACTCGCGACCGCGATAATCGGCTGCGGCTGGATCCGGCTTCTGCGCCGTGTCGCCCGCCACCAGCGCCTCGTAGCGCCGGTGATAGGCGTGACGGAAGGCGACGAAGCCGGCGTCACGACGGTCCTTCTCGCGCAGGATCGCATCCTGGGCGGGCAGGTCCAAGTCCCGATCGGGCTTGCACAGCTCCTCGGGCTTGGAGAGTCCCGCCTCTCTGAGCACTCGCTGGCGCACGTCCCGCGGCAGCGTCACATCCGGCCAGAGCGGCTCGGGCTCAACCGGGGGCCTGACGAGATCGCGCCAGATCGCCTCGGCGAGCCGCCGCGCATCCGGATCGAGGAAGGCGGGCCCGGCATAGAGCCGTTGTTCCTTGGGCAGTGTCCGGGCGGCGGCCTCCTCGGCGAACCGCTCGATCAGCGTCTTGACGGCTGCCCGCTCGCCGGAGACGTCATTGAGGGCCTGAAGGGCCTTACGAGCCTCGATGCGCTGGGAGGCCAGCGTCCCGTCCACCGGGAGGCCGCGCCACCGCTTCGGCCGGCCAAGGAGCGCCAAGTGAGCTGCGAACGCTTCCGCGTCCTTGGCCGGCACGAGTTCCGGCAACGTGACAGGCTCGGGGAGTTGGCGGAAGATCGCCTGCTCCAAGACGTGCTGCGGTGGGAACTCCACGGCGAGCAGCGGCCGCCCATCCCGGGACGGGATCGGTCGCTCGCCGGCATCGGGCTGCGCCGCCCGGGCCGGCGAGCGACCGCCGCGTGGGGCGAGGCGCGCCTGCGGCCCGCCGGCGCCGCGCCAGGGCAGAGTCAGCACGAGGTCGGCGAACCGGAACTTGAGCGCGAGCAGGTCGTCGGGCCGGATGACCGTGAGGCGGGCGCGGTCGAGGGCGAGCTCGCCGTGGCTCGGGACCGGACCCGGCAGGCCGAGAGGTACGACCGCGTCCGCCGAGCCCGGATGCGGCGTTTCGACGAGCGGGATGTGGAAGAACGCTTCCGCGGCGTCGAAGTCGAGCCGGGAGGTGTGCCGCTGCCGGCGAGGGCTGCCGGGGTCGGCCTCGTCGTGCCGCTCGGGCAGCGGGATCGCCGCATGGGTCAGGGCGAGGCGCGCCGAGAAGCGCCGCAGCGTGCGGTCGCCCCCCGTATCGGCGGTGACGATCTCGATCGGCTCGACCCGGCCTGGGGAGCCCGGCCGCGGGCTGAGCGGCGGCAGGGCCGCGACGTCGTAGACGCCAAGGCTCGTCGCGACCCGGTGGTCCTCCGCAACGGGGGCGAAGCGGAGCCGGGTTCTGACCGGCCGGCCCGGCTCGCCCTGGCGCACGATCTCCATGTCAGCGACCTCGAAGGCCGCGTCCGTGCGCTCGGTCCCGGCCTCACGGGTGACCACCGCCACCGTCCCGATCCGGCCCTTCCGGTTCGCCTGGAGGATGCAGCCGGCGACGGTCCTCTCCGGATCGCCCCAGTGGCGCAGCCTCGCCTGCAACTCTGCCGCGAGACGCGGTGGAACGGCGTCGTCGAAGCGCACGCGCACCGCTACCGAGTTGCCGGCGCCGTCGCGGCTGCCGGCGACAAAGCCCAGGACCGGGGCGCGCCCCTGCGGGCGCTCCAGGATCGGAAACGCATCCTCGGCCTTGATGCCGCCGACGGTCCCGTAGAGGCCGAGCGTGGTGCCCCTTCCGGCCCCCGGCGGCGCTTCCGCGTCGAAGAGAAGCGTGTCCCTCATGGCACCGGTGGCCCTGTCCTCGCCCTCTCGGAACAGGCGCCGCACGTCGAGCCGACGGAAGGTCAGGAAGACGTGCAGGATATAAAACTCGCCCGTCGCCCGGTCTTTCGGTTCCAGGCGCCAGGTGAAGTCCCTGTTGAGTTGCAGGCGGAGCGACCCCCTTCCCTCGATGCGCGGTCCGAACAGGCCTTTGAGCACGGGGCCGGCGCGGCGCTCGGGGATCTCGGCCAGAAGTCCCGTCAGAGCGGGCGCGTTGGGGTCGTGGGCGAGAAAGGTATTGAGGAGCATCCTCCCGAACGTCAGGTCATCGCGCCCATCCCACCACCCCGTCGATGAAAGGCGGATTGTCCAGGGCGCCTGCGGCGTCGGGCGCTCGATGACAAACGTCATCGTGAACGTCCGTCCCCTCGGGTCGGGCAGCGAAGCGCTGGTGACGGTGAGGGTCCACCGGCCCGGGACGTAGCGGAGTTCCTGGATGTCGCCGCCGTTGCGCGGGACCCTGATCCCGGCTTCCTCGGCCTTGCCGGTCAGCTCGATCCGCGGGATGCTCGCGCGGTCGATCGAGAAGGCCGCGCTGTCACCGAAGTCGCGGGTCCGCCAGGTCAGGTGAACTCGCTCGTTAGCATCGAGTAGAGCCACGGCGTCGCGGCGCTCGGCATCCAGATAGGCGAGTCGGTAATCTGGGGAGGCCTCCTCCTGCGCCGCTCCGATCGCGCTCGTGGCGACCAAGGAGGCCGCGCCGCCGAGGACTGTGCGCCTCGTGACGCGCGCAGTTGTTGATCGAGCGCACCCAGGCTTCGGCCTTGTCTTGCCTCCTCCGTCTGCCGTCATCGCCGCCCCCACCACCTCTTGGACGACGACTCAGCCGAGGAATCCAAGATGATTAAACTCAAGATTACAAATCATTCTCCGCTTGGCTACGGAATTTTTGGGTGATGCAGCCAAGAGAGGATGCAACGAGCAGCCGGACCGTCGGGGGTGGGCGTAACGCGAACATCTGCTACAATTGGATGTTGCGACAGATCGAAACGATCACGCACGGACAAAATATGTCATTAATTAAAATCAATACTCGTTAAGGCATTATCTGCAAGTCACCCCGAAATGGCGGAACAGCGACATCAAATAGGGGTTGGGGATTCTATCCGAGCATAGGCCCTGATTTTTTGAGCGAGGAGAGCTTAGGATCGAACGCCGGATGGAGCGAGGCGGCTGGCGAAGATAGCCGTGGCCGCTGTCGCTCGACGATGATCAAGGCCGTAGATGTTGTTGCGGCGCTGGCCGGGCCCTGGTCGAATGGCCAGATTGAGGAGCGAATCACCCGCCTCAAACTCGTAAAGCGACAGGTGTGCGGTCGAGCCGAACTTGATCTGCTTGAAGCACGGCTGAATCACGCTGGGTAAGGCCGACGGCACCGAGAGTGCGACAGGCCCAAGAGTGCAAGCAGAAGCACGCGTATTCGCGCATCAGTTATCCGCCACGTCTCAAGCCGAAGACGCAAAGGAGGCGAATCTCTAAAGCTACCTATCGAGAGGCACAATCGTACCCTGTCGCAACGCCTCGCCGAATGTCTTCGTCTCGTGTTCATAGGCAGCAAACACTGCCTCCGTCCAAAGGCGCATTCCCTTCATCTTCAAGGGAATGCGTTGTGCTTTGCTGTAATGGAGGCGGGTGACCGCCATCATGCGATCCGCCATCTTCGCGTCCGTCTTGCGGTCGTCGGCGTGCGCCAGGATTGCCGAGCCCGCACCGCCCATCTCCTCCTCGTCGAGGAAGGTCGCGAGCGACCGCCGGACATCGTGGGGAGTCCATTCTTCGATCCCGTACTTTGCGAAGAGGCTGTCGGACGTCGTCCGCGAAAACCCGCTTCGCGGCGTCGGTCGACGGCCCGTCCGGCGCTGGGTCTCGGCTTTGGGCCTGCGCTTGTAGCGGACACCGCGAAGTCGTCGCAGCAGTCCTTCCACTCCCGCGCTGCTGACATGTCCGACGCCCTGGCCGCTCGGAAAAAGCCACCGGCTCTTTCCGCCTTCGGCATAGGACCGGTACGCCTCAAGGATCGCGATCCCCTTCTCCGGGACCGGAAGAGCGTGCGGCCGCCGGCTTCCGAGCACGCTTTTCATCTCGTCGGCGGTCCAGTTCAGCGTCCGCCAATCAGGATCCGGTTCGGCAAGATCGAAGATGCGGTTGGCTGGAGTTCCAACGAGTTGCGCGATCCTCTGGGCGGTCAGCACGATGGCCCACAGCGCTCCAACTGTGCCGGCGGCGACCTGGCGGCGTAGTGTCCCGTAGATGCTCGACCAGCACCAACGTGCGCGCGAGGTCGGAGACGGTCGGCGATCTCTCCACCGATCCCGTCTTATGCCGGAACTTCCAGCGCGACCACCACGCGACCTCGTCACCCTTGAAGCCACAGTAACCCGACCGTTCGCAGAGCGCCCATTCCATCATCGCCTTCGTCTGGCAGACCGTCCGCCAGATCATCGACTTCGGCATTCCAGCGCTCTTCATGCGCGCCTCCGCGGCGGTAAAGTCAGCGAGGCAGAGCTTCGGCACCTCTACCGCTTCCAGTGCCTCAAAGGCGGGGTTGTGCAGTATCGCCGCGTACTGGGACACCCAGCGGGGGGACATGTCCGCGGTTCTCTCCTCGATGAATGCCTTGCGCAGGTAGTGGAAGGTCCAGACGTCTCCGGTCATGGGCACCTCGGGACCGTTGAAGGTCCCCTCTTCGTCGATCCACGCCTTATTGTTCGCGTAGTAAAACGCCTCGCCTCCGCGGGCGTCGAGGACGCCCCTCATCACCTTGATGTACGTACGGCCGTCCGACTTCAGCCGGTCGACCTGGGCGGCGCCACGGCATAGTTCGCGGGCAATGGAGAGGGAGGTGTCCTGGACACTCCCAAGGCGGAACGTCCTGAGTCGGCCGCGAAGGAACCAAGTCGCCGACTTGGGTCGCAGGCGCAGCACGAGCCCAGGTTCGCTCGCGTCCCTCCACTCGATCATCGTTCCTTTAAGACGGCCGCCATCGACGTATCGCTTGGCCTGCACCACGATGTCGTTGGTCATCACCACGGTCACGCTCTCGAGAGGCATTACGACCTTCGTTCCGTCGCCCGCTGCCGGAAGCCGGACAGGGGGGCAGGGCTGGAACCGTACCTTCGTTTCGCCCTCGCTCATCGGTGCCTCCGTACAACGGGCCCCGTACAACAGAATGCTACGGGATACGCCCCCTCATACAATCGCTAAACACATGAAGATCAACGACTTGAAGCCGATAAACTTGTCTCGATTTAATTCGCCTAAACTCCGGATCTCGATCGACTCTGCTTCCCAAGCTGAATGTCGTCGGTTCGATCCCGATCGCCCGCTCCACCAAATCCCCGATCAAAGCAATGCGTCGGCCAGTTCTTCGAGGACGCTGCCCGGAATCCGGTCGTGCCTTGCACGACCTCTGTACCATCCCTCAGCGCAGCGCTCTGTCGCTCCCGGTCGTCAAGGCGGAAGACGCAGACTGAAGGTGGAACGGCGCATCAACGGTCTCAGCGTGATCGATGCGCTGGCTGACGCGATGTGCCTGGGCGGCATCCCCGAGCACATCGGCGGCGACGATGGTCCTGAGACGATCTCGAAGGCGCTGCGCAAGTGGGCGCCAAGACGGGGCCGCAGATCCAGGACATCGCGCCGGGCGCGCCGCGGGAGGACAGGTCTTGCGAGAGCTTCGACGGCAAGCTGCGCAACGAGTGCCTGCGACAGGAGATCGTCTGCTCGCCGAAGGCGGCACAGGCCGTGGTCGCTCTTTGGCACAACACCTGCAGCCGTGCCCGGATGTTCGGAGCATCTCCCCCATGGTGTTGATGGCGTCTTCCCCGCCGGATTCCGCGTCCGAGATCGAAGGTCGGGTGGCCCTTAGGCCCGAGGAACGGGTTCCCCCCGCGGCCCTCGGTCTGCTCGGGCTGCAGCACGTGCTCGTGATGTATGCGGGCGCCGTGGCGATCCCGCTCATCATCGGCCGGGCGCTCAACTTGCCGCCCGAGCAGGTGGCCATGCTGGTCAGCGCCGACCTGTTCGCCTGCGGGATCGTCACGCTGATCCAGAGCTGGGGCCTGCCCGGCATCGGCATCCGCATGCCGGTGATGATGGGCGTCACCTTCGCGGCCGTCGGCCCGATGCTCTCCATGGGCACGAACCCGGCGATCGGCCTCACCGGCATCTATGGCGCCGTCATCGCCTCCGGCCTGTTCGGCCTCGTCGCCGCACCGGTGATCGGACGCCTCCTGCCGCTGTTCCCGCCGGTCGTGACCGGCACCATCATTCTGGTCATCGGCATCTCGCTGATGCGGGTCGGGGTGAACTGGGCCGCCGGCGGCCTTGGCAACCCGAACTACGGCGCCCCCGTCTATCTCGGCATCGCGGCCTTCGTGCTCTGCGCGATCCTCGCCATCACCCGCTACGCCACGGGCTTCGTCGCCTCGGCCTCGGTGCTGATCGGGATCGCGCTCGGCATGGTGCTGGCCGGCTTTGCCGGGCTGGTGGAACTCGACCGTGTCGCCGCGGCGCCCTGGTTCGACATGGTGCGCCCCTTCGCCTTCGGCTGGCCGAGCTTCGATCCGGTCTCGATCGTCACCCTGTGCCTGGTGATGATCGTCGTGATGATCGAATCGACCGGGATGTTCCTGGCCCTGTCGCAGATCACCGCCGACCCGGTCGACGAGCGGCGGCTGACGCGCGGCCTGCGCGCGGACGGGCTCGGCACCGTCATCGGCGGCATCTTCAATACCTTCCCCTACACCTCGTTCTCGCAGAATATCGGGCTCGTCGGCGTCACCGGCATCCGCTCGCGCTGGGTCACGGTGGCCGCGGGCTTCATCATGCTCGGCCTCGGACTGGTCCCGAAGCTCGCAGCCCTGGTCGAGGCCGTGCCGCCATGCGTGCTCGGCGGGGCCGGCCTCGTGATGTTCGGCATGGTCGGCGCGACCGGCACGCGCATCCTCGGCGGCGTCGATTTCGCGCGCAACCGCAACAACCTGTTCGTTGTCGCGGTCTCGGTCGGTTTCGGCATGATCCCGCTCGTCGCGCCGAACTTCTTCAAGCAGATGCCGCACGCGCTGCATCCGCTACTGGAATCGGGCATCCTGCTCGCTGCGATCTCGGCGGTGGGGCTGAACCTGTTCTTCAACGGATTCGGCGACAGGGCGGAATCCCGTGAGGCGGCGATCCGTCAGGCCGAGGTGGCGCAAGCCCACTGACGTCACCGCGGGCCCGTCGCAATCGATCAGGCCCCCGGCCGCCGGGTCAGAGGGCGCTCGCGTCCCCATCGGTCGCGTCGTCGATGACGCTGACATGGGCCGCCACCACCTTCCATCCGTCGGGAAAGCGCAGCCAGGTCTGGCTCTGGCGTCCGACGCGGCCGGGGGCCGCCTCGCGCCGGAACAGCGTCATCGCCACGGCGCAGTCGCGGCCGAAGGTGGTGATGACGGTGCCCGAGAGGTCGCGGGCGAGGCCCTGCGAGGGCCGCGCCCGGCGGAAGGCGCGGATCGCGTCCATGCCGTAGAGGTTCTCCGCCGCGCCGTAGCGGATCGTGCGGGGATCGTCGTGGAACAGCCGTTCGAGCGTCGCGACGTCGTTGCTCACGAGCGCCGCCTCGTAGAGCGCGAAGACCCCCTCGACCTCGGCCTTCACCGCGGGATCGTCGATGATCATCGCGTGTCCTCCACTGCCGCGACCGGCGCCCGGACCGCGCCCTCGCGTTCGAGGTGATGCGCCACCCGCAGGCAAAGCGCCTCGTTCCAGGGCGCGGCGATGACCTGCACACCGAGCGGCAGGCCGCCGTCGAGCCAGACCGGCACCGCGGCCACGGGCAGGCCGATGAACGAGATCGGCTGCGTGAACACGCCGATATTGGGCCGCACCGGCATTTCGACGCCGTCGAGGACGAAGGTCGTCTGGCCGGAGCGCGGTGCCCGGACCGGCGTGCTCGGCGCGAGGATCACATCGACCTCGCGGAACAGCGCCAGCACAGCGTCGCGATACCAGCGGCGGAACAGCTGCGCCCGCTCGACGAAGGGGGCGGGCAGCATCGCCCCGGCGATGAGCCGGTCGCGCACCGCCGGATCGAAATCGCCGGCCCGGCCGCGCAGCCGGTCGAGATGCAGCGCGGCGCCCTCGGCCGCGGTGATCAGGTACGCCGCCGCCCGTGCGCGGGCCGCCTCCGGGATCGCAATGCTGCGGCGCGCGCCCAGCGCGCGGGCGACGTGCGCGACGGCGGCGAAGGCGTCCGGGTCGCCCCCTTGCGCGAAGTAGCCTCCGGCCACCGCGATGCGCAGATCGGCGACGCCCCGGAAGAGGTCCGGCGCCGCAGGCTCGGCCGGGCGGGGCGCCATGGCGGGGTCCTCGGGATCGGGGCCCTGCATCGCGTCGTAGGCGAGGGCGAGATCGCGGCTCGAGCGCGCCATCGGGCCGAGATGATCGAGGCTGCCGACGAAGGGGAAGCTCCCGGCCCGGCTCAACCGCCCGTAGGTGGGCTTGAGCCCGAAGCAGCCGCAGAAGGCGGAGGGCACGCGGATCGAGCCGTTGGTGTCCGAGGCCAGTGCGACCGGCACCAGGCCGGCGGCCACCGCCGCGCCCGATCCGCCGGACGAGCCGCCGGACATGTAGCCGAGGGCGTGCGGATTGCGGGTGTTGCCGTCGTGGATGTTCTCGCCGGTGAAGTCGTAGGCGTACTCGCCCATGCCGAGCGTCCCGACCAGGATGGCGCCCGCCGCCTCCAACCGCCGGACCAGGGCGGCGTCTCGGGAGGCCGGCGCCCGCTCGCGATTGATCCGCGAGCCCGCCCGCGTCGGAAGCCCGGCGACGTCGAACAGGTTCTTGACCGCAAACGGCACTCCGGCCAGGGGGCCGAGCCTGTCGCCCCGAGCCTGCGCGGCGTCGAGGTCCGCGGCGCGGGCGGTGGCGCGCTCGGCCAAGCGCTCGGTGAAGCTGTTCACCGCCGGGTCGATGCGGGCGATGCGATCCAGCGCGGCGGCGACCACGTCGCGGGCGCTGACCGTCCCCGCCGATACGGCCCCGGCAATGTCGGCGGCCGGGGCGCGGCTCCAATCCGTCGTCGCGCTCACGCCGTGTAGACCGGCGCCGCCTCGGCGGTGTCGGGCAGCGGGAACCCACCGACGAGCGCTGCCGCCGCGTGGAGCACCCGCAGGTTGGCGACGACCGACCCGGTCCAGGCCGGATCAAGGGTGAGGCCCAGCAGGGCTGCCGCCGCGGCGGCGTAGGTGTCGAGATCGGGCGTCGGCGTCTCCGCAGCGTGATCGGTCATCGGCATCCTCGGGGATCGGGCGCTTCGTGGCCGGTCCGGTGCAATGGCCGCGCCACTCCGGCGGGGCCCGCCCACGGCGCGTTCCGCCGTTCAGGAGCGGCTCACGCTTGGCCGAGGGCGGCGGTCACCGCGGTGGAGCGCGAGACCCAGCCGAAGATGCCGCCCTGGGCCTTGATCATGGCGAGGCCCGCCTCGTGAAAGGCCGGAATGTACGAGCCGCAGGCATCGGCGACGACGACGCAGCGATAGCCGCGGTCGTTGGCCTCGCGCACGGTGGTGTGCACGCAGACTTCCGTCGTCACGCCGCAGACGATCAGGGTCTCGATGCCGCGTTCCTCCAGCAGGGCCGCGAGCCCGGTCGCGTAGAAGGCACCCTTGCCCGGCTTGTCGATCACCGGCTCGCCGCCGAGGGGGGCCAGTTCGGGGACGATGTCGTGGCCGGGCTCGCCGCGGATCAGAATGCGGCCCATCGGGCCCGGCTCGCCGATGCGCGCCGTCGGCGCGCCGCGCTCCAGCTTGGCCGGCGGGGCGTCCGAGAGATCGGGCGCGTGTCCCTCGCGGGTGTGGATGACGAGGAGGCCGGCCGCGCGCGCGGCGGTCAGGACGGCGCGGGCGGGCGGCACCGCGGCGGCGAGCAGCGAGACGTCGTTGCCCAGGCTCTCGCCGAAGCCGCCGGGTTCGAGGAAGTCGCGCTGCATGTCGATGACGACGAGGGCCGTCCGGGCCGGATCGAACGGCAGGGGTGCGGGTTCGGCGTCGAGAAGGGGCCGCGGGGCGGGCATGGGCTACCTCGGAGCGATCGCGCGGGGCCGTAGGCCGGAGCGCGTCCGGGCCGCCGCGATGATGGCGCTCGGCTCCCGAAAAATCGTGCCCGATCATCGTCTCCGATGCACGAAGTGTCGTCAGGCTGGCGCCGGGCTGTGCATCCGGCGGCGGCATACCGTCGGCTCCCGTCGCATCGCGCGAATGGCCGTGCTCGCAAACGGCGTCCACTCCGCGGTCCTGCCGGCATCATGTTCATGACATGCGCAGCATGAGCGGATGGTGGGCGGCCTGGAAAAGGTTCCATGGGGGCCCCGTCGCGATGAAGGCTCGTCCGCCAGCGCCTGCCGGCTGTAAAAAGGAGTCCTGATCCCGGCCATGCACTGGCGACCCAGCCCGGCAAGTCCGAGAATGTGTTGCGGATTTGTGACTTGTGCTGCCGCGCCGGCGCCGAGGGCCGCGGCCTGCATTGTGTTGGCACCCCCGTTGCTGCCGCCCGATCCACGGAAGGTCCGGGAGAACGAAGAATGTCGGTTCGAGGGCTTGCAGCGGTTGCGCTGTCGCTATTCACGGTCGGTACGGCGGTTGCGGCCGATCTCGGGGAGAAGCGGGCTCCCGAGGCGGTGGCCGCGAAGGAAGTGCCGTTCTTCCTCTTCGCGGACACGCAGGTCAGCTACCGCTACCAATTCCCGACCGTCACGCCCGGCATCCAGATCCAGCGCCCCGACGGCAGCTTCCGCTCGCGCGAGGCGCCCAAGCACATCCTCAACATCTCGCACGCGGATGCCTGGGCCTACGGCACGAACTTCTTCACCCTCGACATCCTGAAGTCCGGTTCGCAATTCCCCGCCGGCACGACCAACGCGCCCGGCGGCATTCCGACCTTCGCCGATTACGGAAACACCGAAGCCTACGGCCTCTACCGCGGCACGCTCAGCCTGAACGCCCTGACCAACACCAAGGCCTTCATGGTACCGGGCATCGTCAAGGAGGTGTCGCTCTCCTTCGGCTTCGACGCCAACTCGCAGAACGACGCCTTCGGCTCGAAGAAGCGCGACGTCGTCGGCGGCCTGAACTTCGCCTTCGACGTGCCGGCCGGCTTCCTGAACCTGTCGGTCCACGCCTACAAGGAATGGAACCGCAACGGCTTCAACACGCAGCCCGACCGCGACCAGAGCTTCAACACGGTCCCCGAATTCGAGATCGTCTACAGCCTGCCGCTGACCTTCACCGGCCTGCCGCTGACGCTGGCCGGCTTCAACAACATCGTCCTGCCCAAGGGCCGCGGCATCAGCAACAACCCCGCCGCCTTCGCCTTCAACCCGCCGCGCGGGCTGGAATTCCTGTCGCGCACCAACCTCGTGCTCGATCTTGGCAAGCTCGTCTACGATCAGCCCAACAAGGTCGATGTCTTCATCGGCTTCCAGTACTGGCTGAACAAGTTCGGCAATCAGGAGACGGCGACTTTCAAGGGCACCGAGGAAAAGAGCTTCCTCGCCGGCGTCGCCTTCCACATCTTCTGATCCCCGACAGGAACACGAGGCCGGATGATGGAACCGAGCGCCCGCCCCCGCCGTCTCTGGCTCCGCGATCCGTTGGCAATCCTCGCGGACGGGGCCGGCGGCGGGCTCGTGGTGGAGGGTACCCGCATCGCCGAAGTGGTGGCCGCGGGCGCCCGGCCCGCCCACCCGGTCGATGAGACGTTCGACGCCTCGCGCCACGTCGTCATCCCCGGCCTCGTCAACACGCATCACCACTTCTTCCAGACGCTCACCCGCGCGCACCCGATCGCGATCAACAAGCCGCTCTTTCCCTGGCTTCAGGCGCTCTACGGGATCTGGCCGAGGCTGACGCCGGACGCCTTCCGGCTGGCGACGCGGCTCGCCTATACGGAACTGCTGCTGTCGGGCTGCACCACGGCGGGCGACCACCATTACCTGTTCCCGCGAGGGCTTGAGGCGGCCGTCGACATCCAGGTCGAGGAGGCGCGCAGCCTCGGCATCCGCGCCTTCGTCACCCGCGGCTCGATGAGCCTGTCGGAGAAGGACGGCGGCCTGCCGCCCGAGACGCTGGTGCAGGACGACGACACCGTCCTGGCCGACAGCGAGCGGGTGCTCGGCCTGTTCCACGATCCCGCGCCCGGCGCGATGGTGCAGATCGGGCTCGCCCCCTGCTCGCCCTTCAACGTCACCAAGCGGCTGATGCGCGAGAGCGCGGCCCTGGCCGAGCGCCACGATTGCCGCCTGCACACCCATCTCGGCGAGACGCTCGACGAGAACGCCTTCTGCCTGGAGGCGTTCGGGCAGCGCCCGGTCGATTATCTCGAAGAGGTCGGCTGGATGGGGCCGCGGGCCTGGCTCGCCCATGGCATCCACTTCAACGACGAGGAAGTGAGGCGCCTCGGCGCGGCGGGCGTCGGCGTGTGCCATTGCCCGACCTCGAATATGGTCCTCGCCTCGGGCCAGTGCCGGACCTGCGAGCTGGAGGCGGCGGGTTCCCCGGTCGGCCTCGGTGTCGATGGCTCGGCCTCGAGCGACAGCTCGAACCTGATGGAGGGCGTGCGCCACGCCCTGATGATCAACCGCCTGACCTACGGCGCCGAGGCGGTGACCCATCTCGACGCCCTGCGCTGGGCGACGGAGGGTTCCGCCGCCTGCCTCGGGCGCAAGGATATCGGCCGGATCGAGCCCGGCCGCGAGGCGGATCTGGCCTTGTTCACCCTCGACGAACTCCGCTTCTCCGGCGCCCACGATCCGCTCGCGGCGCTCGTGCTGTGTGGGGCTCACCGGGCCGATCGGGTGATGGTGGCGGGGCGCTGGCGGGTGATCGACGGGCAGCCCCTCGGCCTCGAGACCGGGCGCCTGCGCGAGGAGCACGGCCGGCTGGCACGCACCCTGTTCGGAACGGCGTGATGGCGGCCGCATCCGCTGTGCCGGGTCTGCGGGAAGGCCCGACCCCGCTCTTCGGGGCCTACGGCATCGTCAAGCGCTTCGGCGCCTTCACCGCCAATGACGGCATCGATCTGGAGATCCGCGCCGGGGAGATTCACGCCCTGCTCGGCGAGAACGGTGCCGGCAAATCGACCCTGATGAAGATCCTCTACGGCCTCCTGGAGCCGACGGAAGGCGTCGTCACGCATCAGGGCGACATCGTGCGGCTGGCGAACCCCGAGGCCGCGCGGGCGCTCGGCATCGGCATGGTCTTCCAACACTTCTCGCTGTGCGAGAACCTGACGGTCGCCGAGAACATCGCCCTCGTCATGCCCGCCGGGCTGACGGGCCGGGCGCTGGCGGAGCGGATCGCCCGGCTGGGCAAGGATTACGGCCTGCATCTCGATCCCGCGCGGCCGGTCTGGTCGCTCTCGGCCGGCGAGCGCCAGCGCATCGAGATCGTGCGCTGCTTGCTCCAGAACCCGAAGCTCGTGATCCTCGACGAGCCGACCTCGGTGCTGACGCCGGGCGAGGCGGAGGTGCTGTTCTCGGTGCTGGAACGCCTGCGCGACGAGGGCCGCGCCGTGCTCTACATCTCCCACCGGCTCGACGAGGTGCGCCGCCTCTGCACCCGGGCGACGATCCTGCGGGGTGGCCGGGTCGTCGGCGCCTGCAATCCGCAGGCGCAGACCGCTCGCTCGCTCGCCGCGATGATGGTCGGCACGGGGGTGAGCGAGGTGCGGCCGAAGGCGGCCCGCGCGGGCCGCGCCGAGCGCCTCGTGCTGGAGCGTCTGTCGCTGCCCGCGCCCGGCCTGCACGGGACGCCGCTGCGGGACATCGCGCTCTGCGTCGCGGGCGGGGAAATCCTCGGCATCGCCGGCATCGCCGGCAACGGGCAGGCGGAGCTGTTCGACGTCCTGTCCGGCGAGAGCCGGGCCCCGGCGGCCGGGGCCGTGCGCCTCGACGGCCGGGCGGCGGGCCAGCTCGGCGTCAATGCCCGGCGCCGGCTCGGAGCCGCGTTCGTGCCCGAGGAGCGCAACGGCCACGCCGCCGTCCCATCCATGACGCTGTCGGAGAACGCGCTGCTCTCCCGCCACGCCACAGCGCCACTCACTTGGCTGGGCCTGCTGCGGCTTGGCGCAGCGCGGGCGCTCGCCCGGCGGGTGATCGACGCCTTCGACGTGCGCGGCGCCGGCCCGGACCCGGCGGCCGGCACGCTCTCGGGCGGCAACCTGCAGAAATTCGTGGTGGGGCGCGAGATCCTGGCCGAGCCGGGCATCCTCGTCATCAACCAGCCGACCTGGGGCGTCGATGCCGCCGCCGCCGCCCATATCCGGCAGGCCGTGCTCGATCTCGCCGGCCGCGGTGCCGCGGTGATCGTGATCAGCCAGGATCTCGACGAGCTGTTCGAGATCGCGGACTCGATCGCCGTCCTGCATGCCGGCGCGCTCTCGCGGCCCGTCCCGACCGCTGCGACCAGCCGCGCGGCCCTGGGGCTCCTGATGGGCGGGGCCGGCGAGCCGGAGCCGCAGTCCGGCGAACCACAATCCGACGAACCTTCGACACCTGCGATCCGAACCGCCGCGCCGGTGCATTGAACCCCTGCCGGACCCGATCCCCCTACGTGCGAGAGCCGAGCCAGGAATGAACGGGATGCGCGATGCGCCTTGATCTCCTCCCCCGCGCGCGCCGGTCGCCCTGGCTCGACCTGCTCGCGCCCGCGCTCGCCTTCCTCGCCGCGGTCCTGATCGGCGGGATCGCGGTGGCGGCCCTCGGCGTCCCGCCGGAACAGGCCTTCCTCACCTATTTCGTTGCGCCCTTGAGCGAGGTCTGGTCGCTGCAGGAGGTCGCGCTGAAGGCCGCGCCGCTCGCCCTGATCGCGACCGGTCTCGCCTTTTGCTACCGCGCCAACCTGTGGAACATCGGGGCGGAGGGCCAGTACGTGGCCGGCGGCCTCGCAGGCGGCTGGGTCGCGGTCGCCGCGCACGGTTTCCAGGGGCCCACCTTCTGGATCCTGCCCGCGATGCTGCTCGCCGGCACGTGTGCCGGCATCGCCTATGCGATGATCCCGGCGCTGCTGCGGGTCAGGCTCGGCGTCTCGGAGATCCTGACCAGCCTGATGCTCGTCTACGTCGCGCAATTGCTGCTCGACTACATGGTGCGCGGGCCCCTGCGCGATCCGCAGGGCTACAACTTCCCGCAAAGCGTCGGCTTCGAGGACGCCGCCCGGCTGCCCTTGCTGATGGAGGGCGAGTCGCTCCATGCGGGCGTGCTGATCGGCCTTCTGGGAATCGTGCTGGCGGCCCTCGTCCTGGCGCGCACCCTGTTCGGCTTCGAGGTGCGCGCCGTCGGCGCGAGCCCGCGGGCGGCGCGATTTGCCGGCTTCTCGGATGCGCGCCTGACGCTCTCGGTCTTCGCGATCTCCGGCGGCGCGGCGGGTCTTGCCGGCATCTGCGAGGTGGCCGGGCGGATCGGCCAGCTCCAGCCCGAGATCTCCCCCGGTTACGGTTTCACCGCGATCATCGTCGCCTTCCTGGGGCGCCTCAGCCCGCCGGGCATCCTGCTTGCGGCGCTCGTCATCGCCCTGACGACGATCGGCGGGGAGGGGGCGCAGATCGACCTGAAGCTGCCGCTCGACCTGACCCGCGCCTTCCAAGGGCTGCTGCTCTGCCTCGTGCTCGGGGCCGATGTGCTCACGCGCTACCACGTTCGGATCGTGCCGGGCGGCGCGAGCACGCGGGTGACACCATGAGCCTCGACATCGTCCAGATGGTGCTCGTCACGGTGCTGGCGGCGGCCACCCCTTTGATCCTGGCCGCCATTGGCGAACTCGTCGTGGAGCGCGCCGGCGTGCTCAATCTCGGCGTCGAGGGCATGATGGTGTTCGGCGCGGCCGCCGGCTTCGCCGTCGCCACCGAGACCGGATCGACCGGGCTCGGCGCCCTCGGCGGGGCCGGAGCGGGCCTGCTGCTCGCCGCGCTGTTCGGCGTTCTCACCGTGGGGCTGGCGGCCAATCAAGTCGCCTCGGGACTGGCCCTGACCATCCTCGGGCTGGGGCTCTCGGGCCTCGTCGGCGCCGGCTATGTCGGGATGAAGCGCGATCCGGCGCCCCATCTCCACCTGCCCGGCTTCACCGACCTGCCGGGGATCGGCCGGCTGCTGTTCGGACAAGACGCCTTCGTCTACGCGGCCCTCCTCCTCGTCGCGGGGGTGTGGTGGTTCCTCTGGCGCACCCGCGCCGGGCTGACGCTGCGCGCCATCGGTGACGATCACACCGCGACCCACGCCCTCGGGCTCAAGGTGCGCAAGGTCCGTTTCCTCGCCGTTCTGTTCGGCGGCGCCTGCGCCGGGCTGGCGGGTGCCTACCTGTCGCTGGCCTACACGCCGTTCTGGGCGCCAGCGATGACCGCGGGACGGGGCTGGATCGCGCTCGCGCTCGTGGTCTTCGCCTCCTGGCAGCCGCTGCGGGTGGCCGCGGGGGCGTTGCTCTTCGGCGGGGCGACCGTGCTTCAGCTCCACGCCCAGGCCGCGGGTCTCGGCCTGCCCGGCCAGTTGCTCTCGGCGGCCCCCTACCTCGCTACCATCCTGGCGCTGGTCCTGCTGTCGCTCGGCCGGCGCCGGGGCGGCTCGCTGGCGCCGGCCGCGCTCGGCCGCGTCTTCGCCCCGAGTCGATGAGGCGTGCCGCCCCGGAGGATGGTTGGCGCGAAAGGATGCATGGGCGGACGTCTTTTTGGGCGCATCATCCGATTCGACAGGATTTTCCCTGACGGTTGATCGGAGTTTCGGTGCTGAAACTTTGCTCTTTTCTCCGCCTGGAACCGGGTCAATGCTGGCCAAGATTGTGCAGCCGGCCTTGAAAGACGGATCACGCCTCGTGTCAGCCCATTCTTTCTCCCGCAGGCACCTGCTCGGCGGTGCGGCCGCCCTCTCGCTCGGCGCGCTGCCTTTCGGCCGCGCCCGGGCCGCCGGCCCGCTCACCGTCGGCTTCATCTATGTCGGGCCGAAGGACGATTACGGCTACAACCAAGCCCACGCCCAAGGGGCTGCCGCCCTCAAGGCGATCCCCGGCCTCCAGGTCGTCGAGGAGGAGAACGTCCGCGAGACCACCGACGTCCAGAAGTCCATGGAGAGCATGATCAACCTGGACGGGGCGGGTCTCATCTTCCCGACCTCCTTCGGTTATTTCGACCCGCATGTGCTGATTGAGGCCAAGAAGAACCCGAAGGTGCAGTTCCGCCATTGCGGCGGCCTCTGGACCGAGGCGAACCCGAAGAACGCCGGCTCGTATTTCGGCTACATCGCGCAAGGGCAGTACCTGAACGGCATCGCCGCCGCCCACGCCTCGAAGTCGAAGCGTCTCGGCTTCGTCGCCGCCAAGCCGGTCCCGCAGGTGCTCAACAACGTCAACGGCTTCCTCCTCGGCGCGCGCAGCGTCGACCCGTCCATCACCCTGCAGGTGATCTTCACCGGCGAATGGTCGCTCGCGGTCAAGGAGGCGGAGGCGACCAACGCGCTCATCGACGGGGGCGCCGACGTGATCACCTGCCACGTCGACGGCCCCAAGGTCGTGGTCGAGACCGCCGCGCGGCGCGGGGCCTTCGTCTGCGGCTACCACGCCGACCAGTCGGCGCTCGCCAAGGACAAGTACCTGACCGGCGCCGAGTGGAACTGGGCCTCGATCTACAAGGGCTTCGTCGCCGACATGCAGGCGGGCAAGGCGCCCCCGAACTTCGTGCGCGGCGGCCTGCCGGACGGATTCGTGAAGATGAGCCCCTACGGGCCCGCGGTGTCCGAGGCGGCACGCCGCAACGCCGACGCGGTCAAGGCCGAGATGATGAAGGGCGGCTTCGCCATCATCAGGGGCCCGCTCAAGGACAACAAGGGCAACGAGATCGCCGGCCCCGGCACGGCCCTGGCCGAGAACGCGATCGAGCTGGAGAAGACCAACTACCTCGTCGAGGGTGTGAAGGGCTCGGCCTGATGCGGCCCCCGCCGTCGCGCGGTGCGGGCGAGCCTGCGCATCGGGGTGGGGCGGTGAGGACGGCCTGGCACGGTTTCTGCCGCTCGGCGGGCGAGGACTGAGCGATGGCCGCTGACACCACCGCCCCTGCACGGCCGCTCGTGGAGAGCACCGTGAGCAGCCCGGACCATCCGCCGGCCTCGCTCCAGGCCCGGGCCTGGCTCGCGCGCCGGGCCGAGGCCCTGGCGATCCCGATCGGAGCGGTCATCGCCGGCTTCCTGCTGTTCTCCCTCTTCCTCCTCGCCCTCGGAAAGAGCCCGCTCGCTTTCCTCGACCTCGTCTGGCGCGGCGGCTTCGGCTCGCCCTTCGCCCTTCAGAACAGCCTGCAGCGTGCCGCGCCCCTGCTGCTCGCCGCGCTCTGCGTGGCTCTGCCCGCCCGGCTCGGACTCGTGGTGATCGGCGGCGAGGGCGCGATCGTGCTGGGAGGCGTCGCCGCGGCGGCTGCGGCGCAGCCGCTCCAGGGTTTTCCACCGATGCTCGCGGTGCCGCTGATGGCACTCGCCGCGGCAGGGGCCGGGGCGGCCTGGATCGGCGCCGTCGGCGCGCTGCGCGCCTATCGCGGCGTCAACGAGACCATCGCGAGCCTGCTGATGTCCTACATCGCGATCGCGCTCTCGAACCACCTGATCGAGGGCCTGCTGCGCGACGCCGGCAGCCTCAACAAGCCCTCCACCTGGCCGATCGGCGAGGCGTTCGCTGTCGGCCCCATGCCGGGCCTGGAGGTTCACTGGGGCCTCGGCATCGGCATTCTCGCCTGCCTGGCCGCCTACGGGCTGACCGAGCGCACCACGATCGGCTTCGCCGCGCGCATCGCGGGCGGCAACGTGCGGGCCGCGCAGATTCAGGGATTGCCGGTCGGGCGGCTCGTCGTCGGCTTCACCGCGCTCGGCGGCGCCTGCGCGGCGCTGGCCGGCTTCTTCGAGGTCGCGGCGGTGCACGGCAACGCCAACGCCTCGCTCAATGCGGGCTTCGGCTATACCGGCATCCTCGTCGCCTTCCTCGCCCGCCACAATCCCCTGGCGATCCTGCCCGTGGCCTTCCTGCTCGGCGGCATCGAAGCCTCGAACGGGCTGATCCAGCGCCGGATGCAGCTGCCCGACGCCACGGTCCTCGTGCTCGAAGGGCTGCTCTTCCTCGTCGTGCTCGTCAGCGAGACGCTCTACGGGCGCTTCAAGCTGTTCAGCCCGCATCTCTGGGCCGAGAAGCGCGGAGCGGCGTCGTGAGAGCCGGTAGGGGGCCGACGGAATGAGCGACGATCTCGGCCTGGGAACCGTGCTGCTCGCCGTGATCGGCGGGGCGATCCGCGTCTCGACGCCGTTCCTGTTCGTGAGCCTCGGCGAGACCATCACCGAGCGCTCGGGACGCATCAATCTCGGGCTGGAGGGCATCCTCGTCTTCGGGGCGATGTCGGCCTACGCCACCGCCGTGCTGAGCGGGAGCCCGTGGGCGGGCGTCGCGGTCGCGGGACTCGCGGGCGGCGCCTTCGGTGGGCTGCACGGCTTCATCTGCCGCTTTCCCCGCGTCAACGACGTGGCGATCGGCATCGCTCTGATGCTGTTCGGCTCGGGCCTCGCCTTCTTCCTCGGAAAGCCCTTCATCCAGCCCTCGGCCCCGCCGCTGCCGGCGATCCCCCTCGGCTTCTGGTCCGATCAGCCGCAGGTGCAGGCGGCGCTGCGCGTCAACGTGCTGTTCCTGGCCGGTGCCGCGCTGGCGGTGTTCCTGTGGTGGGCCTTCCGCAACACGAAGGCCGGTTTGATCCTGCGCGTCGTCGGCGACAGCGCGGAGGCGGCGCGCGCCATGGGCTACGACGTCGACCGCGTGCGGCTTCTCGCGACCGCCGTCGGCGGCGTGCTCGCCGGGATCGGCGGCGCCTATCTCTCGCTCTACTATCCCGGCTCCTGGAACGAGGGCATCTCGTCCGGGCAGGGTCTGATGGCGGTGGCACTCGTCATCTTCGCCCGCTGGAATCCGCTCGCCTGCTTCGGGGCGGCCCTGATGTTCGGCGGCGCCGGGGCGCTCGGGCCGGCCCTGCAATCCGTCGGCATCTCGCAGGGCTACTACCTGTTCTACGCCGCGCCCTACGTCCTCACCCTGGCGCTCCTGATCGCCACCTCCTCGCCGGACCGGGCGCTGACGGGCGCACCGGGCGAATTGTCCCTCAAGTAAGGTCGCCTCATGAATGGTCTCGGTGGACTGAACAAATCCCCGAACGGCGTCGTCATCGGCCTCGTGCAGCTTCAATTGCCGACCATCGCCACGCGGGCCGACATCGCGGCACAGACCGACCGCATCGTCGCGATGGTGGCCAAGGCCCGCGCAAATCTGGCGACGATGGATCTGGTCGTCTTTCCCGAATACGCGCTGCACGGCCTGTCGATGGACACCCGTCCCGAGATCCTGTGCACGCTCGACGGGCCCGAGGTTTCCGCCTTCAAGCGGGCCTGCCGCGACAACCGGATCTGGGGCTGCTTCTCGATCATGGAGGCCAACCCGAACGGCAACCCGTTCAATTCCGGCCTCATCATCGACGATACGGGCGAACTGAAGCTCTATTATCGCAAGATGCACCCCTGGGTGCCGGTGGAGCCCTGGGAGCCGGGCGATCTCGGCATCCCGGTGATCGAGGGGCCGAAGGGGGCCAAAATCGGCCTCATCATCTGCCACGACGGCATGTTCCCCGAGATGGCGCGCGAATGCGCCTACAAGGGCGCCGAGATCATGATCCGCACGGCCGGCTACACCGCGCCGATCCGCGAATCCTGGCGCTTCACCAACCAGTCGAACGCCTTCTGCAACCTGATGGTGACCGCCAACGTCTGCATGTGCGGTTCCGACGGCACCTTCGACTCGATGGGCGAGGGCATGATCGTCAACTTCGACGGCGCGATCATCGCCCACGGCACCACCGGCCGCGTCGACGAGATCATCACCGCCGAGGTGCGGCCGGATCTGGTGCGCGAGGCGCGGGCGCATTGGGGCGTCGAGAACAACATCTACCAGCTCGGCCACCGCGGCTACACGGCGGTGAAGGGCGGCGCGGGGGACTGCCCCTACACCTACATGCACGACCTCGCCGCCGGCCGTTACCGCCTGCCGTGGGAGAATGCGGTGCAGGTGACGGACGGCACGTCGTGCGGTTTCCCCGCCCCGACACGTGCCTATGGTGAAGACCCGACGACCCCGGCTCGGGAGGCGGCGGAATGAGCGTCATCCCCTTCCCCTCCACCGATGCGAGCGACGGGGGACGCTTCGTCGCCGCCGAGCCCTATCCCTGGCCCTATGACGGCTCGCTCGATCCGAAGACCACGGCGCTCGTCATCATCGACATGCAGACCGACTTCTGCGGCAAGGGCGGCTACGTCGACGCCATGGGCTACGACCTCGCCCTGACCCGCGCGCCGATCGAGCCGATCGGGCAACTCCTCGCCGCCGCGCGGAAGGGCGGCTACCCCGTGATCCACACCCGCGAGGGCCATCGGCCGGATCTCGCGGATCTTCCCGCCAACAAGCGCTGGCGCTCGCGCCGGATCGGGGCCGGCATCGGCGATCCCGGCCCCTGCGGGCGGGTGCTGGTGCGCGGCGAGCCGGGCTGGGAGATCATCCCGGAACTGGCGCCGCTGCCGGGCGAGATCGTCATCGACAAGCCGGGCAAGGGCTCGTTCTGCGCCACCGACCTCGAACTGATCCTGACGACGCGGGGCATCCGCAACCTGATCCTGACCGGCATCACCACCGATGTCTGCGTCCACACCACGATGCGCGAGGCCAACGACCGCGGCTTCGAATGCGTGATCGTCTCCGACGGCACCGCCGCGACCGACCGCGGCAACCACGAGGCGGCCCTGAAGATGGTGACGATGCAGGGCGGCGTGTTCGGCGCGGTCGCCTCCTCCGCGGCGATCCTCGCGGCGATGGGCTGAGGCCGCCATGGCGAGTGCTGCCTCCCTCTCCGGCGCCCTCGGCGTCGAGACCATCGGCATGACGAAGCGCTTCGGCGACTTCACCGCCCTCGACGACGTCTCGATGAAGATCGAGGCCGGCGGCTTCCACGCCCTGCTCGGCGAGAACGGGGCGGGCAAATCGACCTTCGTCAAATGCGTGATGGGCTTCTACGCACCGACCGCCGGCTCCGTCCTCGTCGATGGCCGCGAGGCCGAGATCACGGGGCCGAAGGGCGCGCAAGGGCGCGGCCTCGGCATGGTCTACCAGCATTTCACGCTGGTGCCCTCGTTGACCGGCGCCGAGAACCTCGTCATCGGCCGGGCCGACGCCCCCGCCATCCTCGATTGGAAGGCCGAGCGCGCAGCTTTGGCCGACTTCATGGCCCGGATGCCGTTCCGGTTGAACCTCGACCGGCCGGTGGCGGAACTCGCGGCGGGCGAGCGGCAGAAGCTCGAGATCGTCAAGCAGCTCTACCTCAAGGCCCGGTTCCTGATCCTCGACGAGCCGACCTCCGTGCTGACGCCGGCCGAGGCCGAGGAGGTGCTGGGCCTGCTGCGCGGCATGGCCGATGCGGGCGCGCTCACGGTGCTGATGATCAGCCACAAGTTCCGCGAGGTCGAAGCCTTCGCCCGCACGCTCAGCGTCCTGCGGCGCGGGCGGCTCGTCGGCGGCGGCGCGGTCGGCGCGCTCTCGCGGGACGACATGGCGGCGATGATGGTGGGCGAGCGCACCGTGCGGACGGTCGCCGCGCGGGTCGGCGAACCCGACCCGGAGCGCGAGATCCTGCGGGTGGACGGCCTGACCGCCACCGATGTCTCCGGCCTGCGGCGGATCGATGTCGCGGATCTGCGCGTGCGCGCCCACGAGATCGTCGGCATCGCCGGCGTTTCCGGCAACGGGCAGAAGGAGCTCGCCGACGTGCTCGGCGGCCAGATCCGCGCGACGGGTGGGCGCGTGACAGTGCAGGGCGAGCCCTATCGCGGCACGCGGGCGCAGAGCCGTCGGCAGCGGGTGCGCTTCATTCCCGAAGAGCCCCTGCGCAACGCCTGCGCGCCGCGGATGTCGGTGGCCGAAAATCTCGCCTTCCGCGCCTTCGACCGGCGCGGCGACGATCCCGCCGGTGCCCCGACCCTCTGGCTCGACCGACGCGCCATGAGCCGACGGGCGAAGGATTTGATCGCCCGCTTCAAGGTCAAGACCGCCTCCTCGGAGGCGCCGATCGCCACGCTGTCGGGTGGCAACGTGCAGCGCGCCGTGCTCGCGCGCGAACTCACCGACCCGGTCGACCTCCTGATCGTCGTCAATCCGTGCTTCGGCCTCGATTTCGCGGCGGTCGCCGAGATCCGCTCCCGCATCGTGGCGGCGCGCAACGCCGGCGCCGCCGTGCTGCTGATCAGCGAGGATCTCGACGAGATTCTGGAACTGTCGGACCGCGTCTGCGTGATGTCGGACGGACGCCTCGTCTACGAAACGCCCGCCGCGGCGGCCGAGGCCGGGGTGATCGGCCGCCACATGGCGGGGCATCACTAGGTCGGGGACTGCTTCAGGTTCACGGGGTCAAACCTTGATCCGCTTGGTGAGCATTACAGTTGCGTTCGATGACGGTTTGGTTGGGAGTTTGCCGTGTCGGGCGGCTGGCGCTGTCGCCGTCGTTTTGCGCCGGAGGCACGGGGTTTGAGGTGCGCTTGGCGCGCGGCCGCCTGATGCGCTCGTTCGCCAGGGCGACGATGCGATGACATGGGCGGGCTGGATGCGCCGTCTCAGGGGACGCTGCCCGGCAGCGCCGGATCGGCATGGCTTTGACGCCAGACCGGCGCATCGATCCCCATGCCCAAAAACCGGCCGAACCGCTGATTGTCATCGATCGGCTCCATCGGCATCCGCTCAGCGCTTCCCGCTCCCGCGGCCTGTCCTGGCCCTGGTCTTGCTCTGAAATCCCCTCGGGCGCCCATGCGCAGCGCCGGCAAGCCGCGGCGGGCAACGCCGTCGAAAAGGGGCAGACATTCATGATGGGCAGCATCGTCACGCGCGTGGCCGGGGCACTTCTGTGCGCGGCCGTCGCGGCGGCTCCGGTGCGGGCGGCGGACAAGCTCAAGGTGGGCTTCGTCTATGTCGGCCCGGTCGCCGATTACGGCTATTCCTACCAGCACGACCTCAGCCGCAAGGCGCTCGCCGAAGCGCTGCCCGGCCAGGTCGAGACGACCTTCCTCGAGAACGTGCCCGAGGCCGACAGCGAGCGCTCGATCGAGAAGCTCGCCCGCTCGGGCGCCGGCCTGATCTTCACGACCTCCTTCGGCTTCATGGAGCCGACCCTGAAGGTCGCCAAGAAGTTCCCCAAGGTGAAGTTCGCCCACGCCACCGGCTACAAGCGGGCCGATAACGTCTCGACCTACTCGGCCCGCTTCTACGAGGGCCGCTACATCTGCGGGAAGATCGCCGGCAAGCTGTCGAAGTCGGGCACCGTCGGCTACATCGCCTCCTTCCCGATCCCCGAAGTCGTGAGCGGCATCAACGCCTTCATGCTCGGCGCGCAATCGGTCAACCCGGACATCAAGATCAAGATCGTCTGGGTGAACACGTGGTTTGACCCCGGCAAGGAGGCGGAGGCCGCCAAGGCGCTCCTGGCCCAAGGCGCCGACATCCTGACCCAGCACACCGATTCCGCCGCGCCGTTGCAGGAGGCGGAGAAGGCCGGCAAGCTCGCCTTCGGCCAATCCTCCGACCAGTACCGCTTCGCCCCCAAGGCGCAGCTCACCTCGATCGTCGACGATTGGAACGGCTACGTCATCGCGCAGACCAAGGCCGTTCTCGACGGCACGTGGAAGAGCGGGGACACCTGGGCCGGCATCAAGGACGGCATAGTCGTGCTGGCACCCTTCACCAACATGCCCGACGACGTGAAGGCGCTGGCCGAGGAGACCAAGAAGGGGATCGTCGAGGGCAGGATTCACCCCTTCCAGGGGCCGGTGCTCAAGCAGGACGGCTCGGTCGCGGTGAAGGAGGGCGATCAGGCCCCCGATCCGATGATCCTCGGCATGAACTGGTATGTGAAGGGGATCGACGACCGGCTGACGCAGTAGAAGCGGGCGCAAATCCCTGAAAAAGGAGGCGCCGCCGGGGCGATCCGGCGGCGCCTCTTCGCGTTTCGATGCCCGTCAGGGACGCGGCCGGGGCGGCAGACGGCGCTCCTCGGCCGGGGGCGGGGCCGTCTCCACCGGCACGCCGGTGCCGGGTGCGGCCGGGATCGCCTCGCCCGAGCGGAACGCCTCCCGCTCGTTCGGGAGGGCGGCTGCCCCTTCCGTGCCGCCCGGGGCGGTCGCTCCCGGGCTGCCGGCCGGGGCACCGGTGGATCCCTGGGCGAAGGCGGCACCGCCCAGGCCCGCGAGGACGCCCAGGGCGAGCGTGGCTGTCGTAATGAGACGCATGGGACGGACTTTCCGGTTGCGGAGGCGGGAGCGGGCGATGTCGCCGGGCGGCAGGACCCTTGGGATGCGCCTCACCGATGACGCTTCCGGTGCGAACGGGCGGTCTTTCCGCGCCGTCCGCCCGGAGCGGTGACGCGCGATTGGCCGGCCGAGGGCGTCACCGTGCCCTGCGCACGGGCACCAGGGGCGGTGACGACGCCGCTGCCGAGGCAGAAGGCTGCAACGAACCAAGCGAGGAGGGGCAGGCCGAGGCCGAGAAAGGTCCGTCTCACGCGCATTGTCGAGGCTCCCGTGGGGCCGTCGCGGCCACCCTTTGCGCTGTTGGCGTGAGCAAGGGCCGTGCCGCCGGAACCGTTCAAGCAGCTCACTCGGGAAGCCGCTGCCGCGGACGTAACGCCCGCGGCAGCGGCTGACCGTAAAGGTAAAGAATGTGTTTCACGTGAAACAGGCCGCTCGGGCCGCCGCGCCTGTGGGCGTGAAAGTCCGCGTGTCGCCAGGGTTCGTCAGGCCCGTCCGGTCAGTGGGCCGCTCGACGCCGACTTGGTCGGTCTCCGCCGCCTGTGCCGGGTGCCCTCCGCCAGCGTGCGGACGAGCGGGTTGGCGATCGAGATGCCGGGCGCCGCGTGCGTTTCGATATATGCTTCAGCCTCTCCGCGTCGGTGAACCGTCAGAAGCACGATGCCGACATCGATGAAACCGTCGCAAGAGGGATGCCGCCCTATAAAGCTCTGAGCGGTGAGGCCGCCCCGCATTGGGGGGCACGGAAAGGGGAATGGGTGCGCAACAGCACTCCTCGCGAAAGAGGCGTGCCAGGTTCCCCGCTTTGTCGAAAAATTCTGCAAATTCGTTCTAAAGCCATATAAAAATTGGTGTTTTCAGGTTCGAACGCCGAGGGGCTCGAACCCCACATCGCGGCTGTGCCGTATCTATGTGCACAGGGCCAAAGCACTTCCTGTTGTTTTGCGAGGCATCGATGCTCAGTTTCTGGGACATACGACGTCGGATGTTCTGATCGCGACGCCGCAGCCCGACTCGGAGATTGACGACATGATCTCACGCATTGCCGCAGGCGCGATCCTCGGCCTCGCCCTCACCACCGCGGTTTCGGCCCAGAGCTACAACGCGCCGGCCGGCATCCCTGCCGTCACGGCTCCGGGCGGCCTCGTCGGCATCGCCGGCCCGGGCAATGTCGAGCGCTACCTGGATCGTGACGGCCGCCACGGCACGGTGTCTGTCGATGGCGTCTACACCACCGGCTCCACCGTGCGGGGCGCTCGCGCCGATCACCGGCGCTGACGCATCCAAACGATCTGACGACCTCCGTCTCGACGGCCCGAAGGGCCGGCCGCACACCAAAGCGGTCGGCCCTTTTCATTGGCCCAATCGGGCCCACTCGCCCGATTTCGAACGGGCCCGGCCTCGCCAAGGCCGGAGACTCACCTTCGGCTTTTCAACTTTCTCGAACGGTTCGTTCGATCTTATTCCAGTTTTCGGAAAGCTCAGACGGGTCCATCTTCGCTGCATCAGAGGACGGATGAACCGGCCGTCCCCGCCACTCGCCGATGGAGTATCCCATGACCCGCATCATTGCCGCTCTCGCTTTCTCCCTCGCCGTCGGTGTGACCGGCCCGGCCTTGGCCCAGAGCTACAACGCCCCGGCGGGCATCCCCGCCGTCACTGCCCCGGGTGGCCTCATCGCCGATGTCGGTGCCGTGCAGCGTTCCTCGGCGCGCGATGCCCGTCTAGGAACCCTGCCGGCGGACGCTGAGCTGAACACCGGCTCGGTGCGGCGGATGCATCACGCACGCTGACGGCCGTCCGTTCGAGCGAAACGCCCGATCGCCGGGATTCCTCGGCGCGGATGGTCCCGAAATCCGTGCGCATCCTGAAGCCGGCCCTCGCGAGGGGGTCGGCTTCGGTCGTTCTCGGCCGCGGCTTCGCGCTTGCTTGTCGGAGGTCTCGCCGCGGCGGCGGGACGCCGGGTTGGGGGCAGAGCGCATGCAGGGTCCGGGGACGCCGACACTCGACCAGCTCCGGGTCTTCCTCACCGTGGTGGAGGCCGGCAGCTTCGCCGCGGCCGGGCGGCGGCTGAACCGCGCGACCTCCGTCATCAGCTACACGATCGCCAATCTGGAGCTTCAGCTGGGTCTGGCCTTGTTCGACCGCGAGGCGACGCGCCGGCCCCAGCTCACCGAAGGCGGCCGGGCGGTGCTGGCGGAGGCCCGCACCGTTGCCCACGGCATCGACACGCTGCGGGCCAAGGTCAGCGGCCTGCTCAGCGGTCTCGAAGCCGAACTCGGCTTCGTGTCGAGCGTGCTGATGCCCGGCGCCCGGCTCATCGACGCGCTCACCGCGTTCCAGGCCGCCTTCCCGACCGTGTCCCTGCGCCTCAATGTCGAGGCGCTCGGTGCAGCTCAGCAATTCGTCACGGACGGCCGGGCCGATCTCGGGATCACCGTGGAATTGTGGACCCGCGACAGCGACCCGCTCGAATTGATCTCTGTGGGCGAGGTCGAGATGCTGCCCGTGGCCGCGCCGAACCATCCCCTTGCCGGGGCGGACGGCCTGGTGCCGGGGGCGGCGCGCGAGCATGTCCAGCTCGTCATCACCGATCGCTCCCCGCTGTCGCAGGACCAGGAGTTCGGTGTGGTCGCCAACCGCACGTGGCGGCTGTCGGATCTGAGCACAAAGCACACCCTGCTGCTCGCCGGGATCGGCTGGGGCAGCATGCCCGCGCACATGGTCGAGGCGGACATCGCCGCGGGCCGCCTCGTCGAGCTGAACCTGCCCGAGGCCCGGCGCCGCCGGCTGCCGCTCACCGTGATCTACCGCACCGACCATCCCCCGGGACCGGCCGGGCGCTGGCTGATCCGCCGCTTGGTCGAGCAGGCGGAGCGCGAGGCGGCGGCGCGGGCGGCCTGACGGGCGAAGAGGTCATGCGTCCGCCGTCTCCTGCGCCGCCATGACCTGGCGAAAAATCCGGTCGGGGGCGAACGGCGTCGCGGTCAGCCGCGCGCCGGTGGCGTCGCGGATCGCGTTGGCCAGGGCGGCGGCGACGGGGTTGTAGGGCGCCTCGCTCATCGATTTCGCGCCCAGCGGACCGACCGTGTCGTGGGTGTCGGCGAACAGAACCTCGGTCACCGGCACGTCGGCCATCGCCGGGATGTGGTAGTTGCGCAAGGTCCGCGTGACGACCGCGCCCGCTTCGTCGAAGCGATAGTCCTCGTGGAGGGCCGCACCGAGCGCCTGCGCCACCCCGCCCTCGATCTGCCCGCGGCACTGCACCGGGTTGATGACCCGGCCGGCATCCGCCGCCTGGACGCTTCTGAGGATGCGGATCTCGCCGGTCTGCGGATGGACGGCCACGCGAAAGGCCTGGACGTTGAAGGCGACCGAGCGTGGCGTCCCGTCGGCCTCGCCCGCGGCCTCAAAAGCGGCGCCCTGTGCGAGGGTGGTCAGGGCGATGAGGCCGGCGGGCGTCTCGACGCCGTCGCGGGTCAGGCGGCACGCGTCCGCCTTGACGCCGGACCGCTCGGCGGCGGCCGCGCGAAGCTGGTCCGCGAGCGCCGTGGCCGCGCGGACATTCGCTTGGCCCGCCACCACGGTGCCCGTGCTGCCGTAGGCGCCGGTATCGTGCCGGACGGCGTCGGTGTCGGCCTGGATCAGGCGGATGCGCTCGGGCGTGGTGCCGAGCACCTCGGCGGCGATCTGTCCGTGCACGGTGCTGGTGCCGTTGCCGAACTCGGCGGTGCCGACCGCGAGGGCATAGGTTCCGTCCGGTTCGAGACGGATGCGGGCATGGGCGACGTGGCCGCGCGGCGGGATCGTGTCGATCATGGCCATCGCCATGCCCTCGCCGACGCGCCAGTCCGGCCCCGGCGGCGCCTCGCCGCTGCCGTCCGCCAGGGCGGCCTGGGCGAGGTCGAGGCACTGGTCGAGCCCGTAGGAGCCGTAGACGACGTCGTGCGGCTCCAGGCTCGTCGACACCATCGGGTCGCCGGGCCGCACCGCGTTGAGGCGGCGCATCGCGAACGGGTCGATCCCGAGAGCCCGGGCCAGTTCGTCCAGCGCCGACTCCACGGCGAAGATGGTCTGGCTCAGACCGTACCCGCGAAAGGCCCCGGACGGCAGGGTGTGGGTGTGGACGGCGTAGCCCTCCACCCGCTTGTTCGGGCAGGCATAGGCGGCGATGCTCTCGTTGCAGCCGTGGTGCAGCACACCGCCGGCATGGTTGCCGTAGGCGCCGGTGTTCGAGAGCACTTTCAGTGAGAGCGCGGTGAGGCGCCCGTCGGCCCGCGCGCCGGCCTTCACCCGCACCCGCATCGGATGGCGTGTCGTCGCCGCGCAAAAATTCTCCTCGCGGGTCATCTCGTAGGAGACCGGGCGGCCGGTCCGCAGCACGGCGAGCGCCACGAGATCCTCGGTCAGCATCTCCTGCTTGCCGCCGAAGCCGCCGCCGACCCGGCCGCAGAGCACGCGCACCCGGTCCCGGTCGAGATCGAACAGGCGGCACAGGGCGTCGCGGGTCAGGAAGGGCACCTGCGTCGAGGAGCGCAGGGTCAGCCGCCCGTCCGCGTCGAGCCAGCCGAGCGCGCCGTGCGTTTCGAGATGCACGTGCTGCACCCGCTGCGAGACGTACTCCGCCTCGTGGATATGGTCGGCTTGGCCGAAGCCTTCCTCGACATCGCCGATGTCCCCGTGCGCCTCGGCGGCGAGGTTCGGGTGGGCGAGGAGCGGCGGTGCATCGTCGCCGGGCCGCGGCGGGTCGCGGTCGGCCGGATCGTGGACGAGGGGCGCATCCGGGTGCAAAGCCGCCTCCGGATCGAACACGGCGGGCCGCACGTCGTATTCCACCCGCAGCGCTTGCACGCCCATGGCTGCCGCCGCCACGCTGTCGGCGACCACCACCGCGACGCGCTGGCCGTGGAAGCGGATCACGGAATCGAGCACGCTCGTGTCGGCGGCGTCGTCCAGGGGGTTCTCGTGCCGCCCGGTCGAGAAGCGGCGGTGTGGGACGTCCTCGTGGGCGAGCACCGCGACCACGCCGGGCACCGCCAGCGCCGCCGCCCGGTCGATGCTCCGGATACGGGCATGGGCGTGGGGCGCGCGCAGCACCTTCAGGTGCAGCAGACCCGGCACGGCGGTGTCGAAGGTGTAGGCAGCCCGGCCGGAGACGAGGGCGCGGCTCGCCGGGGCCGGCAGGGAGCGGCCGACCGGGCCGCCCTCCGCCATCTGCGAAGAATCGGCATGGGCGATCCCCGCCACCGCGTCGCGGATCGCCCGGTAGCCGGTGCAGCGGCAGAGATTGCCCTTGAGCGCCGTGCCGAGATCCTGCCGCTGGCCCTGGTCGAGGGCGGCCGCCGTCATGATCATGCCCGGCGTGCAGAAGCCGCACTGGAAGCCCTGCGCGGCGCAGAACGCGTCCTGCATCGGGTGGAGGTGTTCGGGCGGCCCGTCCCCCGGTGCGCAGGGGCCGGCGAGGCCCTCGATCGTGGTGACGCCGCGCCCCTCCGCCAGGAAGGCGGGCATGAGGCAGGAATGGACCGGCTCGCCATCGAGATGGACGGTGCAGGCGCCGCAATCGCCCGCGTCGCACCCCTTCTTGACCCCGAACCAGCCGAGATCCCGCAGCAGCGTGCGCAGGCACTGGCCGGGCCGGGCTGCGGCCTCCTGAACTTGCCCGTTGACGGTGAGCCTCATCGGGCGAGTTCCTCCCGGATCTCTTCGGCGAGCCGCCCGGTGACGTGACGGCGCCAATCCGGGGCGCCGTGGACGTCGTCGTACCAGCCGTCCGCAGGGATCGCGGCCGCGATCACGCCTTGCAGAGCATCCATCGTCGGCAGGGCGTCGAAGCCGAACTGGACCGGGCGCGGCGTCGAAGCCGTCACGGTGAGGGCGAAGGCGCCGCCCCGGTCGCGTGTTCCGATGACCAGCGCGCCCGAGCGGCCTTCGGGAGAGAGGGCGATACGGCGGAAGGCCGTGCGCCGCCGCAGGGCCGTCGCCGGCAGTTCGATACAGCGCAGGATCTCGCCGGGCTCCAGCGCCGTGCACTGCGGCCCCAGCACGAAGTTGATGACGGCGAGGCGCCGCTCGCTGCCATCGGGGCGGTGCAGCACGCAGGTGCCGTCAAGGGCGGCGGTGAGCGCGATCATCGGGCCGGCTGGCAGGGCGAGGCAGAGGTTGCCGCCGACGCTCGCCCGCTTCCAGATCTTGAACGAGCCGAGCAGGGCCCGGCAACACTGCCCGACGAGCGGCGCGGCGATCCATTCCTTCGGCAGGTCGAGCCGGTCGAGTTCGGCGATGGTCCCCGTCGCCGACAGGCGCAGGCCGGCCTCGGACCGCTCGGCCGCCGGCCAGCCGAGAGCGGACAGGTCGATCAGCCGGGCCAGGGCGGGCTGCGGCTCGGAGAACAGCCACGTCCCGCCCGCGAGCCACGCATCGCCCTCGCGCCAAGGGGGCAACGCGTCGAGGGAGCCCGGTCTCAGGACGGCGGTGATCGTGTCGAGATCCATCGGGGAGGCCGGGCTGCAAGACTTCGTTCGAGGCTTCGTTCGACGGCGGAGACGGCCGAAGCCGCCTTATACGACGTCCGGGGCAGCGCGGCGCCGGGCGTCGCCGCCGCTTCCGGCGCTATTGACCCTCGGCCGCCGTCACCGCATGCGTCCAGGCCCCCTCGGGCTTGCGGGTGATGACGGGCTGGTCGGTGCCGCCGGCGAGCAGGATGGCGACGGTGCGCTCGTAATCGGCGGGGTCGAGCCGGCCGCCGGACGTGTCGAGCAGCTTGGCGATCTCGCGCATCATCCGCTTCTGGTGCGTTTCGGTCTGGGCGCCGCTGGCGTCGTTCTCCAGCACGATCTCGGCCGCCTCGTCGGGATGGGCGGCGGCATAGGCCCAGCCCTTCTCGGAGGCCGCCACGAACTTCGCCAGCCGGGCGACAAAGGCCTTGTCCTTCAGCTTCGGTTCGAGGGCGTAGAGCCCGTCTTCGAGCGCGGCGACGCCCTGGTCCTCGTAGCGGAAGACGACGAGCTGCTCCGGCTTGAAGCCGGCATCGATCACCTGCCAGTACTCGTTGTAGCTCATGGTCGAGACGCAGTCGGTCTGCTTCTGGATCAGCGGATCGACGTTGAAGCCCTGCTTCAGCACCGTCACGCCACCGGGCGAACCGTCGGTCTTGAGGCCGAGCTTGGCCATCCAGGCCAGGAACGGGTACTCGTTGCCGGCGTACCAGACCCCGAGCGTCCGGCCTTTCAGGTCGGCGGGCGACTTGATGCCGGTATCCGCCCGGCAGGTCAGCATCAGGCCCGACTTCTTGAACGGCTGCGCGATGTTGACGAGCGGCACGCCCTTCTCGCGCGAGGCCAGCGCCGAGGGCATCCAATCGACGACGACGTCGGCGCCGCCGCCCGCGATGACCTGGGGCGGGGCCACGTCGGGCCCACCCGGCTTGATCGTCACGTCGAGCCCGGCCTCCTTGTAGAAGCCCTTGGCCTGCGCGACGTAGTAGCCGGCAAACTGTGCCTGGGGCACCCATTTGAGCTGGAGCGTCACCTTCTCCGCCGCCCGCGCGCCGCCCGCGGCGAGCCCGAGCAGCGCCGCCCCGGCGCAGAGGAGCGCTCTCATCGTTTTCCCCGCCGTTTTCCCCGCCATCTCAGCCTCCTTCAACCTGTCCCCTTCGGGACTTTCCCCTGCGGCCTTCGGCCGTGGTTTTTTCGAACGGATGCGGGCGGACCCCGCCGTCAGCCGGCGCGCACCGATGGGTGCCAGCCGGTCGCGGCGCGCTCGGCCAGGGCGATGAAGCCGTAGAAGGCCGACCCCGCCAGGGCCGCCAGCACGATCTCGGCCCAGACCATGTCGAGGGAGAGCCGCGCCGCCTCGATCGAGATGCGGAAGCCCATGCCGACGATGGGCGTGCCGAAGAACTCGGCCACGATCGCCCCGATCAGCGCCAGGGTCGCGTTGACCTTCAGGGCGGTGAACAGGAAGGGCAGGGCCATGGGCAGGCGCAGGCTCAGGAGCGTGCGCGCATAGCCCGCCGCGTAGGTGCGCATCAGATCGCGCTCGATCGAACCCGTGGCGGCGAGGCCGGCGCCGGCCTGCACCAGCATCGGGAAGAAGGTCATCACGGCGACCACCGCGGCCTTCGACGGCCAGTCGAAGCCGAACCACATCACCATGATCGGGGCGATGCCGACGATCGGCAGCGCGGAGGCGACGTTCGCCACCGGTAGGAGGCCGCGCCCGAGCACGGGCAGCCGGTCGGCCAGGATCGCGACGCCGAGGCCCGACAGGCAGCCGATAACGTAGCCCGGCAGGGCCGATTTCAGGCAGGTCTGGACGAAATCCGCCCCAAGGATGGGCAGCGCCGTGGCGAAGCGCGCGGCGATCGCCGAGGGTGGCGGCATCAGCACGGCGGGCACCCCCGCACCCACGACGACGACCTCCCACAGCACCAGCACGAGGGCGCCGAACAGCAGCGGCACGGCGAGCCGCACGAGGCGGCGGCCGGCCGCCGTGCCCGGCTCCAGGGCGGCGAGGTCGCGCGCGGCCAGCGTGGCGGCGAGCCAGACCAGGAACGCGGCGAGCCAGAAGCCCGGCCCCGCCGCGCCGGCCAGACCGGGCCGGTGGGCGGCGATGGCGAGCGCTGCCCCGCCGATCAGCGCGGCGGGCGTGAGCAGGCCGATCCGTGCGGCGCGATGCGTCATCGGGCACTTCCTGCTGCGGGCCGGGCGCCGAGGGCGCGGGCGCTCGCACGTTCCGCGAGGCCGATCCCCTGGACGAGCAGCGCCGAGAGCGCCGCCGCCGCGAACAGGGCTGCCCAAATCTGGATCGTCTGGCCGTAATAGGAGCCGGCGAGCAGCCGCGCCCCGAGCCCGGCCTGCGCCCCGGTCGGCAATTCGGCGACGATGGTGCCGACGAGGCTCGCCGCCACCGCGATCTTCAGGCTCGCGAACAGGTAGGGCAGGGCGGCCGGCCAGCGCAGCCGCGCCAGGATCTGCCCGCGCGAGGCCGAGTAGGTCCGCATCAAGTCGCGCTGGATCCGGTCGGGGGCGTTCAGCCCCTTCACCATGCCGACCGTGACGGGGAAGAAGCAGAGATAGGCCGCGATCACCGCCTTCGGCAGCAGGCCGGTCAGGCCGGCCGCGCCGAGCGCCACGATGATGATCGGCGCCACGGCCAGGATCGGCACGGTCTGCGAGGCGACGATCCAGGGCATCAGGCTCGCCTCGACGCTGCGCAGATGCACGATCGCGACCGCGAGCGCGATGCCGAGCAGCGAGCCGAGGGCGAAGCCGGTGAGCGTCGCCGAGAGGGTGACCCAGGCGTGGTAGACGAGGCTGCGCTTCGAACTCAGCGGCACGCCGAGGACGCTGCGCGACAGTTCTGAGACCACCTGATGCGGTGCGGGCACGACGGGCCGCTCCTGCGCCATCGTTGCCGCGGCGATGCCCGCGGCGTCGGGCGTCGCGCCGGCCCGCACCAGGGCGTCCGCGGCGCCGTTCCAGTTGCCGAGCAGGGCGGCGAGATACCAGCCAGCGAGCAGCGCCAGCACGACGCCGGCCACCGGCAGCGCCCGGCCGCGGGGAAAGGACGCCGCCTTACGCGTCATAGGCGTGACCGGCGCGCAGGCCCTCGCGCACCCGCTGGCCGAGCCGCAGGAACTCGGGCGTCTCGCGGATCTCCAGCGGACGCTCCCGCCCGAGCGCGGTGCAATCGACGATGTCGATGATGCGCCCCGGGCGCGGCGACATCACCACGACGCGGGTCGAGAGGTAGACCGCCTCGGGGATCGAGTGGGTGACGAACAGGACCGTCTTGGCGGTCTTGCGCCACAGCGCGAGGAGCTGCGCGTTGAGGTGGTCGCGCACGATCTCGTCCAGCGCCCCGAAGGGCTCGTCCATCAGCAGCAGCTTCGGATCGAAGCAGAGGGCGCGGGCGATCGAGGCCCGCTGCTGCATGCCGCCGGAGAGCTGCCAGGGGAACTTGTTGGCAAAGCCGGTGAGCTGGACGAGGTCGAGGAAATGCGCCACGCGCTCCCGCCGCTCGGCGCGCGGCACGCCGAAGATCTCGAGCGGCAGGGCGACGTTGCGGGCGATGGTCCGCCAGGGATAGAGCGCCGGCGCCTGGAACACGAAGCCGTAGTCGCGCCGCAGCCGCGCCGCCTCGGCGCCGACGCCGTTGACCGTCAGTTCGCCGCCGGTCGGCTGTTCGAGATCGGCGACGCAGCGCAACAGCGTGGTCTTGCCGCAGCCGGACGGGCCGATGAAGGAGACGAATTCGCCCGGCGCCACCGCGAGATCGACATCGGCAAGCGCGTGAACCGGCCCGTCGGCGGTGGTGTAGGTCAGGGACAGTCCGCGCGCGGCGATGACGGGCGCCGCCGGCACCGCGCGCGGCGCCGGTGGCTCGAATTCGGGCGGCTGTTTGAGGGCGAGGGCGCCGGCACGCGACATGGCAGGCTTTCGTTCCGTGGGTTTCGGGTCGGCTCTCGATCGGGCGTCCGGGAGCCGGGGGCAGGCCGAGGGGGCAGGGGAAGAGGGGAGGGCGGGCCCGCCGCCGGACATCGTCGCAGCACCGGATCGAGCATTTTCCGTGCCGTCCGGGCCGAACGGCGCGAAGGCGCCCGGCGGCCGGGATGCGATGCGCCGGTCCCGGCTCAGGCGCTCCTGAGGGCCAAAGCCGGCCCTTCGGCGGGCCGGGCTCCGACGGCGCGGGGCGCGCGCGCCGGCTCGGCCGGGGCGGATCCGCTCCGCGGCGTGCGGGGGAGCGTGCGGTAGCGGCGCTCGCTGTAGAGCAGCGCGTCGGCCTGCCCCGAAGCGGCGACGACCTCGACCGCGCAGTAGAGCACGTCGTGGCTGCCGACGGCGTGGCGCCCGACGATGCGGCAATCGAAGCTGACGAGGGCGTCGGCCAGCGCGGGCGCCCCGCTGCGCAGCCGCCGCCACGTGCCCGCCGCGAAGCGCTCGTCCACGGGCGTGCGCCCTCCGAACAGGCTCGCCACCGTCTCGTGGCCCTCGCCGAGGGTGTTCACGCACAGCGTCCCGTTCTGGGTGAGGGCGGCGTAGGCGGAGGAGGCGCGGTTGATGCAGACGAGCAGCGTCGGCGGCGCGTCGCTGACGCTGCACACGGCCGAGGCGGTGAAGCCGGCCCGCCCGCCCGGACCGTCGGTGGTGATCAGATGCACCGCGCTCGCGAGCCGGGACATCGCCTCGCGGTAGGCGGCCGCATCGACGGGGACGGCGGCGCTCTCAGACTCGGTCATGGCGGCGGCCTTTCGTGAGGTCGGGTCGCTTCAGGGACTTGCGAGGAAGTCGAGGAGCGTGCGGTTGAAGGCTTCGGGGCGGGTGACGCTGTGGGCGTGGCCGCCCTCGGGCGCGAGGTCGAGGCGGGCGTTGGGGAGCCCGGCCGCGAGGATTTCCGAGGCGGTGAAGGGCACGAGCACGTCGTCGCGCGCGGCCATGAGCAGGGTCTCGTGCGGGATGCGCCCGAGCGCGGCCGTCGCGTCGAAGGTTTCCAGGGCGGCGATGCGGGCCAGCGCCGTCCGCGTGCCCGGGAAATGCGCCAGCGCCTGCGCCTCGTCGTCCGCGACCCGCGCGGCGTTCTCGGAGAGCCAGGGCGCCGGGTAGAGGAAGATCGCTTGGGCGCGGACGAACGCCTCGGGGCCGGCGTGCCGGAGCAGCGCCTTGCGGGCGGCAAAGCAGCGGCGCGTCGCCGGGTCCATCACCGCCCAACCGTTGATCACCACGATCCGCCCGACCCGTTCGGGATGGGTGAGGGCGAGTTGCAGGGCGATGAGGCCGCCCAGAGCATGACCGACGATGTCGGCCGTGCCGATGTCGAGATGGTCGAGCAGGGCGAGGACGTCGCGGGCCATGGCCGCGATGTCGTGGCCCGGTTCGAGCGGACCCGGCGAGCGCCCGGTGCCGCGGTGATCGTAGGTGACGACCCGGAAGCGCTCGGCCAGCACCGGCACTTGCGGCGCGAAGTAATGGGCCGAGCCGCCGAGCCCGGGCGAGAGCAGCACGGGGCGCCCGCCGGCCGGCCCGTGCACTTCGTGATGGACGGGCGCGGCCATCGGCTCAGACCGGCTTGCCGATATGAGCGACCGAGGCGATCTCGACGAGTGCCGTCGGCTTCACCAGCCCGCACTGGATGCAGTAGCGCGCCGGCTTCTCGCCGGGGAAGTACGTGGCGTAGACGGCGTTGATGGCGCCGTAATCGGCCCAATCCTTGAGGAAGATGTGGTTGAAGGTGACGTCGTCCATCGAGCCGCCCGCGGCCTCGACGACGCCCTTGATCGTCTCCAGCACGTGCCGGGTCTGCGCGCCGGCATCACCCTCGTGGACGACGTTCGCCTCCGCATCGAGCGGCAGGGTGCCGGAGACGTAGAGCACGCCGTCGGCGAGGGTGCCGGGCACGTAGGGCGCGAGCGGCTTGCCGGTGCCGGGCGGGATCACGACGGTCTTGGGCATAGGGGCGGTCTCCGGTCAGGCGGGGATGCGGCGGGCTTCGTCGGAGCTGAGCGCGGCCTCGAAGGCGGCGACATCCGACACCCAGCCGAAGAAGGTCTCGATGTTGCGCAGCGCGCCCTCCTGCAGGGCGGGCGGGCCGGCCTGGTGGGTGGCGTCGGCGAGCACGATTCCGAAATACTCGCGGTGGTAGCCGTCGCGCAGGGTCGATTCCACGCAGACATTCGTGGCGATGCCGGTGAAGACCAGCGTGCGGATGCCGCGCGCCCGCAGCATGCTGTCCAGCGGCGTGTTGTAGAAGCCGCTGTAGCGGGGCTTGGGCAGGACGATGTCGCCGGGCTCAGGGCTCAGCGCATCGACGAGGGCGTAATCCCACGTGCCTTTGGCCAGGAGCCGCTGGTTCATCTCCGGCCGGCGGCGCATGGTCTTGAGCGCGTTCGACTTGTGCCAGTTCGGCGAGCCCGGCCCTCCGGCCTCGACGTAGTCCGGGTCCCAGCCGTTCTGGAACCAGACCACGCGGATGCCGGCCGCGCGGGCCGCCGCCACGGCCCGGGCGATCCGCTCGATCACCGGCCCGGTCGCCGAGACGTCGAAGCCGGCGAGATCGAGATAGCCGCCTTTAGTCGCGTAGGCGTTCTGCATGTCGACGACGATGAGCACGGTCGTGTCCGCGTCGAAGGCGATCGGCTCGGGCCGCGCCGGCAGCGTGACCGCGCCGTGGCGGCCGGACGGATCGCGGTAGCCCGCAGGGGCATCGGCTTCCATCACGCCACCTCCGCCAGTGCTTCGCCGGTGACGTGCCGGCGCGAGCGCATCAGCGGCTGGATCTTCGTGCCGAAATCGTCGAGGCCCTTCAGGAAGTCGTCGAAGACCAGCAGCACGCCGCCGGTGCCCGGCACCGTCACCACCTCGTCGAGCAGGGCGGCGACGGTGGCGTGGGAGCCGACCAGGGTGCCCATGTTGATGTTCACCGCCGAGGTCGGGTCGGCCATCTGGCGGATGTTGGTGTCGGCACCGGACTTGGTGTCGGCCGCGCCCTGGAGGCCGAGCCAGGCGATCGCCTCCGCGTCGGCGCCGGCCTTGTAGTGCTCCCACTTGGCGCGGGCCGCCTCGTCGGTCTCGTCGCTGATGACCATGAACAGGACGTAGGAGGACACATCGCGGCCGGTCTTCGCCTTGGCCTCCTCCAGCCGCTCCACGGTCGGGGCGAAGGCGGTCGGCGTGTTGACCCCCTTGCCGAAGCAGAAATTGTAGTCGGCATAGGTCGCGGTGAAGGCCATGCCGGCGGCGCTCTGCCCGGCGCAGATGATCTTCATCTCCGCCTGCGGGCGCGGGCTCAGGCGGCAATCCTCCATCTGGAAGAATTCGCCCTTGAGATCGCTGCGGCCGGTCTCCCACAGCTCGCGCAGAACCTGCGCGTATTCGGAAAGATACTCGTAGCGGCGGCCGAAATACTCGTCGCCGGGCCACAGGCCCATCTGCGCGTATTCCGGCCGCTGCCAGCCGGTGACGAGATTGAGGCCGAAGCGGCCGTTCGAGATCGAGTCGATGGTGGAGGCCATGCGCGCGACGATCGCCGGCGGCAGGCACAGGGTCGGGGCCGTGGCGTAGAGCTTGATCCGGCTCGTGACCGCGGCAAGCCCTGCCATCAGCGTGAACGATTCGAGGTTGTGATCCCAGAATTCGGTCTTGCCGCCGAAGCCGCGCAGCTTGATCATCGAGAGCACGAAGTCGAGACCGTGCTGTTCCGCCTTGAGCGTGATCTGCTTGTTGAGATCGAAGCTCGGCATGTACTGCGGCGCATTCTCCGAGAGGAGCCAGCCGTTGTTTCCGATCGGGATGAAGACGCCGATATTCATCGTGTGATCTTTGGCGTGATCTTTGGCCTGGGTCATGACAAACCCTCGCTCACTCGTCCGGCCGGCGCTTCGAGGGGCCGGCGACAGGTCTGGACGGTAGCGAATCAGACCATTTGGTCAAACTCTGAGAGCCGATATTTGACCGTTTGCACAAACTCTCCGCGCGATGCCCGCGCGGCGGGCCGTTTCTGCTTACGCTTGGTGCGATTCTCGCCGACGTCGTCTGGTATCGAAACGGAAGAAAGGCGAATCAGGTCAGTCCGAGGCTCGCCAGGATCAGTCTCTGGGTGCTCTCCACCGTCTGCTCGAAGAAGGCCTCGTCGCTGAGATCGCGCCCGGTGATGGCCTCCACCTGCACCGCGAAGTCGGCAAAGTGCTGGGTGACGGCCCAGATCGCGAAGACGAGGTGGCGGGGATCGTGCGGGGCGATGCGCCCGTCGGCGATCCAGCCGCGCAGCACCGCGGCCTTGGCCTCGACCAAGTCCCGCAGGGGACCTTCGAGTTCGGCCCGCAGGAGCGGCGCGCCCTGCACGATCTCCAGGCAGAACAGCCGCGAGGCCCGCGGCGCGTCCCGCGACAGCGTGATCTTCGAGCGGATGTAGCGCTTGAGCGCCTCGGACGGCTCGGATTCCGCGTCGAGCGCATGGAGCGGGTCGAGCCAGACATCGAGCACGCGCCGCAGCACGGCGACGTAGAGGTCTTCCTTGGTGCGGAAGTAGTAGAGCAGGTTCGTCTTCGAGAGCCCGGCGCGCAGGGCGATCTGGTCGAGGCTGGCGCCGTGCAGGCCGACGGTCGAGAAGATCTCCAGGCCGGCATCAAGCACGGCTTCCCGGCGCAGGGCACCGTCGCGTCGCTGTCGGCGCGCCGGGGCCCCGATCTCGCTTCCGACCACGCCCGACCCTCCCGATCCGTCACCGTCCCCGCGCGGCTCTCGGATCACGTATCCGATCCCGCGCGCGCGACCAATCGCCGGCACCGCGCAGCGACCGGGCCGCTCCTCCCGCGCGGTCGAAGACCGTCAGGCGTGCGCGATGATCCAGGGCTCGCCGAAGGGATGCTCCTCCAGGTTCACCCCTGGGCCGCCCCGGTCGATCACCCAGAAATCCTGGGGGCGGTCGAGCGGTGTGAGAACGCCGTGCCACGTGCCGAGCGCGTAGCAGACGCCCTGGCCGGGAGCGGTGAGGAAGGCCCGCGGCCGACCGGGCTTGCCGCCCTCGTCCGGGCAGACGACGACGAGGAACGGCGCGACATTCAGGGGGATGAAGGCCTGGGCTCCGAGCGGGTGTCGCTCGACGAGGCTCAGGCGGAGCGGCAGCGCGTAGGGATCGGCCTCGACGAAGCCGATCACCACCTGCCCCTCCGCGCCCGCGACGACCACCCGCGCGAGGTCGTGGAAGCGGCGGGCCCGGCCGCCGTTCATCGGCTGCGGGGCGACGGCCGCCCTGTCGATCACCGTGCCGAACGGCGCGAAGGCTTCCCGCGTCAGCGGCTCGACGGGGATCCGCCGTTCGCTCATCGGAAGGCTCCGAACGGCGCGAGCGAAGCGTGCCGGTTCACGTCCTTGTAGAGCAGGTAGCGGAAGGGGCCGGGGCCGCCCGCGTAGCAGGCTTGCGGGCAGAAGGCGCGCAGCCACAGGAAGTCGCCGGCCTCCACCTCGACCCAGTCGCGGTTGAGCCGGTAGACCGCCTTGCCCTCCAGCACGAACAGGCCGTGCTCCATCACATGCGTCTCCTCGAATGGGATCGAGGCGCCGGGCCGCAGGGTGACGATGTTGACGTGCATGTCGTGGCGCACGTCCTCGGGCGAGACGAAGCGGGTGGTGGCCCAGGCGCCGTCGGTGCCCGGCATCGCCACCGGGGCGATCTCGGATTCGTGGGTGACGAGGGCCGGCGGGCAGGCGAGGCCCTCGACGCGCTCGTATGCCTTGCGGATCCAGTGGAAGCGCGCCGGCTCGGACCCTTCGCCGTGCAGGCTCCAGGCCGCCCCCGGGGGCAGGTAGACGTAGCTACCGGGGCGCAGGGCATGCGCCTGTCCTTCGAGGACGAGGCGGAGGCGACCGCCGACCACGAACAGTACGCCCTCGGCGCGTGGGTCCGGCTCCGGCCGCTCGCTGCCGCCGCCGGGCGCCACCTCCATCAGGTACTGCGCGAAGGTTTCGGAGAAACCCGACAGGGGCCGCGACAGCATCCAGGCCCGCGTGCCCTCCCAGAACGGCAGTACGCTCGTGACGATGTCGCGCATCACCCCCTTCGGGATGACGGCGTAGGCCTCGGTGAATACGGCCCGGCCCGTCATCAGCGCCGTCTGGGGAGGCAGGCCGCCGCAGGGCGGATTGTAGGGGGAAGCGGTCATTCGGAGGAATTCCGTTGTCGTGAATGGCGAAGTCGGGGCGGGGATCTCAGTGCGCAGCGTCCGCCAGCCAGGCTGCGATCACGCCGCGCTCCGCCTCGGTCATCTCGGTCACGTTGTTGGGCGGCATGTTGTGCGTCAGCACGACCTGCCGCCGGATCGCTTCGGCCTGACGGCCGATGGCCTCGGCGGTATCGAGCCGAACGCCCTTCGGCGCGACGCCGATCCCGTCCCAGATCGGCTCGGCTGCGTGGCACATGGCGCAGCGCCCCGCGACGAGTTCGACGATGGAGTCCGGCGGTGCAGCGCCCCCGTGACCGGCCGAGGCGAGGGCGGTGGCCGGCGGGCCTTCGGCCTGCGCCGGCAGCCCCAGCACCGCACGCCCCCCGGCGCTTCCGGCGACGGCGAGGACGAAGGCGGCGGCCAGACCCGCCGAGGCCGCGGCCCAGGCCCACCAGGGCGAGCGGGCGTGGTCGGCATGGCGCACGTTGTAGAAGTAGCGGATCACCGCGCCCGAGGCGGTGACCAGCGCGACGATGAGCGGAATCGTCGCCTTCGATTCGAACAGCATCGGGTAATGGTTCGCGATCATCAGGAGGACGACCGGCAGGGTCAGGTAGTTGTTCTGCGCCGAGCGTTGCTTGGCCTGCTTGCCCAGCTTCGGGTCCGGCCGCTCGCCCTTCAGCAGCGCGGCGACGACCTTGCGCTGGTTCGGGATGATGATGAAGAAGACGTTGCCGGCCATCCAGGTCGCCATCAGGGCGCCGGTATGGATCAGGGCGCCGCGGCCGCTGAACACCTGCGAGAAGCCGAAGGCGGCGAACGTGATGGCCAGCAGGCCGACCGTGGCGAGGCCGGCCTCGCTCTCGCCGAGCCTTGAGCGGCAGATGCGGTCATAGACGAGCCAGCCGAGCGCCAGCGCCCCGACGCCGAGCGCCGCCGCGACCGGGGCCGACAGGTCCATCACCGCCGGATCGACGAGGTAGAGCCGCGATTGCGCGTAGTAGATCCAGGCCAGCAGCACGAAGCCCGACAGCCACGTCGTATAGGCCTGCCACTTGTGCCAGGTGAGGTCCGGGGAGAGGTGCTCCGGCGCGACGAAATACTTGCGCATCTCGTAGAAGCCGCCGCCATGCACCTGCCAAGCCGCGGCGCCTTCCCCGGCCGGGATGTCCGGCGTCCGCTTCAGCGACGCGTCGAGATGCATGAAGAAGAACGACGAGCCGATCCAGGCCATCGCCGCGACGATGTGGAGCCAGCGCAGCAGCAGGCTCCCCCATTCCCAGACGAAGCTCTCCACGGCCTCTCCCTCCAGTGTCCGGCTGCAATTCTACCGCTGCCGGCGGGCCTGTATGCCCATCAAATTCCTTGCCAGTTTTCGAAATTTTCGCGAGATCGGGGCCGTGTCGGGAGGCCGCAGGGCTCGGAGGGCGGATGCTGTCCCTGGAGAGTGTTCGCATCTTCATGCGCGCGGCGGAGAGCGGCAGCTTCTCGGCGGCCGGCCGCTCGCTGCGCCTGTCGCCCTCGGTGGTCAGCTACCGCATTCAGACGCTGGAGGAGCATCTCGGCTGCCTGCTGCTCACCCGCACGACGCGGCGGATGAACCTGACGGAAGCCGGCCGCGTCTTCTACGACCGCTGCCTCGACATCGCCGCCTCCGTGGAGCGGGCGGAGAAGAGCGTCGAGACCCAGGGCGCCGCGCCGCGCGGGACGCTGAAGGTCACCGCCCCGCTGACCCTGGGCCGGCGCGTCGTGGCGCCGCTGATCCCCGCCTTCCGCGAGCGCCATCCGGAGGCCGACGTCCACCTCCGGCTGTCCGATCATCTGCTCGACCTCGTGCAGGAGGCGGTCGACGTGGCGGTCCGCCTCGCGCAGATGCGCGACTCGACCTTCACCCTGCGCAAGGTCGCCGATGTCGAACGGATCCTGTGCGCGTCCCCGGGCTATCTCGCCGCGCATCCCGCCCCCGAGAGCCCGGCGGACCTCATCGATCATGCCTGCCTGCTGCTGCGCTTCCCCGGATCCGAGCAGTTCCGCTGGAGCCTGCGCGACGGCGACGAGGTCGTGACGCTGCCGGTCTCCGGGCGCATCGACGCGGATGACGGTGACGTGCTGACGGAATGGGCGCTCCAGGGGCAGGGCATCGCCCTCAAGCCCGTCTTCGAAGTGGCGCCCTACCTCGCCGACGGCCGCCTCGTGCCGGTCCTGCCGGGCACGCCGCCGACACCGGTGACCCTCGGCGTGGTTTATCCCTCGCGAAAGATGCTGCCGGCCCGCGCCAAGACCTTCATCGAGATGACGACCGAGGCCCTGCGCGCCCATGTCGGCGCCGGGCTCGACCTGATCGGCCGGCGCTTAGCGCGGTAGGGTTGGGCGCCGACCGGCTTGATCGAGGGGAGCTGTGGGAGGATTTTTTGAAACACGCACGGCCGGGTGGAAGCAGTGATTCTATATAAATCATCTGGATAAATGATTATTGTATTTATTGGGGAATTTGAATTCTTTATGATTGTAATCTGCGGAATTATATAAATACTCAATGAAGTGCAGCCTTAAATAACGCATGAGGCGCTGCGCCCAATCTTTTTCAGCAATATCTGCGGGGAGCGGGCTTCGGTGCTACCGTGGGAACCAGACGTTCGAGTCGCCGGTAACGCGGCGGACTTAAAAGTTGGCATAAAAGATTTGATTATCAATTCGTTAGCGCGACAATCACGTCCGATTGATATGTTGAGGAGAATGCGCAGTCATCTTCGTTGTAAAAATCATGTCCCAGGCCCTCGTAAATGATCGAATGACTTGGGATCGAACGGCACCATTCTTCGTCAGGCCGGTGAGGGTCACGCTCGCCCCAAAGTGTGAACGTTGGGATACTAAGAATCGTACGCTCATGGCGTAAGCGAGTGGAGGATACGCAGATGAGCTTCTTCAGCGGCAAACCTTCCCTCGCGGCTCGCCACAGGACTGTTCCCCCGGCGCTGAAGCCTAACCCAATTGAATCTTCATTTGAGTAACGGTGCAGCCGAGAAATGGCCTGATGCATGCCCCCTTGCTCGAAGAGATGATTATGTAATTCCGATCCGCTGGGGAACGGCGAATCGCACAGACTGCTCAAGCTGAATAAATTGGCATTCGTGCGCTTCAATAGCCAGCCTAGGTTCTTTGGGTGGTCAAAAATATCCGAAACAATCAACAATCGCATCAGCTTGCCTTTTGCGCGCATGACTGGATATCAGGACGGTTCATTTGAAAAAAGACTTTGGACAAATCATATGCCGTTGGCCGACCAAGCAGCCTGAAAGCAAGTTTCTGGGGCTGCTGAGGGACGGAGGCAAACGGGATCAGCTCTCCGAGGGCAGCCGGTCCTTCAGGCGCAGCCACGCGATCCGCTCGATCTGGCGCAAAGCCTCCTGGAATTCCTGCTCGGGATCGTTGCGCAGCCGCTGCTCGAACGCCGTCAGGATCGCCTCGCGGCCGCTGCCCTTGATGGCCATGACGAAGGGCAGGTCGAAGCGCGCGTGGTAGGCCGCATTCAGCCGCTCGAACCGCGCCAGCGCCTCGGCCGAGAGCGCGCCGAGGCCGGCGCTGCCCTGCTCGGCGGTGGAGTCTTGCGTCAACTGCCCCGCCTGGGCGAGCCGCCCCGCGAGTTCGGGATGGGCGCGGATGAGGGCGCGCTGCTGCTCGGCGGGCCGGCTGCGCAGGGCGCCGACGAGGGCGGCATGGAGCCCTTCCGCGCTGTCCTCGCGGGCGGTGAGGCCCGCCTGCCACGCCCGGAGCGCGATCTCCGGCGTGTCCTCGAAGATGTCGCCGAACCGGGTGAGGAACTGCGCCGCGCTCATGGTGCTCGGGCGTAGGGCTTCGGCCGGGTGCCGCGCCGTCCAGTGCCGGGCGATATCGATGCGGCGCGCCAGCCAGACGCCGTCATGGGCGGCGACGTGGTCGAGGAAGCGCGCGAGCGCGGCGATGCGGCCGGGCCGGCCGACCAGGCGGCAGTGCAGCCCCACCGACATCATCTTCGGCGCGGCGGCGCCCTCCGCGTAGAGCGCGTCGAAGCTGTCGCGCAGGTAGGTGAAGAAGTGCTCGCCGGTGTTGAAGCCCTGCGCGGTGGCGAAGCGCATGTCGTTCGCATCGAGGGTGTAGGGCACCACGAGGCCGGTGCCGGCCCGCCCGTACAGCCAGTAGGGCAGGTCGTCGGCGTAGGAATCGGCGAGATAGGCAAAGCCCCGTTCCAGGCCGAGTTCCAGCGTGTTGACGGAGGAGCGGCCGGTATACCAGCCGAGGGGGCGCTCGCCCGTCACCTCCTCGTGCAGGCGGATCGCCGCATCCATCTGCGCGGCCTCCTCCGCCCGCTTCATGTCGCGGTAATCGATCCATTTCAGGCCGTGGCTGGCGATCTCCCAATCCGCCTCCCGCATCGCGGCCACGACCTCCGGGTTGCGCGCGAGCGCGGTGGCGACGCCGAACACGGTCACCGGCACGCCCCGCTCGGTGAACAGGCGCCAGAGTCGCCAGAACCCGGCGCGGGCGCCGTACTCGTAGAGCGATTCCATGTTCATGTGGCGCAGGCCCGGCCAGGGCGCGGCGCCGACGATCTCGGACAGGAACGCCTCGGAGGCCGCATCCCCATGCAGGATGCAGTTCTCGCCCCCCTCCTCGTAGTTGAGCACGATCTGCACGGCGATCCGGGCGCCGCCGGGCCAATCCGCCTGCGGCACGTTGCGGCCGTATCCGATCAGGTCGCGGGAGGTGTGCATCGATGACCCCGGGTCTGCCGCGCAGGTGCGCGGATCGTTCCGACTCGCTTCGGAAGGTTGCCAAGATGCAACGATAGCGCCGCGCGGATTCCGGATCTGTCGGACTTTTCGAAAGCTGCTCCCGAAAATCCGGGTTGGTGCGGGGGAGACGATCTGCAAGGGTTGCGGTGCCGGCAAAGCGCGCCCCTCGGGCAGCCGCTCGTCGCCCGGCAACTCCGGTGGAGGAACCGCATCCCATGGCCGTCGCAAACCCCGCCGCACCAATGGATGCCCGGCGACTCACGACCCACGTGCTCGACACGGCCGCCGGACGCCCGGCGGCGGGACTGACCCTTCATCTCCTGCGCATCGAGGGCGAATCCCGCACGCTCCTCAAGACGGCCGCCACCAATGCCGACGGCCGCTGCGACGCGCCCCTCCTCTCGGGCGAGGCGATGGCGCCCGGCATCTACGAGATCGCCTTCGAGGTCGGCGCCTATTTCGCCCGCGCCGCCGGCGGCGAGCCGCCGTCCTTCCTCGACATCGTGCCCGTGCGCTTCCGGATCGCGCCGCAGGGTCCGGACGCTCCCGCTCATCTCCACGTGCCGCTCCTGATTTCCCCCTACGGTTACAGCACCTATCGCGGAAGCTGAGCCCCGGACGGCTCCGCCGCTGACGCCGCTCGGCTCCACGCGGGCGCCGAGTTCAAAGTGCGTGCAGGGTCAGGGGCAGGTGTCGTGCAGCAGGCCGACGCCGAGGCAGCCCGCAGGGTGAGAGCATCGAAGGGCGGCAGCCTCGTCACGGCCACGGGCTCGACGCCTCCGCGATCCTCGATCAGGCAGAGGCAGGGCGGAACAAGCCGCCCGACACCTTCCGATGGAACGAAGACACGCCACCGCTCACAGCAGCCCTCGCACGGGCTCCGGGCACCGCACGAGCGGATCGCGACCGAGAACGGCGGGATCCGATCGAGGGGACGTCGCGGTGCCTGCGCCGCCGCGGCAGGTCGCGTTCTAATCGGAGGACTTAGAGCATCGTCCTGGATCCCTGATCCACGACGATGCTTGAGGCTCTTGTTTTCGCATCATCTTTTTTCCGAAAGCCGGCGACCACCTTTCGGGACGATGCTCTCGGTCTCTCCCAAAACGCTCGCCGCGCCGTCATCGCCAGAGCGAGAACGGTCGGAGACCGGGCGTTTCGGGCGGCACTCTTATGCTGCCCAGGCCAGAATCAAGACGCCGCTGAGGAACATGGCATAGGTCGCGAGCAGCGCGGAAATTTCACGGTGCTTCGACACGACGGCGCGGGAGACGGACAGCATGGCGGCGATCAATCACGAGGTGACCGGATCAGGCTGATAGCCAAACCTTGACGGATTTGGAGAGGTTGGCGCCCTGTTTCACAAGAAAAGACGAAGTGTTGCGCGCTGGCGACTCTTTTCCGGGGGGCGGGCCGTGATGCGCGTGTCCCGCACGGGCCCCGCCCGGCGGGTTTCCGGCCGGTCCGATGGCAGCATACCCGCGCCCGACGCCATGACGGTGGAACCCGCGTCGCCTTGAGCGCGCATTCCGGCGAAGTGATCGCCGGTTCTTTGGAATGTGCGCCAAAGCAGTGGACCGGAGATGTCCGCCCGATGTCTTCAGGTCGGATAGGGCTCCGGTCGTCAGGCGGCGGCCCGAACGTTCGACAGGAAGAACAGAACCTCCCCGCGCAGTGCGTTCGACGTGTCCGGAAGAGTCACCGCGGGTGGTGAAGGTGGGCTCTGTCACGAGGCTTTTGCCGGAGACGACCGGCCGGAATTGGGAAGGAGGCGGCCCCGCGCAGGCTTGCGTTCGGAGATGGCCTCAGCGGCCGCACAGCGCCGCGAAGGCGGCGGGCTGCGGTCCGCTGCCCTTCTCCGAGAAGCGGGTCGGCGTGCACAGGCCGGGATTGGCTCCGCAATAGCCACCGAAGCTGAAACGGGTCGCGGAGCCGGGCCGGGCCGGGCTCACGCCGCCGGCGGTCACGATGGCGACAGCGCCGGGCTGGTCCAGGGTGAGGCAGGCCTGCGGGCTGGCTTGGCGGGTGCAGACCCGGACCTCGCCGTCGACGAGGGTGATCACCGAGCGCGCGCCCGTCGTCCAGACATCGAACACCGTTCCCCGGACGCCGATCGTCGCGACGGGCGTCTTGATCTCGTAGGCCTTCTTGTCGAGGTCGCCGGTGACGAAGCGGTAGGTGCCCTTCAACAGGTTGAGCGCCACCTTCCCGGCCGGCCGCTCGTCCGAATAGACGTACTGGCTGAGGGCGATGCGTGCGTTCGGCCCGATCGAGAGATTGGTCTGGTCGAGGAAGACGAGCTTGGCGAGGCTGTCCGCCCCGGTCTGCACCGCCTCGTCGCGGAACACCGTGTCGCCCTCGGCGAGGCTGTTCTTCTGCGCCCCCTTCAGGCGGGACACGTCGTTCTTCACGACCGTCGTCGCGCCGATCTGCTGGGCCGATACCGGTCCGGCCAGGCCGAGCGCGAGGCCGAGCGCGACGCCATTGCCCAAGCCGGTGACACAGATCCGTCTGGCAAGGCTCATCGCGGCGCGGTCCATGGGGAAGTCACACTATCGTAGACGCGAAACCGGCCGCGGCAACGCTGCCACAAGCTTTTCCCGGCGGTGTTGCAAATCGACGGCGCGTGCGCGACCCGGTTTCGAAGTGTCCGCGTCGGGCCAAGACAGGGAGCCTACGGGGCACCCCCGGCATCCGAGGCCGACGGATCGGGCCGGTAGAGGTCGCGTAGATCGGCGCCGGTCTGCTGCCGGATGGTCGCGATCGCCTCCGGCGGCAGGGCCTCGATCCAGGCCCGGAAGCCGGCGTGGTCGGGTTGGTCCCGGGCGCCGGCGGGCGGCGTCTCGCCGAGCGCCCGATAGGCGGCCGCGTAGGTGGCGATGCGGTTGACCGTCGCCGACTGGGTCCGGCCCATGGCACGGCCGCTCGCCCTTGCGCCGAGCAGGAACACGCGGTCTTCGATCTCGGCCAGCGGCCGGGGCGTCAGCGCCCAATGGCCGAACAGGCGAAAACCCGCCGGAAGGAACAGGTAGCCGCTGGCATCGACGAAGCGGTCCGCGGCTTCCTCGGGAAGCGGCAGAGCGGTCAGGTCGGGGCGCCGGAGCCGGCGGGAGGCCGTGACGATCCCGCACCGCTCGAACCCGACGCGGAGCGCCGCCGTGAGGCAGCGTTCGATATGGTCCGGATCGTACCAGCACCCGGCATCGAGGAAGCAGACGGCCGTATAGCCCTTCGCGGCCGCGAGCAGCCCGCCGGCCGCCCAGGCCGCGCGGGTGCCCGTTTCATGGCCCCCGCCGAGGCGGATGTGACCGGCGACCCGAGCATCCAGCCCCTCCTGCGGCGGGCCCTCCGCGATCAGGAGATGGTCCGCCGCCACGGTCTGGCCGGCCACCGAGGCGATGCAGCGCCGGAGCGTCTCGGAATCGTCCGCGCGGTAGGCCGTCACCACAGCGATCCGCGGGGTGCGGTCCTTCAGCGTCCCGGTCCAGAGCGAGCCGCGCGCCTGCAGGCGGTCATAGGCGTAGTCGCGGTTGGCCCGCACCCGCTCGCGGGTCGGCGGATCGAGGTGTTCGCGCGACAGGATGATCGCGCAGGCGACGAGGCAGTCCATGTCGCGGCCTGCCCAGTAGGCATTGACCGCGAACTCGTCGAGCAATCCGATCTCGTAGATCCAGGGCTGAAGGAACAGGCCGGCCTCCGGCTGCGGACGACCGAGCCCGCCTTGCGCGGCCGCGAGCCCGCGGTCCCACGCGCCGCGCTGGCGGCAGATCAGGGCGGCGGCATGATGCGCCTCGGCGCGTTCCGGCACGGCCGCGATCGCGCGGTCGAGCACCGACAGGACCGCCTGCGTCGGCGCGCCTTGGTGTGCCATCAGCTTGCCGGCGTTGAGCCCGCTCTCGAACACCTCCTGTTCCCAGAAGCCGAGTTCGGACCGCGCGCGATAGGCCTCGATCGCCTGATCAAACCGGCCGGCGTCGCGCAGGCTCTGGGCGAGGTAGAAGGTGTAGCGGGCGCGCAGGAACGGATCGTCCTCGCCGGCCAAAGCCGCCTCGAGCAGGGCGGCGTCGCGGGCGAATGTTTCGGGATCGCGCGAGCGCGCCCCGTCACCGCCATAGACGACGTGCAGCCCGGCCGCGACGTCGTGCGACCGCGCGGTGGCCGGGATGTCGAGAAACTCGTGCAGCACCGAGCGGTAGCGGAAGGCCAGACGGTTCGAGAAGAGCTGTGGGCGGCGGTACACGGCCGGCCCGTGATGGATGGCGAGGTCGTAGACGTCGGCCACCAAGCCGGCCTTGAAGGCCACCGGGTCGAAACCGGGCGCGAAGACGAGCCGGTCATCCGCATCGATCACCAGCGCGTAGTCGATCGCGGGGTTCCGGCGCAGGGCCGCGAGCGCCGCACTGCGGTTGTGGGCGAAGTCCTGCCACGGCTCTGCGATCACCGAGCCGGGAATCCCGTGGCGGGCGAGATAGGTGCGCACGATCTCCGGTGTGCCGTCCCCGGAGCCGGTATCGACGATGAGAGCGGCGTCGATGAGCGGGCGGACGCTGTCGAGGCAGCGCTCCACGACATGCGCCTCGTCCCTGACAATCATGCACAGGCCGATCGTCGGCATCCGCCCCCTCATGCCCCGATGTCCGAACGGGTCCGACGCCTGTCCGCATCACCGATCTCCGTCTCGATCCTGGGGAAACACGACCGGATGACGTCGGCAAGAGACCCGCAGTCCTGTTGCCCATTTGCCACGCATCGTGAGGTTTCCGTATCCTCCGCATCCAGAAGACGGGCAAGGCCGACAGTGTCCGGCTTCATGGCAAGGGATCAAGACGGTATCGTCCCGCGGCCATCGACTGGGCATGACAGCAAAGGCGCAATCATTCCGCCGGCAAACCCGCCTCCGGGTAGGGACTGTTCCGGTCGGAGAGATTTTTCCGCCGATGCGTGCAGATCCAGCCTCGGAGATGCACAATCGATGGAGCCGCAACGCCGATGGAAGCGCCGGCTATGCGTGAGACGATTTGATAAATAGGGCTCGGCTTCGGGCCCGTGACTGAAAAGCACGGAAAAAGCGGGCGATTCGGCACGTTCCGAGACTTGGCGGTCTCGGTGCGCCGGCGAGACGGGGTTAGGGGCATGGCTCAGCATCAGCGCGATGCGCTGCTTACGACCGTCTTCGTCGGGAGTGCCGTGCTCGCCGTGTTGCTCCAGGGCGCACCGGCTTGGCCGGCGAGCGGGGGAGCCGGCGGCCGTTCGTCGGGCGGCACGCTCGGCAATGGCAGGCCCGGTGCCGATGCGCCCGCCGGCAGCGCCGATCCCGGCGGCAATCTGGGGAATTCCGGGGCCGGCGGGGGCGGCAATGGCGGCGGGCCGGGCCTCGCCGGCGGGGCTGGCGGCAGCGGCTATGCCTTCCCCGACGGCGACGGACCGCTCGTGACCAGCCCGGGCGGCGCGTCCGGCGCCGGGGGCACGAGCGGCTCCCCGAACGGCGGCGACGGCAGTGAGGCGCCGATCTTCTCGACCAGCGGCGCGGGCGGCGGTGGCGGCGGCGCGAGCGGCAACGGCACCGGTTCCCTGATCGACAATGCGGCGACGCTGGCCGGCGGCGAGGGTGGCCGGGGCGGAAACGCGACGAACTACGATGCCACGGCGCCCGCCAGCTTTCAGGGCGGCGGCGGCGGCGGGGCCGGCGGCGAGGGCGCGATCGTCGCGGGGGGCGGGGGGGCGAGCGCCAACCGGGCCGGCGGAATCCTGCAGGGCGGGGCCGGCGGCGCGGGCGGCGACGCGCAAGCCGGCGGCGGCGGCGGCGAGGGCGGCATCGGGCTTCGCAACGCGGGAACGGTCTCCTTCACCAATGCCGGGGCGATCCTGGGCGGCGGCGGTGGTGCCGGCGGCGGCACGGCGCGGGCCGATGGCGGCACTGCAGGGGCTGGCGGCGCGGGCGGGATCGGCGTGTTCCTGTCCGGCGGCAGCCCCTTCCTCAACGCGGCGGGTGGCACGATTGCGGGTGGGGCCGGCGGCCTCGGCGGCGGCCTCGGATTTCCCGGCCAGGCTCCGCGTACAATCCTCGGCGCGGCCGGCGAAGGTGGCGCCGGGCTCTCCGGGCCGGCCGGCGCCAGATTGTCCAATGCCGGAACCATCACCGGCGGCACGGGCGGCGGCGGCGCCGTCGGCGCGCCCGGCTTCGTCGAATTCGTGGGACCGTCGGGAGCGCCGGTCGCCATCGGCGGGACCGGGGGGACGGGCGGGGCCGGCGGCCGCGGCGGGGTCGGCGTGCAACTGACCGGTGCGGACGGCTTCGGCAACATCGGCACCGTGGCCGGCGGAGCGGGCGGCATCGGTGGCGTGGGCGGCCAGGCCACCGGAAACTCCGAAGGGCCGATCGGTCCGCCCGATGCCTCCGGCGGCACGGGCGGCATCGGCGGCACGGGCGGCACCGGGCTGCGGATCAGTGGCGCGACCGCCCCCGGCAATGCCGGGACCCTTCTCGGCGGGGAAGGAGGACAGGGCGGAGGAGGCGGTCTGCCGGGCTTCAGCCTGGAGAGCCGGGGCGGGGCCGGCGGCCAGGGCGGCGCGGGCGGCATCGGAGCGCAGCTCATCGGCACCGACTTCACCAGTTCCGGTCGCATCGCCGGTGGCCGGGGCGGGGCAGGCGGGGCCCCCGGCCTGCTGGAAGGCTCCGTCGCGACGGGCGCGGCCGGGATCGGCGGCACGGGCGGTGCCGGCCTCTTGCTCGAGGGCGCGAGCCGCTTCACCAACCTCGCTGCGGGTCTCGTCGCGGGTGGGACGGGCGGAACCGGCAGCGGCGCCGGCGGGATCGGCGTGCTCGCCCCCGGCGGCGGCACCCTGATCAATGCCGGGAGGATTACAGGCGGTGCGGGGGCCACCGGCGCGAGCGGCGCCGTGGCAGGCGGTGGCTTGGGTGGAACGGCCGTCGTCGGCGCCAATCTCGCCGTCGTCAATTCGGGCCTCATCGCCGTCGGCGCGGGCGCCACCGGCCCCGCCGCGGCGGAGACGGGCCGGGCCATCAGCTTCACCGGCGGCCTCAACAGCCTCACCCTGACCTCGACCGCGCAGATCGAGGGAACGGTCGCCGCCTTCAGCGCCTCCGACCGGCTCAGCCTCGGCGGTGTCGCCGACGGCACGTTCTCCGTCGCCGCGATCGGGCCGCAGTACCAGAATTTCGGCATCTTCCAGAAGGTCGATACGGGGGTCTGGACGCTCACCGGAACGACGCCGGCGGTCACCCCCTGGCAGGTTCTGGGCGGCACGCTCGCGATCAGCGCGGATGCCGGTCTCGGCGCGCCGTCGGGCGGGATCCTGCTGAACGGCGGAACGCTCCGGGCCACCGCCGCCCTCTCGACGGCGCGGACGGTCACCCTGGGGCCGGCCGGCGGGGCGATCGAGGCGGTTCCGGGCGTGGCGATGGTCGCGGCTGGGCCGCTTGCCGGCACGGGCGGGCTGACGAAGACCGGGGCCGGCACCCTGACCCTGAGCGGTGCCAACACCTATACCGGCGCGACAACAATTGAGGCCGGGATGCTGGTGCTGGCGGGCTCTGGCACGATCGCCAACTCACGCTCGGTCAGCGTCTCCGGCGAACTCGATCTGTCGCAGACGAGCACGGGCGCGCGCCTTGTCACCCTGTCGGGCTCCGGGACGGTCACCCTCGGCGCACAGACGCTCACCGTTACCAGAGGCTCGACCAGCTTCGCCGGCACGATCCGCGATACCGGAGGCCTCGTCAATGCAGCGGGGGGCGGCCTCACTCTTGGTGCTGGCCAGCTGACGCTTACGGGCACCAATACCTATACCGGCATCACCTCCGTGAGCGATGGCACGCTGGCGCTCGCCGGCCCGGGCGCGATCGCCGCCTCGCGTTCGGTCGGTGTCGGTGGCGAACTCGACTTGTCGCAGACCACTGCGGGCGCGCGCCTCATCGCCCTGTCGGGTTCCGGAACCGTCACGCTGGGCGCGCAGACGCTCACCATCACTGAGAGCTCGAGCAGCTTCGCCGGCACAATCCGCGATGCTGGCGGCCTCTTCAACACAACCGGCGGCGGCCTTGCCCTCGCGGGCGGCCGGCTGACGCTCACGGGCAGCAACACCTATACCGGCGCCACCACTGTGAGCGGCGGCACGCTGGCGCTCACTAGTTCGGGCGCGATTGCATCGTCGAGCAGTGTAGCGCTGGCAACGGGTGCCAGCTTTGACATCGCGGGGCTGGCCAACGGCGGCACCGCGATCGCCGGCCTGTCTGACACCGCCGTCGGTCAAACTGGAACGGTGAACCTCGGCTTCAATCGCCTGACGCTCACTAACGCCGCCGGCACCTTCTCCGGCGCGATCACCGGCGCCAGTGGGCTGACACTCGCGGGTGGGACGCAGACGCTCGCAGGCCCGAGCAGCTATACCGGCGCAACCCTCGTCTCGGCCGGCACGCTGCGGGCCGGGATCAACAATGCCTTCGCAGGCACTTCTGCCTTCACCGTGGCCGGAGACGCGACCCTCGACCTCGCCGGTTTCAGACAAGCCATTGGGTCGCTCGCTGGCGCCGGCAGCGTCACGCTGGGGGCTGGCGCGCTTACCGCGGGCAGCGACGGACGCTCAACGGGCTTCTCCGGGACGGTTTCCGGCGCGGGCAGCCTAACCAAGGTCGGGGCAGGCACGCTGACGCTGTTGGGCACCAACACCTATAGCGGCGGCACGGCGCTGAACGGCGGCACGATCCTGGTCTCGAGGGATGCCAGCCTCGGCGCGGCGACGGGCGGCCTGAGCTTCGGCGGCGGTGCGCTCGCCACGGGAGCCGACTTCACCACCGGCCGCGCGCTCACGCTCGGCGCCGCGGGCGGCACGCTGGCGCCGGATGCAGGCGCGAGCCTCACCCTGACCGGCGTTGTCGCCGGCCCCGGCCGGCTCACGGTGGGCGGGGCCGGCCGCGTGGTCCTGACCGGGACCGCCAGCTATGGCGGGGGAACAGCAGTGAATGCCGGCGCCACCCTGCAACTCGGCAACGGCGGCACGGCCGGCGCGATCCCCGGCGATGTCGTCGCCAATGGCACGCTGACCTTCAACCGTTCGGACCGGCTGGATTTTGCCGGCGTCATCTCCGGCTCTGGCACCCTGAGCCAATCGGGCACGGGCATCACGACGCTCACCGGCAGCAACGGGCCGGCGGCCCGGTTCACGGGCACGGCCGCCATCCATGCCGGGACGCTGGCGGTCAACGGCACCTTCGGCGACACCACGGCCAACACGGCAAGCGTCAACGTCAATGCCGGCGGCACCCTGCTGGGGGCCGGCACCGTGGCGGGCTCGGTGATCGTCAACGGCGGCACCGTCTCGGCCGGCAACTCGCCGGGTACGCTGACGGTCGCCGGCAACTACACCCTCAACCCCGGCTCGACCTCGCTGTTCGAGTTCGGCAGCCCGGGAATCGTCGGCGGCGCGAGCAACGACCTCATCAATGTCGGCGGCAATCTCGGGCTCGGCGGCACGCTCAGCCTCGTTTCGGCGGCGGGCGCCACGGCCGCGCCGGTCTCGGGCGCCTACCGGCTGTTCAATTACGGCGGCACGGTCTCGGGCGGCTTCGATCGCATCGCCACGCCGAGCGCCGGCACGAGCGCGCTGGTCTATACCGACATCCCGGCCCAGGTGAACGTGCTGCTGGTCAACGGCAACCAGTCGGTGCAGCTCTGGGATGGCGCCGACACCACCGGCGCCGCAGCCGGCGGCCAGGGCGGCACCGGCACGTGGAGCGTGGGCGGCACCAACTGGACCCGCCTGCCCGGCGGGCAGATCAACGACGTCTGGCGCTCCGGCGTCGGCCTCTTCGCCGGGAGCGCCGGGACGGTGACGGTGGCCGGGGCTCGGAACATCCAGGGCCTTCAGTTCACCGCCGACGGCTATCGGCTCGGCGGGACCGGCACGCTCAACCTGACCGGCGACCCCTTCACGACGGCAGGTCAGAGCTTCGTCACCGTCGATGCCGGCGTCTCCGCCACCATCGCCACCGGACTGACCGGGCAGGCGGCGGAGATCGGCCTGCGCAAGCTCGGATCCGGCACGCTGACCCTGACGGGCGCCGGCACCTATACCGGCGCGACGACGGTCGAGGCCGGCACGCTGGCGCTCGTGGCCGGCGGCGCGCTGGCCTCCTCGGTGACGACAGGGGCCGGCGGCGCTTTCGCCAATTTGGGAACGGTGGGCGGCGGTCTCACCAATGCCGGCTCCGCCACCAACGACGGCACGCTCAGTGGGCCGGTCACCAATAGCGGCAGCTTCGCCAACCGCGGTACGGCCGGTGCGCTGACGAGCAAGGCGGGCGCGGTGACGAATACCGGAACGTTGAACGGCGCGGTGATCGTCACCGGCGGCAGCCTCGCACTCGGCCCCGGCAGCCTTGTCACCGGCGCACTGACGAACGGCGCCACGGTCACGGTACAGGGCCGGATCGCGGGGGCGGTGACGAACGGGGCCGGCGCAAGCTTCACGCTGTCCGGGCCCTTGGCCGACCTCACTGCCCTGACCAATGCCGGCACCGTGAGTTTGGCGGGCAACGCTCTCGGCATCGGCACCCTGACGGGGGAGGGCGGGGTGATCCAGAACGCCGGCGCCCCGGCGGCGGTGCTGACGCTGGGAGCCGGCAGCACCGCCGGGACCGTGCTGCAGGACGGCGCGGGCGGCGCCCTCGCACTGGCGAAGGTCGGGTCCGGCACGCTGACCCTGACGGGGGCGAGCACCTATGGCGGCGGTACCACGGTCACCGGCGGCACGCTGGCGCTCGGCCGTCCGGGGGCCGCGGGCAGCGGCGCCATCGCGCTCGATTCCGGCACCCGTCTGGCCTTCCTCGGCAGCGGCTACACGGTGGAGAACGCGATCCGCCTCGAAGGCCCTGCCGCCGCGACGATCGATTCCGGCTCCGGAGCGGTCGCCCTGTCGGGTTCGATCTCCGGGCCCGGCGCTCTGGAGAAGGCCGGCCTCGGCACGCTGGTGGTGTCCGGCACCGGCACCTATACGGGCGCCACCGCAGTCACGGCCGGCATCCTCCAGGTCGACGGGGCGCTCACGGGGGCGTCGATCCTGACGGTCGAGCCCGGCGCGGGCCTGACCGGAACCGGCCGGGTCGGCGCGCTCACGGTCCATTCCGGGGGATTTGTCGCGCCCGGCAACGCGGCCGACCCCACGGGCACCCTGACGGCGGAGGGGCCGGTCGTGCTCGGCGCGGGCTCGACGCTGGCGACGACGCTGTCGCTGACGGCGGCGAGCCGGCTCGTCACCCCGGCGACCGCGACGATCGCCTCCGGGGGGATCCTGCAGATCACGCCCTCCAGCCTCGCCTACACCACGCCGGTGCGGTTGCCGATCCTGGTGGCGAGCGCGGGGCTGACCGGCCAGTTCACCACGGTTCGCTTCACCGCACCGGTGCGGGGCCTCCAACCGATCGTCGGCTACGACGCGGGCAGCGCCTACCTCCAGTTCGGCGAGGCCGAACCCGGCCGCCCGGCCGAGCCGCCGGGACCGGATCTGACGAGCGCGATCGCCTCGGCGCAGGGGCTGGCGCGCGACCGTTTCGGCGCCTTCGTGACGCAGCGCGTCCTCGGCAGCGTGCTCACCGGCTTCAACCAGCAGATCAGTTGCGGCGACTGCTTCAGCGGCTTCGGCATGGCCGGCTCCTACAGCGTCGGCGCGCAGGGACGTAAGGCGCTCACCGAGGAACTCATGGCTATCGGCGGCTTCGCCTATACCGGCTACGACAGCGGCCGGGTCCGCGTCTCCGGCGGGCCGATCTTCGCCGGCCTGCTGCGCTACGATCCCGCCGGTTTCGGTTCGGCGCGGCCGTTCGTGGATGTCGGCGGCCTGTTCGCGCCGAGCCAGAACACGACCTACAACCGAGGATACACCTTCGGGAACATGACCGGCCAGGGCACCGGACGGGTGTCGAGCCTCGGTGGTTCGGTCTTCGGCCGGGTCGGCTATGTCGCCCGGCTTTCGCCGCAGGACGAGGTCGCGGCGGCCGTCGAGTACAGCCGCGGCTGGCAATATGCCGGCGCCTATAACGAGGGTCTGCTCGCCCCGAACCCCTACGCCCTGGCGAGCCGCGGTGGCACGGACATCATCAACATCGCCAAGCTCGGCGGCCAATACACGCACCTGTTCGGCACCGCGATCGAGGCGCAGCTCAATCTCGGCGTCGCCCACGGCTTCGGCCTGAAGAGCGGCCTGAACGGGACGGTGGCGGACGTGCCGTTCACGACACCGATCAAGGATCTGACCTGGGCGGAATACGGGGCGCGGATCAGCTACCGGATCCAGCAGGATCTCGCGCTCGACGGGTTCGTCCTCGGCACGCTCGGGCCGCAGCCCGTCGGCGACACCATCCACGGCGGCGCCTCGGTGCGCTACGCGTTCTGACGCCGCTGCACGAGGATCGGCGGGAAGGGCCGCGCATGCGCAGGACGGTCATGCCCGCCCTGTCCGCGAGCCGGGGCCCCGTCGGCCGCCTCGGCCGCCGCATCGGGCCGGGCCGGCTGCTGGCCGGCGGCCTGCTCGTGCTGCTGCTGCTGTTGCGGATCTCCGATCCCCCGGCGGTCGAGACCCTGCGCGTCCGGACCTTCGACGCGCTTCAAGTGCTGGCACCCCGGGTGCCGCCGGCCGAGCGCCCGGTGGCGATCGTCGATCTCGACGAGGCCAGCCTCAAGGAATTCGGCCAGTGGCCCTGGACGCGCACGCGGCTCGCCGAAATCTGCCGGAAACTCCAAGAGGCCGGGGCAGCGATCGTCGCCTTCGACATCGTCTTCTCCGAGCCCGACCGCCTGTCGCCGCCGCTCCTGGCGCAGACCCTGCCGGACCTGAGCGAGGCCGCTCGCGCCGGCCTGCGGGCGCAGCCCGACAGCGACAGGGTCTTCGCCGAGGCGATCGGGCGCATGCCGGTGGTGCTGGGCCAGACCGCCGCGAGCACGCCCATCGCCTGGACGGGGGAGGGGCCGCCGCCGCAGACCGGCACCGCCGTGGTGGGGACGGATTTCGATCCGGAGGCGGCGCTGATCGGCTTTCCCGGCCTGATCCGCAACCTGCCGGTGCTGGAGCGGGCCGCCGCGGGACGGGGCGTCTTCACCATCAGCCCCGAGCGGGACGGCGTGGTGCGGCGGGTGCCGATGGTGCTGCGGGCGGGCGGCACCGTCGTCCCGACCCTGGCGCTCGACATCCTGCGGGTGGCGACCGGGGCGGACACCCTGCTGATCCGGACCAACGACACCGGCGTCGTCTCGATCCGCCTGCCCGACCTCACGGTGCCGACCGATCCGCGGGGGCAGATCTGGGTGCGTTTCAGCCCGCATGATCCGGGGCTCTATGTGTCCGCCAAGGATGTCTTGAACGGTACGGCTCCACCCGAACGGCTACGCGGGAAAATTGTCCTCGTCGGCACCTCCGCCGTCGGCCTGCTCGACAACCGCACCACGCCGCTGGACCGCTCGATGCCCGGCGTCGAGATCCACGCGCAGCTCCTCGAAAACCTGCTGACCGGCGCCACCCTCACCGTACCGAACGAGGCGACCCTGATCGAGGCCGGCGCCACGGCGGCGGTGTCGCTCGCCATCATCCTGTTCGCCCCGATCCTCGGCGCGCTCGGCCTGCTGCTGTTCGGCGGCATCGTCGCGGCGCAGCTCGTGTTTCTGTCGTGGTACCGGTTCTCCGCGCACGGCATCCTGTTCGATGCCACCTACCCCCTGCTGACGACCTTCCTCGTCTACCTCACTCTCGTCTTCACCAACTACTTTCGCGAGCAGGCCGGACGGAAGCGGATCCGCACCGCCTTCGGCCGCTACCTGTCGCCGGACCTCGTGGAGCAGCTCGCCCACTCGCCCGAGCCGCTGCGACTCGGCGGCGAGGAACGGCGCCTGACGATCATGTTCTCGGACGTGCGCGGCTTCACCGCGATCGCGGAGTTCTACAAGGACGATCCCGCCGGGCTGACGGCCCTGATGAACCGATTCCTCACGCCGCTCACCCACGCGATCCTCGAGCGGCAGGGGACGATCGACAAATACATGGGCGACGCGATCATGGCATTCTGGAACGCGCCGCTGCCCGTCGACGACCACGAGGCCCAGGCGGCGGCGGCCGCCCTCGACATGCTGGCGCGGATGGACGCCCTGAACGCCGCGCGTCGGCGCGAGGCGGAAGCGGGCGGGCACCCGGTCCTCCCGCTGGACATCGGCATCGGCATCAACACCGGGGCCTGCGTCGTCGGCAACATGGGCTCCGACCTGCGCTTTGACTACTCGGTGCTCGGCGACCCCGTGAACGTCGCCTCCCGCCTGGAGGGACAATCCAAGCTCTACGGGGTGAAGATCGTCCTCGGCGCGGCGACAGCGGAGGCTCTCTGCGACCGCTACCCGGTGATCGAGATCGACCGCGTGCGGGTGAAGGGCAAGAGCGAGCCCGAGACGCTCTTCACCCTCGTCGGCGACGAGGGTTTTCGGCGGTCCGAGCCGTTCCGGCAGCTCGCGGCCCGGCACGCCGCGATGATCGCGGCCTATCGCGCCCGGCAATGGGACGAGACCCACGCGGGTGCGGAGGCTTGCCGCATGCTCGCGAAGGGGCTCGCGCAGGATCTACGGATCGACGGCCTCTACGCGCTCTACGCGGCCCGTGCGGGAGCCTTCCGCCGTGAGCCGCCGCCCGAGGACTGGGACGGCGTCACGGTCGCTACCGCGAAATAGAGCATCGCCCCGGACGGCGGCTGCCGGCTTTCGACGAAAGACGATGCTCTGGCCGGTACGGGCGCGCGGCTCTCGGCGTGAGAGCGATCCGCGCCCTGCCTCGCGGGCCGCCTCCTCGCTTAACCGCTACGCTGCGCCATATGCTCGCCGAGCATAGAACGGGATGAGGCGACTGTGAGCGTCGGACTGCTAGCCCTCTTGGATGACGTGGTCGCCCTGACGAAGGTCGCGGCCGCGTCGCTGGACGATGTTGCGGCCCAGGCCGCCAAGGCCGGGACCAAGGCGGCCGGCGTCGTGATCGACGATGCCGCGGTCACGCCGCGCTACGTGGTCGGCTTCTCGCCGGACCGCGAATTGCCGATCGTCTGGCGCATCGCCCGCGGCTCGCTCATCAACAAGCTGGTGTTCCTGCTGCCGGCCGCGCTGCTGCTCAGCGCCTTCGCGCCCTGGGCGATCACTCCGCTCCTGCTGCTCGGCGGCCTCTACCTCGCCTATGAGGGTGCCGAGAAAATCTACGAGATGATCGTGCCGCACGCGGCTCACGATCACACGGCCGAAGCGAAGGCGCGGGCGGCCGCACCGAATGCGCAGGTTCTGGAAGACCAGCGGGTCTCCGGCGCGATCAAGACCGACTTCATCCTCTCGGCCGAGATCATGGCCATCACCCTGTCGGGCTTGGGCGATGGCACGGTCTGGTCACGCGCCGTGGTGATGGCGCTCGTCGCGATCGGCATCACGCTCGCGGTCTACGGCGCCGTCGCCTTGATCGTGAAGGCCGACGACATCGGTCTGGCGCTCGCCCGGCGGGGCAGCGGCGTGCTGGCCGCGATCGGCCGCGGGCTGGTGCGGGGCATGCCCGTGTTCCTCAAGGCGCTGGCCCTCGTCGGCACGGCGGCCATGGTCTGGGTCGGCGGCGGCATCATCGTCCACAGTCTCGCGGGCTACGGCTTCGCCGGCCCTGAGCACGTGATCCACGAGGCGGCCGTGGCCGCGAGCGGGGCCGTGCCGGCACTCGGCGGCGTCATCGCGTGGCTGGTGACGGCGGGCGGCGCGGGCGTGGTCGGACTGCTCGCCGGCTTCGCGCTGATCCCGATCGCCGGCAAAATCCTGGCGCCGGCCTCGAGAGCGGTCAAACAGCTCCTCCCGATGCGAAGAAAAGAAACCTGATGAAACCGAGAAAAGGATCGAGCGTCGTATCCTGTTCTGCTGAGAGCAAGCGTCTCGAGCCGTTGCTGTGCTTCAGAATTTGTTAGGGGTGGCCGAGGAGGGAAATTACGCAACCATACGATAACTTTTCCTTAGGCTCTGCCGATTATCATTTGTTGGCTTGAACGTCCGATAGCTGATGATTCGGAACAAGCGTGAGGGCGGCTCGAACCACGATGCGTGCAGCATTCTACATAAAGCGCCTTCCATGAGACGCGAGCCTGCTGTTCCGTCGCAGCGCCTGCATCGTTCGGAGGACGGGCACTGCATCGATCCGGTCAAGCTTTCGGCCGTGGCCGGCTTGACTGCACAGCGCCTCGATTCGGAGCGCTCCGCGACCGGCGCCATGGCCGCTCCGCAGGTCCCGGCTCGCATCGAGGATCTGCAGGCCGAGGATCTCCGGTCGGCCCTGGCCGGGGGGGAGTTTTTTCTCGTCTATCAGCCGATCGTGTCCGCGGCGACGAGAGCGATCACCAGTTGCGAGGCGTTGCTGCGCTGGCAGCACCCGTCCCTGGGGCCGGTATCACCCGCTGACTTCATCCCCCTGGCCGAGGAGACCGGAGCGATCGGCCCGATCGGAGCCTGGGTTCTCGAGGCCGCCTGCCAGCAGGCGGCGGCATGGCCGGATTTCTGCCGGGTCTCGGTGAACGTCTCCCCGGTTCAACTGCAGGATCCGGACTTCGCGGACCGGGTCATCGCCGCGTTGCGAGCCAGCGGACTGGAGGCACGTCGGCTCGAACTGGAGCTGACCGAGGGGGTCCCGATGGGTGACGTCGCCGTCGCGCTCAAGGGCGTCGCGGCCATCCGTGCCCTCGGCGTCAGCATCGCCCTCGACGATTTCGGAACCGGCTTCTCGTCGCTCGGCTACCTGCAGCGCTTCGCCTTCGACAGGCTCAAGATCGATCGCACGTTCATCACAGGCCTCGATGAGGCGCGCGAGAGCTGGTTCCTCGTCCGGACGATGCACGACATCGCCCATCATTTCGGGATGGCGGTGACCGCCGAGGGAATCGAGACCGAGGATGAAGCCCGGATGCTTCGCGAGATCGGCGCCACGGACCTGCAGGGCTTCCTGTTCAGCCGGCCTGTCACGGGCGCGGCCGCGACGGCGCTCTTGAGGGAGCAGGCGCACAGGCTGCGATCGGGCGAGGCCGGACGACGAACGAAATCCTTGAAACGCGCAGCCCCGTGATGCGCCCTGCCGCCCGACCTCGCGGCCGGGGCAAACGAGATCGACTCTGGACCACTGTTTAGAGTGCCATTCGCCGAACCGGCAATCCGCTCCGAGGCAGGAGCGCTCCCACGCGCGGGTCTTCCGTAAAGGACCTGGACGGTCATGCTCGACTTCAACACCCTTCAGGTCGCCAGTATCAGCAGCCGCCTCGCTTTTGTTCTGGTGTTTTTCGTCACCCTGCTGCGGCATCCGCGCGAGATCTATTTCGGGATCTGGGCCGGCGCGCTCTGCTGCTCGCTGACGGCCTCGATCCTGATGCTCGGGGATCCGCCGAGCGTGCCGCTGAATGCCGTCAGGGGAAGCGCCATCTACGTCCTGTACGGGGCAAGCCTCGCCGTGTCCTGGGTCGGCTTGCGCCTCTTCCACGAGCGCACGCCCCTCATCCTGCCGACCGTCGGGCTCGCCCTCTTCAGCGGCCTGTCCTACGGCATTCTGCTCCAGGCGGGTGCACCGATGTCGTGGAGTCTGATTGCGGTGTTCGCCTGCACCGCGCTGAGCACGGCTTTGTGCATCTGGGAAATCCTGAGAACGCCCGCTTCGATGCGCCTGTGGACGCAGTACATCGTCCTGGCGGGTTTCTGCGGATACTTCTGCGTCTTCATCCTGACGATCGGCGTGGTCCATTTCGCGAGCGAGCGCCTCGCTTCGCCCGAGAGCGGGGTCTACTCGCTGGTGTTCGATCTGTGGTGCGGCGTCTTCATCCAAGTCGGCTATCTCGCCATGGTGAGCGAGCGCGCGCACCTGAAGCTCATCCGCCTGGCCGACACCGACTGGCTCACCGGGCTGGCGAACCGGCGCGGATTGTTCACGGCGATGAGCCGGCGGGCCGGCCTGTCTCCTTCCCCGCTGCGATGCGCGATCCTGATGGCCGACATCGACCACTTCAAGGCGATCAACGACACCTACGGCCATGACGGCGGCGACGCGGCCCTGGTCGGCTTCGCCGAGCGATTGCGCGGCGCGATGCGCAAGGACGACCTCGTCGCCCGCTGGGGCGGCGAGGAGTTCCTGGTCGTGCTCGACCAAGCCGACGCCACCGTGGCCGCCGCCGTCGCCGAGCGCCTGCGAAAGTCCGTCGCCGGGCAGCCCTTCACCGTGAACGGAGCGTCCGTGCCCGTGACCGCCAGCATTGGGGTTGCGTTCGTGGCCGTCGGCGAGGAGCGGATCGACGCCGCCTTGTCACGGGCGGACGCGGCCCTCTACGACGCCAAGAGAGCCGGCCGCAATCGCGTGTGCCTCGAACCGCCGCCGCCTCAGCCGGACACCCGCGCCGCCCGAACGGAGCCGCCCTCCGGGCTTCGCGAGGCCATGGAGGTCATCCAGGTCGTCGGCCAGCCGCGATCCGAACTCGCCTGAGCCTCACTCAGGGACCGACCCTCGGACCGCTGCGGACCCAGAGAAAACAGTCCGTGGGCGGGCATGCCGTGAGGCGCGCCGAAACGATTTTCCTCAAGGTCCGAAAACAGAACCCATGCTCGACCGCCCTCCCTCGTCCCTTCCGTCCTCCGGGCGGGACCATCGTCTCGCCTGCGCGCCACGCAGGTGGGGACCCGTTCGGCGCGAAGCGTCGGGAGCGAAGCCGATGCCGGCGCGATCGAGCCTTTTCGCGGCCGTGTTCGGCGCGCTCGGCGGCGGCCTGTTCGGGCTCTCGACCCCTTGTCAAGCCGCCGAGCCAGCGACGATGACGGCCTCTGGAGGCGGGTTGACCGCGGGCAGCTTCCTCGTCCGCGGACGCGTCGTCGGCTCCATCCCGGTCGGTCAGTTCTCCCGGGTCGAGCCGATCGGCGGCCGCGTCATCACCCCGGCACGCGCCCTGCCGGATCTCGACGTGACGTATTTCCTGTCCGATCATTTCGCGTTGGCCGGTCAGGTCGGCGTGGCGTCGACCCGGACCTCGATCCGCGGGTCGCTGATCGGCGACCTGACGATCGGCTCGACCTGGAGCCTTGCCATGACCGGCGCGGTCCAGTTCCACTTCCTGCCGCACGGCACCTTCAACCCCTATATCGGTGCGGGCGCGGGCTACACGCACCCGATCGCCTACGAGCCGGCCAAGCCTCTCATCACCGAGATGAAGGCCGATCCGCAACTGGGGCCGCTTCTTCAGGCCGGCTTCGATTATCACCTCGGCGGCGACTGGTACGCCAACATGGAGATCAAGAAGATCTTCCTGCCGCCGCAGGTCTCCCGGATCGGTTCCGGCACCACAACGGTGAGGCTCGACATGCTGATCGTCGGCGCGGGCATCGGCTACCGCTTCTGATCGGCGGCCGGTCTCGGTCCGGCCCGATCGGCGCAGGTCCCGAAAGCGTCGTCCATCGCGAAAGCGGGCGACGATGGCCGGGGCCATGCTGCAAGGCCCGTGTCCCGTCACCGTTCGGGCTCGCGGACACGGGCCTTGAAACATCACATCACGGATCGCATGGGGGTGACGGGAGCGCCGAGAGCCGGCTCCGACCTGATGGCATCAGGCCGGCGTCTCTCGGTCCTTGTTGCGACGCGCATTCTATCGACGAACCGCTGCCCCTTCGTCGGACGATGCTCTATCCTCTTGTTTTTGCATCATCCCGAAAGCCGGCAACCACCTTTCGGGATGATGCTCTAGCGCCACCCCAGCAGCCAGGATGTGACGGGATCGACGACGTAGGCCGCGACGGAGGCGGCCCAGGCGCCTGCCCGGGCCGTCAGGGGGAGGCCGGTCCGTCGCGCGGCCTCGTCCTCGCGGGCGTGTTCGAGCATGGTGGCGGCCACCAACTGGTCCTCGTGTTCCCGGCACTCGTCGAGGACGTTGCGCTGCGCCCCGGCCCGGCTCTGACCCGGCGGTTGCCGGATAGAGGCCTCGCGGACGCAGTCATGCCAGGCCGCTTCGAGATCTCCGAGGTCGCGCGTGCGCGCCGCCGCAGCGTCGGCGCCGAGGCTGCCGCCGATCACGAACAGGGCAAGGAGAATCCGTGGCGCGTTCATAGCGGCGAGATGCTCCCGAAGCCATCAAGGCCGACTTAACGGGTCCCCGGCCGCCGGCGCCGATGACGGGACGATCGAAGGAACGACTCTGCCTCCCGGCGCTTCCCACCTCCCAACGACACACCGCCGACAGGAAGCCGCATGGCCAAGGACGTGACCACCTACACGCTCAAGCAGGCGCTCGCCGCCAAGGTCGAGGACCACATCGAGATCGCGGTGGAAGCCGAGGACGGAACCAAGTTCAAGATCCGCGCGAGCGCCGATCAACTCGATGCGCTCACCGGCGATCTGGAGACGATCCTTGACGGCGACGACGTCGAGGACGCCGCCTAAACCCGCGCGTACGGCTGGCGAAGGTCCGAGCCCGGCACCAGCCGTCACAGCCCCCCCTGCGATTCATGACCGGTGTCGGCGCCGCGCCTCCGCCGATTCGGGGGGGCGGACGCCGGCACTCCGATGCCGGCCTCCCAGCCGCTGGACGATGGCGGAACGGCACTCGGCCCCCCCCACGGCGTCGAATCCCGACACGCGTTGCACGCCGATACACGCAGCGCACGAATTGTCCGGGCGCGCGAGACGGAATGTCCGAGCCGGTGCGGCACGGCACGTCGCCCACTAAATTCCGGTCATTTCAAAGATCTTTGTCACGGCTTCGTCCGATCGCACGGGACGAAAAATCGGTTTGTGAACGTTTTATGACATATCGGAACGCGCGATCATCGTGCGTGGAGGAGACACAGAAGATGCGGATCGTCCCCATCCTCGCCGCCGGCCTCGTGCTCGGCACCATCGGCGCGACGGCGGCCTCCGCCGCTCCCGCCCTGCCCCAGCCGGATGTCATTGCCGGCCACCCGGCCCAGCCCGTGGATTGGCATCCCAGCACCCGTCACTGGGATCATCACTTCCACGCGCATCAGGACTCGCTGCGCTATCACCAGCCGACGGAAGCCGAGCACCGGATCCGCCGTATGCGGCGCACGGAGCCGCAACTGCGCGACCCGGCATGGGCTGCCCCCCGATACCGGCTCGGCAATCGCTAGAGCATCGTCCCGAAAAGTGGTTGCCGGCTTTCGGGAAAAAGTTGATGCGAAAGCAAGGGCCTCAAGCCTCGTCCTGGTTCCGGTATCCAGGACGATGCTTGAGCAACTGACCTGACGGGGTGATCGCCTGACGCGATCACCCTGCTTTCCTCGGGCCTCAAACGCGACGGCCGCCGTGGCCTCGACTTTTCGCTCCGCTCGACGTCCGAGCGACCGTTTCGGCCCCTTGGACAGGCTTTCGCGGGGCGCCCTTCGCGCCCTGCCGTATCCGACCCGACGACATCCGGTCGGCGTCTGGCGATGTTTGCTTCGGCGCGCTTTCTGATCGCCGAACCGGGGTCCACCGCGTCGAGGAACGTTCCCGAACCGAGGGCGATCGTGATCGGCCGAGGCGAACTTTCCCGGGTCCGCCGGGTTGAGGGACACCCTTTGCCTCGGACAGGACATCTCATGCGGCTCACGACGATCGCGCTGGCTCTGACCGTGAGCCTCCCGGCAGCCGCCATGGCTCAGGCCGGCGCGGATGCACGGCCCTCGCCGCCGAGCCCGAAGGCTTCGGCCACGGGCTCGCAGCCGGTGCCCGGCCCGAGCACGGCCGGCGCCCCGGTCGGCACCCCGAACAAGCCGGCCGTCGTCGGCGGCACGCCCGGCGCCGTGATCGGCGGCACGCCCACCAGCGGACCGCCCGGCACCGGCGGCACTGCGGGCGGGCCGGCGTTGAGCGGGCGATAGAGCTTCGCCGCGACCGGCATCGGATGCAACGATGCCCGAACAAGGCGCGCCTCGTACCCGATGGGGCGCGCCAGGGGACAAATGGTCGTTCGCGGGGAGCGTGGCTGCGCCCCACATTTGCGATAAGCTCGGGGCATGAGCCCGACTTCACCCGTTCGCTCCGCCCGCGCGCTTCTCCTCATCGCCTCCTTGGCGGTGCCGTTTCCGGCCCAGGCCCAGGCCCAGGCCCAAGCGGTGCCGCCCGCGCCCGAACCGCCGCCGATCCAGTCGGACGAGGCCCGCCTCCTGCCGGTTCTCGCCCGCCGCGGCATGGTGTCGTCGCAGGACGCACTCGCCACCCGCGTCGGCGTCGAGATCCTGAGGAAGGGCGGCAACGCCGTCGATGCGGCGGTGGCGGTCGGCTTTGCGCTCGCCGTCACCCTGCCGCGGGCGGGCAATCTCGGCGGTGGCGGCTTCATGATGGTGCACCGCGCCGCGGCCAAGGAGGTGCGCGAGGAAGCGGGTCGGCAAGTACCGAAGGAAGCCGCTGGGGAAACCATCGCGATCGATTACCGCGAGACCGCCCCGGCCGCGTCCACCGCCGACATGTTCCTGAACCCGCAAGGGGAGCCCGACCGCGCCGCCTCCACCCGGACCGGCAAGGCGGTGGGCGTGCCCGGCACGGTGCGCGGCCTCGCCGAGGCCCACAGGCGCTACGGTTCGGGCAAGCTCACGCTGGCCGACCTCATCGCCCCTGCAGAAAAGCTCGCCCGTGACGGCATCCCGGTCGAATCGGGGTTGGCCGATTCCCTGCCGCGGGCGTCCGGCCTGCTCGGGCAATGGCCGTCGAGCCGGGCGGTTTTCTTCCAGGGCGACCACGTGCTCCCCCGCGGCGCGACGCTCATCCAGCGCGACCTCGCCGACACCCTGAAGGCGATCGCCGAGCGGGGACCGGATGCCTTCTACGAGGGGCCGATCGCCGACAAGATCGCCGCGGCCGTGCAGGGCGCAGGCGGGATCATGACCACCGCCGACCTCGCCGCCTACCGGCCGGAGATCCGCACGCCCGTGCGCGGCACCTATCGCGGCTACGAGATCGTCTCGATGCCGCCGCCGAGTTCCGGCGGGGTGCATCTCATCGAGATCCTCAACATCCTCGAGGGCTACGATCTCGCCGGCATGGGCGCTGGCAGCGCGGGGGCGCTTCACACGCTCGCCGAGGCGATGAAGCCGGCCTATGCCGACCGCGCCACCTGGCTCGGCGACCCGTCGCGCACGCAGGTTCCGGTCGCAGGGCTCACCGCCAAGCCCTACGCCGCCACCCTGCGCGAAAAGATCGATCCGGAGCGGGCGAAGTCCGCCGCCGAGGTGCGCGCCGGCAACCCGCTGCCCTACGAGTCCGATCAGACCACGCATTTCTCGGTGGTGGACGCGGAGGGGAACGCCGTCTCCAACACCTACACGCTGAACTTCTCCTACGGGATCGGGCTGGTCGCCGAAGGGACGGGCGTGCTGCTCAACAACGAGATGGACGACTTCTCCGCCAAGACCGGGGCGCGCAACGCCTACGGCCTCGTCGGCGGCGAGGCCAACGCCGTGGCGCCGGGTGCGCGCCCGCTCTCCTCGATGACGCCCACCTTCGTGTTCCGGGACGGCAAGCTGTTTCTCGTCACCGGCAGTCCCGGCGGCAGCCGCATCATCACGACCACGCTTCAGGTCATCGTGAACGTGCTCGATTTCCGCATGAACCTCGCCCAGGCCGTCGCCGCGCCGCGCATCCACCACCAGTGGCAGCCCGACGTGCTGCTGGCTGAGGAAGGCGTCTCGCCCGATACGCTGGCCCTGTTGCGGGCCAAGGGCCACAACGTGAAGGTCGGCGCGACTTCGGGCTCGGCCAATTCGGTGATGGCCGAGGAGGGCCTGCTCGCCGGCGCCTCCGACCCGCGTCAGCGGGGGACGCTGGCCGAGGGGCCTGAGCGATAACGCCCGGACTGCCCTCGAGCAGGGCTCTGCCCTGGACCCGCGAAAAGGCTCGCCTTTTCGAAATCCGGGCTTTTGCGCGCCAACCTCTCGATCGCCGCCAGCAATTCGGCGTCGGTGTCGGAGGGGCGCCCGAACAGGCGTGAGACCGCGACCGGCAGGCGCCATGCGGCGACGGCCTCCCGTGGCAGGCCGCTCGCTGTGCGGTAGGCTTCCACGTACCACGCCGCGATCAGCCGACGTGCCATCCGCACGGGGTGAAGCCGATTGAACCAGGCCGGGCCGAGCCGCCCGTAGCGCAGCACCAGTTCGGAGCGGGCTACGTCCGCAGCCGGATCGCCCGCGGCGGCCTTCTGCCAGTCGATCAGGCGGAGCCCGGCCGAGGTCGCGATCACGTTGCCGGGATGCACGTCGCCGTGACAGAGGCGGTCACCCCGCGGCAGACGGTCGAGGGCAGCGAGGGCTGCCTGCCGCAGGTGCTCCGGCACCCGCGCGCCCTCGATCTGGCCCCGGAGACGGGCATGCTGCGAGGGTAGGCCGGGGGCGGGACAGGCATGGATCGCGTGCTGGACCCGTGCCACGCGGCGCAAAGCCAGCAGCAGCCCGAGCGGATTGCAGGCATAACGCACGGTCATCGGCGAACCATCGAGGCGCGCGAACAGGATGCCGGTGCGCCCGGCCCGTCGGACGATGCCGAGCGCCTTCGGCGCCGGCAGGCCGAAACCATGGGCGAGGCGGCTCGCGGCCCACTCGTTCGCAACCGCCTCCGGCTCGAAGGGCTGCCGGTAGAGCTTCACCACCCGGTCCGGCCCTGCGGCGAACACCTCGGAACTGCGGCCTGCCCCGATGCGATCCGGCACCGCGACGGAAGGGGCATGTCCAGGCAAGGACAGGGCACGGATCGACAGGGCACGGATCATGGCTACGGCTCCGAGCACGCTCCGAGAAAGGCTCGCTCGCATGCGAACAAGCCCATCCGTCCCCCTCGCGACCTTGATACAGCCAGGCTATTCTTTGGAAAATTTCATTTGCTATTCCGGATTTGCACGCATTGTCGGCGGTCAATCTCGCCGAATTTCAGTAACAAAAGTGATTTTCTATAATTAGAATGGCACGAAACAAGATGGCTTCATCTTATATGCCGAGCATCTTTACGGCCTACCCTGCATTGCTCGCCGGTCATGGCACCAGGCGCTGAATTCCCGGGATGAATGCCTTTCATCGGGTCGGCGGCCTGCCGGAAAAGCGGTGGGGGCGGGCGCGGCGCCGCGCGACGGGTTTCCTCGGCCCGGCGGTGGGCAAGCGCAGGCGCACACGGTAAAGGAGCGCCATCCTCACGCGGACCGCCGATGCTCCTCTTCCGCTCGCTCGCCTTCAACCTCTCCTTCTACGTCGCGACGGCCCTGATCGCGATCCTGGGAAGTCCGGCGCTTGCCTCGCGCAAGGCCACGATCCGGGTGGCGCAGTTCTGGGGCCGCACGGTGGTGTTTCTGCTGCGCGTGATCGGCGGGACGCGGGTGGAGTTCCGCGGCCTGGAGAACATCCCCAAGGGCCCGCTGCTGGTCGCCGCCAAGCATCAATCCGCGCTGGAGACGCTGGCGCTCACGATCCCGTTCGATGATTTCGGCTACGTGCTCAAGCGCGAGCTGATGTGGATTCCGGTGGTCGGCTGGTACTTCGCCCGGGGCGGCATGGTGCCGATCGATCGCTCGAAGGGCACACGGGCGATGGCGGCGATGAACCGGGCGGCGGCGCAGGCCATCCGCGACGGGCGCCAGCTCATTATCTTCCCCGAGGGCACCCGCCGCCCGGCCGGCGCCCCGCCCGCGTACAAGCAGGGCGCTTCCCATCTCTACGCGGCGCTGAACGTGCCCTGCCTGCCCGTGGCGCTGAATACCGGCCTCTATTGGCGCCGCCGCGGCTTTCGCCGGATGCCGGGCACGACGGTGATCGAGTTCCTGCCGGTCATCCCGCCGGGATTGGCGCGTCCCGCCTTCCTCAAGGAGCTGCAGACCCGCATCGAGACGGCCTCCGATGCGCTGCTGGCGGAGGGCCGGGACGACCTCGCCCGCCACGGCCACCCGATCGCCGTGGCGATGGGCGGTTCGACGCCCGCACCGGATACGTCCGGGACGCTGTGAAGATCAGCCGGCCGCGAAACGGTGGACGGCGGATGGCCCACGCAGGACGATCCGGCGTCCGGCGAAACTCTGGATCAGGGCGAGGTGGCGCACCCGGCGGATGCGGTTCCAGCGTGCGGTGTCGCGCAGGAATTCCAGGGTGAGCTGCTCCGGGCAGCCCTCGGGCCCTTCGGGCCGGACGCGCCCCAAGCTCGACAGCGTCCGCCGCAGCACCTGCGCCGTGCAGCGCCAAGCCGGCATGTCGAGGTCGATCACCGTGTCGGCGCGCGCGAACCGGGGCGCGATCGTGTCGGTATAGTTGCCGTCGATGACCCAGGCGGGGAGGGCGGCGATCCGCTCGACCTCGGCGCGGAAGGCGGCGGGCTCGGCCTCGATCCAGCCGGGTCGCCAATAGGCGCGGTCGAGATGGAACGCCGGCAGGCTGTGCCGGGCGCCGAGTTGCCGGGCCAGGGTCGATTTTCCGCTGCCGGGCGGCCCGAGGACGACTACCCGTCTCACCCTCGCCCGGCCCCGCGCCGGAGCAGGAACACGCCCTGCGCGCCGATCAGGTTCCAGAACCACCACGGCATCGAGAAGCGCATCGGCCGTCCCCGCACGTCGAGGGCGGTCGCCTTCTCGATGCGGGCGCCGACATCCCGGCACAGGCCGACGAAGTCGCGGATCGTGCAGTGGTGGATGTTGGGGGTCTCGTACCACGTCTCCGGCATGATCTCCGTGACCGGCATCCGCCCGCGGAAGGCGAGTTCGGCCCGCACCCGCCAATGGCCGAAATTCGGGAACGAGATGATGACCTGCCGCCCGATCCGCAAAAGGTGCTCCAGCACGATGCGCGGATTGCGGGTCGCCTGAATCGTCTGGGACAGGACCACGACGTCGAATGCGTCGTCGGGGTAGTTGGCGAGATCCGTGTCGGCATCGCCCTGGATCACCGGCAGGCCGCGGGCGAGGCAGGCGTTCACACCCTCGCGCGACAATTCGATGCCGCGGCCATCGACGCCGCGGCGGTCGCGCAGGAGCGCTAGCAGCGAGCCGTCGCCGCAGCCGATGTCGAGGACGCGTGCGCCCGGCGGCACGAGGCCGAGCACGACGATATGATCGACGCGCGCCGTGCCCTCGCCACGGGGCAGCGCCTCGGCAGCTTCCCAGGGAACGCCGGAGGCGGCATCGGTGAAGCTCTCGCTCATCGTCTCACAGTCCAGCTCTCAAAGGCCTCTGGCGCGCGCGGCCGCGTCGATAAAACCCTTCGCGGCGGAGAACATCGTCGGCTCGTCGAGCAGGAAGGCGTCGTGGCCCTTGTCGCTCTCCACTTCGACGAAGGCGACGGGAGCGGCGACCGCATTCAGCGCGTGGACGATGGCGCGGGAATCGGCGGTCGGGAACAACCAGTCCGAGGTGAAGGACATCACGCAGAAGCGGGTCTTCGAGCCGCGGAAGGCGTTGCCGAGCACGCCGCCATGGTCCTCGGCGAGGTCGAAATAGTCCATCGCCCGCGTCAGATAGAGGTAGGCGTTGGCATCGAACCGCTCGACGAAGCTGAGCCCCTGGTGGCGCAGATAGCTCTCGATCTGGAAATCGGCGTTGAAGGAGAAAGTCGGCGCCGCCCGGTTCTGCAGGCGGCGGCCGAACTTGCGGTGCAGCGCCGGCTCGGACAGGTAGGTGATGTGCGCGCCCATCCGCGCGACGCCCAGCCCCTTGGACGGCCTCGTGCCGGCCTCGAGATAGCGGCCCTCTTCCCAGGCCGGATCGGCCATGATCGCCTGCCTGCCGACCTCGTGGAAGGCGATGTTCTGGGCCGAGTGCCGCGCGCCGGTGGCGATGGGCATGGCGGCAAACACCCGCTCGGGGAAGAGCGAGGCCCATTGCAGCACCTGCATCCCGCCCATCGAGCCGCCGATACAGAGGAACAGGTCGGGGATGCCGAGCCGGTCGAGCAGCATCGCCTGGGCGCGGACCATGTCGCGGATCGTCACCAAGGGGAAGTCGAGCCCGTAGGGGCGGCCCGTCTCGGGGTTGAGCGAGGCGGGTCCGGTCGAGCCCATGCACGAGCCGATGACGTTCGAGCAGACGACGAAGTAGCGGTTGGTATCGACCGGCTTGCCCGGCCCCACCAACGTCTCCCACCAGCCGGGCTTTCCCGTTACGGGGTGGGGCTGCGCGAAATGCTGGTCGCCGGTGAGCGCGTGGCAGATCAGCACCGCGTTGGAGCGCGCGGCGTTGAGGATGCCGGCGGTCTGGTAGGCGATCTGGAACGGGCCAAGTCGGGCCCCGGAATCCATCGCGAGTGGTTCGTCGGCGGAAAACAGCATCACCGGGCTGCGCGGGTCGGACGCCAGCGAGGTCTCGTAGACCGCTCGGCGCGCATCGTCCCGCTGGACGATCTCAGCGCCGCGCTCGGCGTTCTGGGTGAAGGTGGAATCCATCGCGTGTCCCGGGTGCCGGCCCTGGAACCGGTCCCAAGCGGCCCGGCACCGACGGTCCCGCCGGTCTTGAGGGCGGGCGGGTGAGACGATGCACCCGCGAGCCTGTCTCGGGGGCCTGTCTTGGCCGGCTGATCATAGCAGGTAGTGTGCGCATCCCCGAGCGTCAACGCGGCGCGAGGGCGGATCCGGGACAACCGGGCTGAAGAGACGCGTGAGAGTTGCGCCGGTGACGCCGAGGCCGGAGCGGCCTGCGGCGGTTCGTCTTCGCGGCGGTCCTACCGGTTCCGTGCTATCGATTGCGCGCGATTGATCATCCCCGTCACGTCGCCGGCATCGGAGGCAGCCCGTCTCCCTTCGGAGCTGGCGGACCGCAGTCCATCGGAGTCCTCGCGCATGAACCGCCGCCAGACCTTGCGTGCCGGAGCCTCGCTGCTGGGGCTCCTCGCGGCCTCCCGCCTGACATCCGTGATGACCGGTCCCGCCTCCGCGGCGGGCTTCGAGGTCGAGAAATCCGACGCCGAGTGGCGTGCGCGGCTCTCGCCCGCCGCCTACCGGGTGCTGCGCGAGCACGGCACCGAGCGGGCCTATACGAGCCCGCTCAACGGTGAGAAGCGTCCGGGCCGCTTCGTCTGCGCCGGTTGCGACCTGCCGCTGTTCTCGTCGAAGACCAAGTTCGAGAGCGGCACCGGCTGGCCGAGCTTCTTCGAAACGCTCCCCGGTGCGGTCGGCACGCAGGTCGACGGCGCCTACGGCATGCGGCGCACGGAGGTGCATTGCCGCCGCTGCGGCGGCCATCTCGGCCACGTCTTCGAGGACGGCCCGAAGCCCACCGGCCTGCGCTACTGCATGAACGGCGTGTCCCTGCGCTTCGAGCCCGCCGCCGACGGCCCCGCCTGACACGATGTTCTATCCTCTTGTTTTTGCATCACCCTTTTCCCGAAAGCCGAAGCCCGCCTTTCGGGATGATGCATTGGAAGGATTCAGGATCATGACCCGCGAACGCTTCCGTCCCCGCACATCCAGCCTCGTCGGCGACCTGCTCGGCCTCGCCCTGCTCGCCGGTGCAGCCCTTCCCCTGGCACCCGCCGCGGCGGAGGAGGGTGGGCAACGCCTGCCCGAGGCGGCGATGACCGCGAAGGAGGGTTCGGGCCTGCGCACGGCGACCTTCGCGGGCGGCTGCTTCTGGGGCGTGCAGGGCGTGTTCCAGCACGTGAAAGGCGTGAAGAACGCGGTCTCGGGCTATGCCGGCGGCACCCGGGCGAGCGCCCGCTACGACGAGGTCGGCACCGGCCGTACCGCCCATGCGGAAGCGGTGCAGGTCACCTACGATCCGGCTTTGGTCCGCTACGACGAGTTGCTGCAGATCTTCTTCTCGGTGGCGCTCGACCCGACCGAGGTGAACCGGCAGGGCCCCGATACCGGCCCGCAATACCGCTCGGCGCTGTTCCCCGCGGATGCGGAGCAGGCCAAGGTCGCCAAGGCCTACATCGCCCAGCTCGACGGGACGAAGGTGTTCTCGAAGCCCATCGCCACCAAGATCGAGTCCGGCGCCTTCTACCCGGCGGAAGCCTATCACCAGGACTACATGAGCCTGCACCCGACCAACAGCTACATCGCCGTCAACGACGCACCGAAGCTGCGGGATCTGAAGGCCCTGTTTCCCGAGCGGGCGAACGCGCAGCCGGTCCTGGTGGGCCGCCCGCCGGCTTGAGGAGACTTTCTCCCCTCCCCACGAGAGGGGGAGGGGAAAGAGCGATCACTCCTTCTCGGGCGCGATCTGCTCCAGGCCGCCGACATGGCGCTGGGCGTAGAGCGGCAGGCCGATCTGGCCGATCAGGTCGAGCTGCGTCTCGAGGAAGTCGATATGGCCTTCCTCGTCCTCGGCCAGATCCTCGAACAGCCGCTTGGAGACGCGATCATTGATCGAGTCGCAGTATTTGGCGGCTTCGAGATAGAGCGAGCGCGCCTCGTTTTCGGCGGCGAGGTCGCACTCGATGATCTCCTGAACGTTCTGGCCGATCCGCAGGGGATCGAGTTCCTGCAGGTTCGGGAAGCCGTCGAGGAACAGGATCCGGTCGATGAACCGATCCGCGTGGTTCATCTCTTCGATGGATTCTTTGCGCCAGAACTTGGCGAGATCGACGTAACCCCAATCGTTCAGCAGGCGGAAGTGCAGCCAGTACTGGCTGACCGCCGTCAACTCGCTGCGCAAGCCGCGGTTGAGATACTCGATGACCTTAGCGTCGCCCTTCATTCACCTCTCTCCTCGCGAGGCGTCGGGACGAATGATCGTCTCAGGCTGCGACGCCCTCGGGCTCCCTTGTAGTTTGGAATGATCCCAAACTGCAAGACGCTTCACAGGTCGTCGAACAGGCATGTGCACCGCCATGCGCGGCGGTGTGCGCCTGCGCTTCGTCCATGGCGTTGCGCAGGATCGAGCGGATGGTGCGCGCGCAGCGTCCGCATTTCGGACTGCAGCCGAGACAGCCATAGACCTGGGCCGGGGTGCGGGGACAGCCCGGACCCGGCTGCAGGCACGCGCGCACCTGTCCGTCGGAGAGGACGTTGCAAGAGCAGACAATCATGCGGGATCGCAACCTGTCGTGCCTGTCGGGAAGCCCGGCCCGCGTGAGCCGCGCAGCCCGAAGTCTCCGATCATTCCCGCCGCTCAAAGCCACCGGAAACCGGCCGATTTGAGGCAGATGCAGATTAGAATGATTGAAAACTTCAAGCTTTTCAGCACTTTAGCGGCCGATCCGGCCTCTGGCAACTCCTGACGGGCACGATTGAATGCGGCACGAGCCTTCGTCGCGACCGGCCTTTCCGCGCTACGGGATTGTCATCCGCCGGTGCACGCCTGAGCGAACGCCATCGCCGAAAACGTGAAATTCGCCTGCCGAACTCTGGCGCTGCCGGTCGCGCGGCTCAATGCGCCATCAGCACCGGCACGGTCGCATGCGACAGGATGTGGCTGGTCGGCCCGCCGAAGATCATCTGGCGCAGGCGGCTCTGGGTGTAGGCGCCCTTGATCAGAAGGTCGCAGCCGAACGATTCGGCGGTGTCGAGGTAGAGTTCGCCAGGGGTGCGGCGGCCGGCCGGCAGCGCCTTGTGGGCGGCCTCGATGCCTTCGCAGGCCAGCGAGCGGGCCACGTCCTCCGCGCTCGGTCCCGGCACCATGCCGCCCTCGGCGCTGACCACGAGCACCCGCCGGGCGCGGCGCAGGAAGGGCATGGCGAAGGCGACGGCTCTGGCCGTCTCGGTCGAGCCGTTCCAGGCGATCAGGACCGCCTCCCCGAGGCAGGCCGGCGCGACCGGCGGCGCAAGCAGGATCGGGCGCCCGCTCTCGAACAGGGCGGTCTCGAAGGTGGTCATGCGCGGCGACCCGTCATCGGTGCCGGGGCGCCCGACGACGGTGGCCGAGAACAGCCGCGCATACTGGCCGAGGAAGGCGTCGCCCGGCGGCACGTCGGGCTGCCAGCGGTAGCGCGGACCGGCATTGGCCGCCGCATCCGGCGCGCAGGAGGCGCCGGGCTCGCGCCGGGGCAGACCGGCCGCCTCCATCGCCGCCACGAAGCGCTGGCCCGCATCCTGCGCCTCGGCCTGGTCGGCCTCCTCGTCGCGCAGCCACGTCATGCCGCCGACCATGTCGACCGGCACGTATTCGGCGAGCGCCGGGCGCAGGGCCACGCCCTCGATCAGGCTGCCGAAGCGGCGCGCCACCAGCACCGCCGTGGCGAAGACAGAGGGCAGGGCGTCGTGGAGGGTGACCGGAACGAGCAGGGTCTTCATGGCCGGCCTCCGCAGCGTGCGAGGAACGAGAGGGACGTGACGGCCGGAGGCTAGTGCGAAACGGGGTTCGGGAAAACCGCCCATCACGCTGTCATCCCCGCTGTCATCCTTGCCTCATCTCTCGGGCGTCGCGGCGCTTTTCGAGGCTTCGACGGAGGGTGCGGGGTCGAGCCCGCGGCGGACGAGGCGGGTCAGGGGCCGCTCCACCAGCCTGTGGACGAGGAGCGCGGCCGGCAGGGTCAGCGCGACCATCACGACGAGGCTCGGCCAGGGTCCGAGCAGGGGCGCGAGGCCGGTGCGCAGCAGCCCCTCGCGGACCGCCCGCAGCACGAATGGATGGATCAGGTAGAGAGCATAGGAGGCGTCGCCCAGCCGTTCGGCCGCGCCAAGAAACCAGGCGGCGATCCCGCCGCGCACGGCGTCGGGTCGGTCCCGGCCGAGGACCGCCGCCGCCACGAGGAGCGCGGCGGGCAGGCCCCAGGCGAGAAGGCGCAGCGTCGGCTCGGAGAACAGGCTTGCACTGGCGGCGAGCCCGAACAGACCCGCCGCGGCGAGCGCGATCCGAACCGGCAAACCCAGGCGCATCCCCTCGGCCCTAAGGAGAGCGAGCCCGGCGCCGAGTGCGAATTCGAGGACGATCGGATCGGACCAGAAGGCGAGAGGGACCGGCGGCGCGGGCACCGCCTGCCCGGCGAGAACGAGGAGCACCAGGGCGCCGGCGAGCCACGCCACGGCCCCGCGCCGCGAGAAGCCGAGGCCGAGGGCGAAGAGGGCGTAGAAGGCCATCTCGTAGTTCAGGGTCCAGCCCAGGCCGTAGAGCGGCAGCACCGCCCCGTCGGGCCGGGCCATCGGCCAGAACAGGAACGAGGCGAGGGTGCGTGCGACGTCGGGCGCGCCACCCTCGCCGCTGAGCAGAGTCGGCGCTGCGAGACCGAGGGCGAGGTAGAGCCCGGTCACCAGCCAGTAGAGCGGGACGAGGCGAGCGATGCGGTGCGCGGCAAAGCGGCTCCGTGCTCCGGGGCGTCCGTAGAGCGGTGCCGCCGCGTGGACGATGATGAAGCCGGAGATGACGAAGAAGATATCGACGCCCGCCGGCCAGGGCAGCCCGTGACGCGCGACGAAGCCCGTTCCCGTCCGCCCAGCCAGGGCCGCAGCCTCGTTCTGCGCGTGGTGAACGACCACCATCAGCGCGGCCAGGGCCCGTAGCCCCTGCACGAGGACCAGTTTTCCCCGGATGGGATCAGGACGAAAAAGCTTATTCAAATTTCGGGAACCAGTGTGGAAGGTCGTCGTTGTCGCGTCGAAGAGATCTTCACGGCCTCGATCGGTTGATCCGGTTTCTGAGGCCAGTTCGTATGTCGAAAATCCGATATTTGAGGTTTGGTATGCTGAAGAAATACGTTGCTGCGTCCGCTCTGGTCGTCGCCATGGCGACCCCCGCCTTCGCCCAGGTCGGGGGCGATTTCCGTCTGGATGCCATGCAGGCAAATGCCTTCGAGATCCAGTCCGCCCAGATCGCCCTTCAGAAGAGCCGCAATCCTTCTGTGCGGGCCTATGCCCGCGAGGCGCTGCGTGACCATCAGGCCGCGAACGTCGCCTTGGCCGGCGGCGAGCGCAACTACATGGCCGCCCGTCAGGCCGGCCCCGGCGGTCTCGTCGGCGGCCTGGTCGAGGCTCCGCTCGCCATCGCCGGCGGCGCGGTCGGTGCGGCCACCGGCGTCGCGACCGGCGTGGTCGGCGGTACCCTGCAGGGCGGCCCGATCGGCGCGCTCGAAGGGGCCGGCACCGGCCTGAGCCGCGGCGCGGCCGCCGGGGCGCAGGCCTTCGACGTCGACACCACCGCGGGCACCACCGTGGTGCCGCCGAACCCGCAGCAGCAGCAGATGCTGGCCGAGCTGAACGCCACCCCGCCCGGCGCCCGCTTCGACCGCCTCTACGGCCAACAGCAGGTGATGGCGCACCAGATGTCGATCAGCATGGCGCAGTCCTACGCCCAGTCCGGCCCGAACCCGGCTCTGCGCAACTACGCTCAGCAGGCCCTGCCGGTGCTCCAGCAGCACTACGCCCACGCCCAGCGCCTTCCCGGCGCCCGCTAAGAGAGCCTCGCCAAACGCCCGATCTCTGACTGTTCTTCCTCTGACGAGGACAGCGCAGCGGGAGTGTCGGGAGGACACCAAGGCGGCCCATCGCGCCCCAGGCCGATACGCACCGGCCTGATACGAACAGAGGGAAGCGGCGGACCTTCGGGTCCGCCGCTTCTTTTCGTTTGTCGGATCGGGCATCCGCCCCTTCAGGCGATCGCCCCGCGCATGCCGCCGCGAGCGGTGGGCGGACAGCACCGCAAACTTCAGGATGGCCCCGGGTTGCCGCGGGCAAGTCGGGACACCGATCGCCGAACCGTCACGCTCGCTTCGTTCCTCCGAAAATCCCACGCCCGTTGCGCCAGAGTCGCGTTCAGAACAGAGCGAGCTGATCCCCCGCTCTCTCCGGCCGGCGAAACAGCTCCGTCGTCTGGCGCACCGGCTCTTCCGGATAGCCGAGACGGCGCTTGGCCAGGGCGAAGCGGCGGCGGATCAGGTCGGCATAGGGGCCCTGGCCGATCATGCGGGTGCCGAAGGCGGCGTCGTAGGTTTTGCCGCCGCGGGCCCCGCTCAGCAGGGAGAAGACGTGTGCCTTGCGCCCCGGATAATGCTCCGAGAACCAGTCGCCGACCAGTTCGTCGAGTTCGTGGGGCAGGCGCAGCAGCACGTAGCTGGCCTCTCGCGCCCCCGCGATCCGGGCCGCCTCGAGAATCGCTTCGATCTCGTGATCGTTGAGTGAGGGGATGATGGGCGCAGCGATCGCCATCACCGGCACGCCCGCCTCGCTCAAAGCGTGGATCGCCTCCAGGCGCTTGCGCGGATGCGGCGCGCGCGGCTCCATGCGGCGGGCGAGATCCGGATCGAGGGTGGTCACGGAGATCGCCACCTTCACGAGGTTCTGCGCCGCCATCTCGGCGAGGAGATCGCGGTCACGCAGGATCAGGTTCGACTTCGTGACGATGCCGACGGGATGGCGGAAGCGGGCCAGAACCTCCAGCACGGCGCGGGTGATGCCGTGCGTGCGCTCGATCGGCTGGTAGGGGTCGGTCGCGGTGCCGAGTGCGATGGTCCGCGGCCGATAGCCCGGCGCCGACAGCTCGCGCTCCAGCAGGACGGCGGCATCGGGTTTGGAAAACAGGCGCGTTTCGAAATCGAGCCCCGGCGAGAGCCCGACATAGCCGTGGTTCGGCCGGGCGAAGCAATAGACGCAGCCGTGCTCGCAGCCGCGATACGGGTTGATCGACCGGTCGAACGAGATGTCCGGCGAGGCGTTGCGGGTGATGATGTGGCGGGTGCGTTCCGGCGTCACCTCCGTGCGCCGGACGCGCTCTCCCTCCTCCGTCCAGCCATCGTCGAAGGTCTCGTGACGGGTCGCCTCGAAGCGTCCCTCCGGGTTGGCGGTCGCCCCGCGACCGCGCCGCGCCTCCGGCGCGACCCGAGAACCGCCGTGCGAGAAGCCGCCCGGCCCGTCCCGAAGCGGCGTCTGTCCGTTCCCCACCCTGAGCCCCACCATCTTGCCGCTGCTACGCTCGGGTCCTTTTTAAGAACATAAAGCGAACATGAAAAGCGGGGATGCACAAGTTTCGTGCAGGTGTAGGCTTTGTCCGCCCTCCGGGGCCGTCGAAGGCCAAGACAGCGCAACGAGTGCTTTGCGAAGGCGGAAAATCGGGTATTCGCCCCCGCATGATCTCCGGCCTCATCCACGTGGCGCGATCCGCCGACCCCGCCGCGATCGAGTGCCTCGCCGACACGCTGAGCGCACTCGTCGCGGGCGTGGCGGCCGGGCTCGTGGGCGATGCGGTGATCGTGACGGCGGAGGCCTGCCCCGCGCTGGAGACGGTGGCCGAGGGCAGCGGCGCGACCCTGGTGGTGCGCCCGCCCGGCGCCAACCCATGGGGCGCGGGCGCGCGGGTGGCGCGGCGCGAGTGGTTGCTCTGCCTGGAGCCCGGCGACATCCCGGCGGAGGGCTGGATCCGCAGCCTCGACCGCTTCGTCGGCACGGCGCGGCCGGATATGGCGCTCGGCCGGATGCGGCGGGCGCACAGTGCTCTACCCGCTCGGATCGCCGCGCGAGGGGAAGGCGTCGTCGGCGCGCGCGAACCGCGGCCGGGCGACGTGGTGCGGCGGGAGCGGGTGCTCGCGGGCCTGCCGTTCTCGCCCCGCCTCAAGGTGCGGATGCTGACCACCCGGCTCGACCGCGCCTGACTCCCACGACCGGCCGTGTCCTATCGAAAGCGTCAGCTCGCCCGGAACCATGTCGGGGCGGCGCGCATCAACACCACGAGCGCGGTCGCCACCAGGGCGGCCCCCACGGTGATCTCGGCTGAATGCGCGTAGCCGGACCGTTCCAGGACGGTGGCGGCCGAGGCGATGGTGAGGCCGATACCGGCCGGAGCGAGGCAGCTGGGCAAGGCGTTCATGCGCCGACCCTAGACGCGATCGCTTGCGCGAGCGTTACGCCGGACCGCCCCGGTTCTTCAGCAATCCGTGAAGATGTGTCGATGCCGGAATGAAGCGGGCACCGGAATGCGAAAAAGCCGCCCCGATTCCGGAGCGGCCTTGCCGCATCGCTTCCCGAGGAAGCCGACGCTTCGTGTCTCGCCCCCGTTTGCGCCGACGCGGCCCGAAGGCGGTCGGCGTCCGGGCGTTCCGCGAGAGCGCCTTACTTGATCTTGGCTTCCTTGAACTCGACGTGCTTGCGCGCGACCGGGTCATACTTCTTCATGACCATCTTCTCGGTCTGCGTGCGGGAGTTCTTCTTCGTGACGTAGAAGTAGCCCGTATCGGCGGTCGAGACGAGGCGGATCTTGACGGTAACGGCCTTGGCCATGGCGTGGCGCTCCTAAAGCGGGTCGAGGGGCGATTCGCTGGTGGCGGCGCCAGCGCGGGCGAAACGCAAAAGGCCGGGAAGCCCCGGCCGAATTCCGGCGCGGTCAATGCCCGATGAGGGGCGTCTCGTCAAGCCACGGACCGTACCGCCGCCTCACCGCGGCGGGTAGGTGTGCCCCTCGTCCGGGAAGCGGCCCGCCCGCACCTCGTCGGCATAGGCGCGCACCGCCTCCTCGATATGGGTGCGCAGCGAGCCGTAGCTCTTGACGAAGCGCGGTACCCGGTCGCTCAGGCCCAGCATGTCCTCGAGCACGAGGATCTGCCCGTCGCAGGCCGCGGTGGCGCCGATGCCGATGGTCGCCGCGCGAATCGCCGGGTCGGTGGCGATGGCCCGCGCCACCGGCTCGACGATGCCTTCGAAAACGATGGCGAAGGCGCCCGCATCGCTGATCGCGCGGGCATCGGCCCGCAGGCGGTCCTCGTCGCCGGCCCCGTGGCCCTGCACCTTGAAGCCGCCCATCGTGTTCACCGATTGGGGGGTGAGGCCGATATGGCCCATCACCGGCACGCCGCGCTCGGTCAGGAAGGCGACCGTCTCGGCAAAGCGCGCCCCGCCCTCCAGCTTGATCGCCCCGGCCCCCGTCTCCTTGAGGACGCGGGCGGCGTTGAGGAAGGCCTGCTCGCGGCTCGCCTCGTAGGAGCCGAACGGCATGTCGACCACGACGAGGGCGCGTGAGGTGCCGCGCATCACGGCCTGGGCCTGGAGAATCATCATCTCCAGGGTCACCGGCAGGGTCGATTCCATGCCGTGCATGACCATGCCGAGGGAATCACCCACCAGCACGAAGTCGCAATAGGCATCGACGATGCCCGCGGTGTGAGCGTGATAGGCGGTGAGCGCGATGATCTTGCGCCCCTCGGCCTTGCGCTTGATCAGATCGACCGCCTGGAGACGGCGCGTTTGAACGACCTGCGACATGGCTCGTGATCCGGAGTCTGGCTTCCCGGGGGCACCCGTCGGATCGGGCGCGGCGTGCGGAACGCCTCTATAAGCCCGTTCGCGCCGCCCCGCAGGAGGCCATTGGGCCGGTTCCGGTGGATCGGATGCGAAGTGTCACGACGAGAAGGATCGCCCGGAGGGGCCTGCCTTCTCCTGCGGCGTACCGGCTCCTTCACGCGACGGCCGCCGAAAGCGGCGGCCGGCCATCAACGTGAAATGCGCTTCGGTCGCCCTGCTCGCCCTTTTCGGGCGTTTCCTCCCTAGACTTCGGACCGCCTCCGGGCTTGCCGTTTTTCCGCCACATCCCCGCCGGTGTCAATGGTATAGCCTGAAGATCGAGGCGGTTGAGATTGCTCGAAATTTAGACTCTTGGGAGGAGTTGGCCGAATCGTGGCGAAAACGTGTCAGAGGGCTTTTTCGAGGAGCTGCTCGATCCATTCGGGCTGGGTCTCGCCGACCGAGCGGGCAACCTCGCTGCCGCCCTTGTAGACGATGAGCGTGCTCTGCATCTGCGCTCCGAACCGGCGCACGAGGTCGCGCTGAGCGTCGAAGTCGATCGTGAAGACGGCAAGCGTCTTGAAGCGCGGGTCGGCGGAGAGCGCGGCCAGGATCGGCTTCTGCGCCCGGCAGATCGGGCACCACGGCGCCGAGATCTGCACGAGGATGGGCCGCCCCGCCGCCTGCGCCGCCTCGAAGGCGTTCTGGTCGTAGGCAGCGGAATCGGCGGCCCGTCCGGAACCGGGCTGGCCGCCGACCAGGAAGGCCGCCGCGAGGGCGAGAACGTGCCGGCGGTTCGTCATCGGTGTCCTCACGGCATTCTCGCTCACACGCTCAGCGCTGGGGCGCGCGCTCGCTGTCCGCGCGCATCCAGGCCGGATCGGGCTTGGCGACGGCGGTGTCGTGGTCGTCCTGCCAGCCCTCGACGCCGAGGGGGAACCAGTGGACGCGGCTATAGCCGGCCGCGACCAGCCGCTTGCCGGCGTTCCAACTCCCCCAGCATTCCGGCCGGCAGAAGGTCACGACGGGCTTGGCCCGGTCGCCGCCGGTCAGTTCGGCGACCCGCCGCAGGAAGATCTCCTCCTTCTCCGGCGCCAGCGGTGCGCCGCCCGCGCCCGGCATCCAGACCGCGCCGGGGAGCGAGCGGTGCGTCGGCAGCCAGGGCCGGTCGGCGGGCAAGCCCTCGGGCCGGCGGTCGGCCAGCACCACATCGATGAGGACCGGCCCTTCCGGCAGCAGCTTTTCGAGCCCCTTCAGGTCGATGACCGTCGCCCCCTTGAGCGTCGCCGGGGTGTAGCCCTTCGGCGGCCCGGTATAGAGACCCTCCGGCTCCGGCACATTGACCGGCGAGTCGGCCGGGCCGGCCGCGCCCAGCATCAGGCCGAGGGCGGCCAACGCCGCATGTCTCGCGATCACCCGCATGCTTCTCCCCATCGGCGTCAGTTGCTCGCGGACGGAACGGGGAAGGATTGCTGCCAGCGCCCTTCCTGGTTGTCGGAGGCCACGACCTTGATCGGGCCCTGCCCCTCGGGCTTGAAGGCGAAGTTGATGACCGGGTTCGAGGCGATGGAGATGTCGCCGTCGAGGCTGAACACGAGCTGGTCGCCGTAGGTCACGTCGAGCTTCTGGATGTAGCGGGCCGGGGTGTAGTCGCGGGTGATCTGGTTCATCTGCATCCCCGAGAAGTTCGGGTGGCGCACCATCAGCGTCGCCTCGGCCGGCTTGCCGGGCTGGACGTCGCCGACGAACTTCATGCGCATCTCGCCCATGCCCTTCATCGCCTCCTCGTCGCTCATGCCCATCGGCGCCGAGCAGCCGCCGGAGGCTTTGACGAACTTGGCCGATTCGAGGAGCCGCCCGTCCTTGGTCTCCACCACCGCGTGGACGTTGGTGTAGTTGTTCACCCGCACCCGCAGCTTGATCTCGCCCGGGTCGGCGGCCGGGCCGAAGGTGAAATGCGCGGCATAGGGCGACGGGTTGTCGTCGATGATGAAGTAGAGGCCCTTCACGCTGTCCTTGTCGGCGAGCGTCAGGCCGATCGGCACCAGGGCGGCGTCGAGGGCGCGGGCGGGCGCGTCGATGGTCACGGCGCTCTCGCCGGCCTCGACTTTCCGGTCACCGAAGATGGATGTCTTGATCTCAGCCCAACGGGCGGCGCGCTCCTCGTCGGTGTCGGTGGCGCCGGCCAGCACCGGAGCGGGCACGAGCGCCGCCGCGGAGAGCGTCAGGCTAAGGGCGAGCATCAGGCGTTTCATGGCGCGTTTCCTTCCCGGAAGCCCCCGAGGCGGGGGTGAATCTATTCCCACTCGAGTTCTTGGTAGGCCTGGGTGACGTTGCGACCGTTATAGGTGTCGAACAGCGCCCAATTGTCTTTCTCCCCCAGCGCAACGGTCCGGACCGCGGTCTCGATCGGCACGCTGGAGGCCACCGCCCTGCGGGTTTCGTCGCGGAGCGCCGAGAGATAACGCGCGAGGTCGGCCATCGCCGGCGCGAAGGCCACCCGCGTCGGGCCGTGGCCCGGCACGGCGTCGGTGGCGCCCACCATCTTCAGCCGCTCGATCTCCTTGAGCCAGCCGAGCAGGCTGCCGTCGAGCGAGGGGATTCGGCCGACGAAGAGCAGGTCGGCCGGGAACAGCAGCCCGCTGCCGGTGTCGAGCATCGACAGGTCGCAGCTCGTATGCGCATGGCCGTGGGCGGTGAGCCGAAGGGTGCGGTCGCCGAGATCGATCTCGGCGCCCTCCTTCACCTCCATCGTCGGGTAGACCACCTCGCCCGCCTTCTCCTCCCCGAGGATCTCGGCGAGCCGCTGGCGGTAGAACGTGCCCCGCGCATCGAGGGCGCCGCGCAGACCGGCATGGCCGACGAAGGCCGGGTTGTCGCCGCGGAAGGCCGCAGCGCCGAAGACATGATCGGGATGCACATGGGTGAGCATCACGTAGCGGATCGGCTTGTCGGTACGCCGAGCGATCTCCCGGCGCAGCCACTGCCCGTCGGCGAGACTGCCGCCGGATTCCGTGACGAGCACCCCGTCCCGCCCGATGATGAAACCGATATTGGCGATCCCGTCGGCGTTCTCCGGCGTCGCCTCGGCATCGGGCCCGCGCCGGATGAAGGTGCCGGGTGCGACCTCCTCCATCGTCAGGGCATCGACGGCAAGGCCCGCCCGCGGCAGGCAGCACAGGCAGAACCCGCCGAACAGAGCCGCGCGGCGTGTGACGGGGGCGCTCAACACCCGCCCCCGCTGGGCCCGTTCACCCAGGCACATCCGTGCCGCCATCAGCCGCTTCTCCCCGGTGTATTTATCGATATAGTGCAAACCATCTAGTAGGTAGATTTTTGGGCCGTCAAGTGCCACGATCGCGAAATGAGCGGAGCCATCGCGAGCACGTGATCGGCCTGATACGAACGGACGGATGATGAGAGACACGCGCGCATCGCTCCTCAGCGAGGCCGAGATCTTGGTGCGCGGCCGGGGCTATTCCGGCTTCAGCTACGCCGACCTCGCCGAGGCGGTCGGCATCCGCAAGGCGAGCATCCACCACCATTTCCGCACCAAGGAAGCGCTCGCCCAAGCGCTGATCGAGGCCTACGACGCGCGCTACGACGCGGCGCTCGACGACATCTCCGGCCAGACCGCCGACGGGGTGGCGCGGGTCGAGGCCTATGGCCGGCTCTATCTCGGCGGGGTCGAACGGGGACTCGGCTGCCTGTGCGCGGCGCTCGCCGTCGAGTTGGAGACGCTGCCCGAGGCCCTGCGCCGCGCCATCACCGCCTTCTTCGAGAAGCACATCGCCTGGCTCGCCGGCGTGATCGAGGAGGGCCAGATCTCCGGCAGCGTCCGCGCCGGCCTCGACCCGCAGGCCCATGCCCGGATGATCGTGGCGACGCTGGAGGGGTCGTTGCTGCTGGAGCGGTTTCTCGCCGGGCCGGAGGGGTTCGGGCGGACGTTGGCGGCCCTGAGCGACGGGCTGCGGCCGGTCCGTTCGAACGGCGGAGCGTGACAAGAGGCTGCCAGGAGGCTGCCAAGACGCTGCGTTGCAACGGCGCGGCCTTTCATGGACGCCCGTTGATACAATATGACAGCCTGACGTTCCGTCCCCGCGCAATCGACCCAGGCCTTCCATGTCCGACGCTTCTCCCCTCGCCGCCTCCCAAAAGATCCCCGTGACCGTGCTCACCGGCTATCTCGGAGCCGGCAAGACGACGCTGCTCAACCGCATCCTCACCGAACAGCACGGCAAGCGCTACGCCGTGATCGTCAACGAGTTCGGCGAGATCGGCATCGACAACGACCTCGTGGTCGGCGCCGACGAGGAAGTGTTCGAGATGAACAACGGCTGCGTCTGCTGCACCGTGCGCGGCGACCTGATCCGCATCATGGACGGGCTGGTGAAGCGCCGCGGCAAGTTCGACGCGATCATCGTCGAAACCACGGGGCTCGCCGACCCGGCCCCCGTCGCCCAGACCTTCTTCGTCGATCAGGATGTCGGCGAGGCCGCCCGGCTCGACGCGGTGGTGACGGTGGCCGACGCCAAGTGGCTCACCGACCGGCTCGCCGACGCGCCCGAGGCCAAGAACCAGATCGCCTTCGCCGACGTGATCCTGCTCAACAAGGCCGATCTCGTCTCGGGCCAGGATCTCGACCGGGTCGAGGGCCAGATCCGCGCGATCAACCCCTGGGCCAAGATCCACCGCACCGAGCGCTGCGCGATCCCGCTCGATCAGGTGCTCGACCGCAACGCCTTCGACCTCGCGCGCATCCTCGATGTGGAGCCCGACTTCCTGGAGGAGGGCCACCACCATCACCACGACGAGCAGATGCAGTCCGTCTCGGCCAAGATCGACGGCCCGGTCGATCCGGAGAAGTTCATGCCCTGGATCTCGAACCTGACCCAGGTTCAGGGGCCGGACATCCTGCGCTGCAAGGGCATCGTCGCCTTTCCCGACGAGCCCAAGCGCTTCGTCTTCCAGGGCGTTCACATGATCCTCGACGGCGACGTCCAGGGGGAGTGGGGCGCCGACGAGCCGCGCGTCTCCCGCGTCGTCTTCATCGGCCGCAACCTCGATCCGGAAGCGATCCGCGAAGGCTTTTTCGCCTGCAAGGTCTGAGTTGACGCACCGGCGATCCGGCAACGCGCATGAAAAAGGGCCACCCTCGCGGGCGGCCCTTTCTTTTTGCCGATCTCCGAGCCGGCCTGCCGGCCGGACCCTTCGATCAGGGGCAATCAGGGGGCGCGTTCGGCGTCAGAGGTTGAGCAACACGTTCGCGGAGCCGATCGCGGTGGTCGCGAGGCCGATCGCGAGAGCGCCGATCATCCCGTAAGAAAATGCCTGCATCATCCGCATCTGTCGAAATCCTCCATTCGTGTCCGATCGAAACGCCCATCACCGATGTCAGTGCCGTTTCGGCGAGACGGGGCGCGTTAAAAACGAGGTTTTAAGAAATCATGCCTGATCCGGCCGGATCGAGCCGGGGACTCAGCAGCGGTTGCCGCCCGCGGTCTGGCCATACTGCTTGACCGGGAAGTTCTGCTGGTTGGCGTTGCCTTCCGCGGCCGAGTTCATCGGGCAGGCAGCGTGGTACGGACCGTCATGGACGCCGAGAGAACTGGTCCAGCCGGACGCCATCGGGATCGGGCGACCATGGCTTTCGCTGAAGGCCAGGGCGGATGTGACCGGGGCGATGCCCAGGACGACGGCGGCAACGGCAGCGGCGATACGAGTCTTCATCAAATTTCTCCAACACTCTGTCTCGGGATAGTCTGGCGGTCCAGACTTCCATGTTCTTCGATAGACTGAAGATGGGGAGTGCTTGTCCGCAGCGCCGTGCCGTGTCGCACGCGGTGAACCGGAACAATCGCGCAGCTGATTGTTCGGCACCGTCTCGTCAAAGTCGAGATCGATCCGGTCCGGCTGAAAATCCACCGTTGGACCGCTCCTATTCGGGGAGAACGATCATTTCCGACAGATAGCTTGGGTACATCAGCCGTCGCGATGTGTCCGCGCTCATCGAGCGCCGTCTCGGTCTTGTCGTTCGGGAGGCGGTACGTCCCCGTCCCGGCATCGCTCGCAGGCAGGGGCGGCTGACCCCGTGCACGCACGGAGTGACGATCTCAGGTTTGCTGGAAGCCACGCCCGCACCTTGAAATGAGCGGAGCGTGCTGCGCATCCTGGGCTGTTGGTTAAAACGCAACCTTTCGGTGGTTCGATCAGCCCGGTTGAGGGGCCGCAATCCCGCCGGGTGCCGCGTCGCGGGGCTCGGGCGGGTGGCGTGCGCGGTGCCCCGCGAGAGTTCGAGTTCGCCGATGTCCTCCATGACAGCCGCGCCGACAGGTGCGACGGCCACCGCCTCGCCGTGGGCCGCGGTTTCATCACCATGGGCCGCGGGCGCCTGGGGCCGCGTCCCCGCCCGCCGCGCGGTCCAGGGCCTGGCGAGCGGCCTCCACGCGGCGTTCATCTTCTTTGCCTGCTTCGCCTTCTCGGACGCCTCGCCCTACGACCTCGTGGCGATTCCGACGATCGTGCTGTGGCTGGCGCTCGGTATCCGCCTGCACCGGGGGGCGCTGCCCCTCGTGCTCCTGCTCCTCGCCTACCTCACGGCGATGGGGATCGCGCTGCTGCCCTATCTCGACGAGCCGCTGTCCGTGACATGGACCGTGCAGCTCTTCTACCTCGCGGCGACCTGCATCTTCTTCGCGATGCTCTACGCCGACGACACGCAGGCGCGCATCGAGGTCGCGCTCAAGGCCTATACCGCGAGCTGTGTGCTCTCGGCGGGCCTCGGCATCGTCGGCTACCTGCAACTGCTCGGCATCGAGGATCTGTTCTACAAGTACGGCCGCGCCTCGGGCACCTTCCAGGATCCGAACGTGTTCGGCTCCTTCCTGACGCTCGGCGCCCTCTACCTGATCCACCGTCTCCTCTCCGGCGCGACCCGGTGGCCGATCCTGTCGCTGCTCAGCCTCGTCGTCGTGATGGCGGGCATCTTCCTGTCCTTCTCCCGCGGCTCCTGGGGCGGGACGGTGGTGGCGGTCGCCGTCATGGTCGTGGCGCTCTACACGACGAGCCGCTCGCGGGCCCTGCGGCGGCGGATCGTCACGCTCGGTCTCGTCACCATCGGCTTCGGCGTGGTCGCGCTCGCGGGATTGCTCTCGATCGACAGCGTCGCCCAGACCTTCCAGACCCGCGCCGCGGTCACGCAGGATTACGACGAGGGCGAGACCGGCCGCTTCGGCAACCAGATCCGCGGCATGGGGATGCTGCTGGAGGAGCCGCTCGGCCTCGGCCCCCTGCGCTGGCGCCAGATCTTCAACCTGGAGCCGCATAACTCCTACATCGGCAGCTTCGCCAACGGCGGCTGGCTCGCGGGCGCCGCCTTCATCGCCCTCGTGGCGGCGACCTCCTTCGTCGGCTTCCGGCTGATGCTGCGCCCTTCGCCCTACCGGGCCTACGCGCAGATCGTGTTCCCGGCGCTGCTGATGTTCTTCCTCCAGGCGATGCAGATCGACGTGGAGAAGTGGCGCCACGTCTACATGATGCTGGGGATGGTCTGGGCGCTGGAGGTGGCTCGCCTGCGCGCGGCACGTGCGTCCTTGACCCTCCTCCTCCCGCGGCGCATCGGAGGACACCCAAGCGTTGTATCGCCGGCAGGGACAGGCGGAGCGCGCGCGAGTAGGATCGGAGGCGGGGGCGCGGTGTCGGGACCGGAGGTGAGGCCGTGACCACGGGAGCGGCGAGCGAGGCCGAGCGCCTCGCGGCCCTGCACGCGCTGCGCATTCTGGATAGCGATCCCGAGGCGCAGTTCGACGCCGTGTGCCGGACGGCGCAGCGCCTGTTCGGGGTCGCGACGGCCTACATCTCCCTGGTCGATGCCGAGCGGCAATGGCTGAAGGCCTGCGCCGGCATCATGCCGACGCAGACGTCGCGCAAAGGCTCCTTTTGCGATTGGACGATCGCGCAGGATGCGATGCTCGTCGTTCCCGATGCCCGCCGCGACCCGCGCTTTTCCAGCCTGGAGATCGTGACCGGGCCGCCTCACATCGTGTTCTATGCCGGCGCACCGTTGATCCTGCGGCCGGGCGTGCGGCTCGGCGCCCTCTGTCTCGTCGATCCGCAGCCGCGCGACTTCACCCCGGAGGACGCGGCAGCCCTGCGCGACCTCGCCGAGATCGTGACGGCGCAGATGCGGCTGCGGCGCGACAACCTCACCTTCGCCAGCGAGCGGGCGCTGCGGCAGATCCACGAGAGCACGATCCGCGCCCAGGGCGTGGAGATCGAGCTGCGGGCAAGCGCCAATTCCCTCCTCTCCATGGCCGAGCAGATCGCCCAGGTCGGGCATTGGCGCCTCAACTTCGCCAGCGGCCGACCGATCTACTCCGAGAGTCTCCTGCGCATCGCCGGCCTCGACACCGCAGCGCCGACGGCCCGGCATCCCGGCCTCGCCCAGTTGTGCCATCCCGCGGATCGCGCGCGCGTCGAGGCCATCATCGCCGCGGCGATCGCAGGCGGGCAGGATTTCGAGTTCGAGACGCGGTTCGTGCGGCCCGACAAAACGATCCGCGACGTGATGGTGCGCGGCACCTGCAAGAACGACGAGGCGGGCCGGACGATCGGACTGTTCGGCATCCTCATGGACGTGACCGACCGCGTGCAGATCCAGGCGGAGATGCGCCGCAGCGAGATGCGCTACCGCAGCCTCGCCGACGCCCTGCCGCTTCTCGTCTGGACCATCGATCCGAGCAGCGGCGAGGCGACCTACGTCAACGCGCGCTTCGAGGACTACTACGGACCGATCGGCGCCGCGCGGGCGCACCGGCTCGCCCGCAACCATCCCGAAGACGCCGCCGCCATGGAGGCGGCGTGGCAGGCGGCGCGGGCCAGCGGGCGGGGGTACGACGGCCAGTGGCGCCTGAAGGCGCGGGACGGCTCCTACCGCTGGCACAAGCTGTCGCTGACGCCGATCCGCAGCGCGGCCAAGCCGGACGAGGTGACCGAGTGGATCGGCACCGCGCTCGACATCGACGAGATCGTCTCCGCGCGGCTGTCCGTGGAGGATACGAGCCGCCTGCTCGGCATCGCCCTGGAGGGCGCGGAGGCCGGCACCTTCGACTGGAACCTGCGCACCGGCATCACGGTGCTCTCGCCGGAGAGCGTGCGCCTCTACGGCCTGCCCGAAACCGGTGAACCGCGCGCCCTGTCGCCGACGGAATGGACCGCGACCATCCACCCCGACGACGTCGTCGAGGCGTGGAACCGGATCCACCACGCCGTCGATTCGCGGTCCCGCTTCATCGCGGAATACCGGGTGGGCCAGCGCTGGCTCTACACCTCCGGTCGCACGCTCTACGAGGGCGACGGCCGCCCCTACCGGATGCTCGGGCTGCATCTCGACATCACCGAGCGCAAGGCGGCCGAGGCGGCCCTGCGCGCGGCCACCGCCGAGGCCCGCGCCGCCACCGTGGAGGCCGAGCGGGCGAGTGCGGCCAAGAGCGAGTTCCTCGCGGCCATGAGCCACGAGATCCGCACGCCGCTGAACGGGATCCTCGGCTATGCCGACCTGCTCCTCGACCGGAAGGACCACGATCCGGAGGATCAGCGCCGCCTGGAGCTCATCCGCGTCTCGGGGGAGTCCCTGCTCACCGTCGTCAACGACGTTCTCGACGTCTCCAAGATCGAGGCCGGCCAACTCGAACTCGACCCTCTTCCCTTCGCTCTGGGCAAGCTGATCGAGGACACGGTCGCGATCATGCGCGGCACCGCCCTCAAGGGCGCGCTGACCGTCGAGGCGCGGATCGATCCGGATCTGCCCACGAGCGTGGTCGGCGACGCGAACCGCCTGCGGCAGGTGCTGTTCAACCTGCTCAACAACGCGGTCAAGTTCACGCCGGCCGGCTCCGTCGTCCTCACGGCCCGCTACGAGGGCTCCGCTCCTGGTGCTGACGGCGACACCGCGGAAGCGCTGCGCTTCGAAATCAGCGACACCGGCATCGGCATCGCGCCCTCGCAGCGGCACCGGCTGTTCAAGCCCTTCAGCCAAGTCGACGGCTCGATCAGCCGGCGCTTCGGCGGGTCGGGCCTGGGGCTCGCGATCTGCCACCGCCTCGTCACCATGATGGGGGGCGAGATCGGCGTCGAGAGCCGGGAGGGCGCCGGCTCGACCTTCTGGTTCACCCTGGCCCTGCCGCGCGCCGCCACGCCGCCCGCCGCCCAGCCGGCAACCGGACCGCATCGCCCGGAGGCGGCGCGACCGGCCCGGCTCCTGCTCGTGGAGGACGTGCCGATCAACCAGACGCTGGCCCGCGCCGTGCTGGAAGTGCAGGGCTACCGCGTCGATGTGGCGGGTAACGGGCAGGCGGCGCTCGCGGCGATCGAGGCCACCTACGGTCCGGAGGCCGGCGCCGACCCTTACGCCGTGGTGCTGATGGACGTGCAGATGCCGGGCATGGACGGCCTCACCGCGACCCGCCGCATCCGCGCCATGCCGGGCCCCGCCGCCCGCCTGCCGATCGTGGCGATGACCGCCAACGTCCTCGACGGGCAGGTGCAGGAATTCATCGCGGCGGGCATGGACGACCATGTCGGCAAGCCGTTCAAGCGTGCCCAGCTCTGCGCGGTGATCGAGCATTGGCGCGCCGTCGGCGCCGAGCGGGCGCGGGAGGCGCCATCCCCGGCAGGTCCGCCCGAAGACATCCTCGGCCCTCGCCCCGAAACCGGGCCGCCGGATTTCGCGGATCGCGGGCACGGCGACGGCGAGCCGTTGCTCGACCGCGCCGCCTTTGCCGCCGTGCAGGAAACGATGGGCCGCGAGCGCGTGCTGTCGCTCCTGTCCCTGCTCGAACTCGACCTCGAATTGCGGCTCCTCCCGGACGGGGCGGAGCCGGACCGGACCGATTTCGACCGCGACCAGCTCGCCTACGACGCCCACGCCATGGTCGCCGCGGCGGGCGCCCTCGGCTTCATCGCCCTCTCCGAGCTGTGCCGGGAGATCGAGGACGCCTGCCGGGACGGCGGCGCGCTTCCCGCCCTGATCCACCGCCTCGCGACGCTGCGGACGGATACACTCGGAACGATCAGGGCCCTCAGGGCGGCGTGAGATGCCTCCGAAACCTTTCCGCGTCTTGAGATCGCAGCCTCCCCGCGCCACCTGACAGCCCGTCCCGCTTCCCCGCCGAAGCCTGCCGCCAGAGCCTGCCTTGCCGCCCCTCTTCGACTACGCCGCGCAAGCGGGCTCCGCGATCAAGGCCTTCGCGGAAGCCTCCAGCGACCTCCTGATCCAGCCGACGCTGAGGCTCGGCGTCACCGGTCTCGCCCGCTCCGGCAAGACGGTATTCACCACCGCGCTGATCCACCATCTGGTGGAGGGCCACGCACTGCCCGCCTTCGAGCCGGCGCAGGCGGGCCGTCTGCGCCGGGCGCGGCTCGTGCCGCAACCCGACGACGACGTGCCGCGCTTCCCGTTCGAGGAGAACTTTTCCGCCCTCACCGAGGCCCGGCGCTGGCCCGGCTCGACCGACCGGATCAGCCAGCTCCGCCTGGAGATCGAGTACGAGCGCTCGGGCGGCTGGCGCTCGGGCCCCGGCACGCTGATGCTCGACGTGGTGGACTATCCCGGCGAGTGGCTACTCGACCTCGCCCTGGTCGATCAGAGCTACGTGGCGTGGTCGCGCGCGACCATCGCCGGCACCCGCCGGGCGGGGCGGGCCGGGATCGCCGCGCCCTGGCTCGCGCTGATGCAGGAGCTCGACCCCGCGGCCCCCCTCGACGAGGTGTTGGCCGAGCGCGCCGCCAACGCCTTCAAGGCCTATCTCGGGGCGTTGCGCGCGGGCGCGGAATCGGTCGCCACCACGCCGCCGGGTCGCTTCCTGATGCCGGGCGATCTGGCCGGCTCGCCGATGCTGACCTTCGCCCCCCTCGACCGCCTGGAGGAAAGCCAAGTCCCCGGCAGCCTCGGCGCGCTGATGGAGCGCCGCTTCGAGGCCTACAAGAGCAAGGTGGTGGAGCCGTTCTTCCGCGAGCATTTCCAGCGCGTCGATCGGCAGATCGTGCTGGTCGATGTGCTCTCGGCGGTCGATTCCGGCCCGGCCGCCCTCGCCGAACTGGAGGAGGCGCTGGACGCGGTGCTGCTCGCTTTCCGGATCGGGCGCAACAGCCTGCTCTCGCGCTTCTTCGCGCCGCGGGCCGAGCGGATCATGTTCGCCGCGACCAAGGCCGACCATCTGCACCAGTCGAGCCACGACCGGCTCGACGCGCTGCTGCGCCTGCTCGTTTCGCGGGCGATGCGCCGCACCGAGGCCGCGGGCGCGCGGGTCGGCACCGTGGCGCTCGCCTCCGTCCGCGCCACCCGCGAGACCACGGTCCACGACGGCGGCGAAGTGCTCCGCGCGGTCTCCGGCACGCCGGAGGCGGGGGAGCATGTCGGCGACGAGATCTTCGACGGGCTGTCGGAGGCCGCGGTGTTCCCCGGCGAGTTGCCCGCCGACCCGCAGGCGGTGCTCGATGGCGCGGTTCCGGCGGGCTCGTTCCGCTTCCCCCGCTTCCGCCCGCCGCCGGTGAAGCCCGACGCGCTCGGCCGGGCGGGCCACCTGCCGCAAATCCGGCTCGACCGGGCCATGCAGTTCCTGATCGGGGACAAGCTGACGTGACCAACCCGCAGCGCCCGCGCGCCTTCCGCATCCCCGCCGCAGACCAGCCTCCGCCGGAGGCTGCGACCGCCGAAGCCCCGCCGCGGCCGGAGGTGCGCCTCGTCGACGAGCCCTACGAGATCGTGGACGCCGCCGACGGCGTTGCCGTGCCGGTCGCACCCAAGCGCCGCGCGCCCTGGCTGTCGATCCTGTTCAGCGCACTCGGCGGCCTCGTCACCATCGCCGTCGGGCTTTCGCTGGAACGGCTGATCGCCGACCTGTTCGCCACCGCACCCTGGCTCGGCTGGGTCGCGTTGGCGCTCCTCGCCGTCGCCGTGATCGCGCTCACGGCGATCGTCGCCCGCGAGGCGCTCGGCGTCTGGCGCGAGCGCAAGATCGAGGCGTTGCGCGAGCGCGCGTTGGCCGCCCTCGCGACCCGCGACCACACCGCAGCGCAGGGCGTGGTGCAGGAGCTGCGCGGATTCTATGCCGACCGGCCGGCGCTCGCAGGCGCCGTCCGCCGGCTCGACGCGGTCGGCGACGCGATCCTCGACGTGGACGACCGGCTGGCTTTGGCCGAGGGCGAGTTGCTTATCCCCCTCGACCGGCAGGCCAAGGCGGCCATCGCCCAGGCTGCGAGCCAGGTCTCGGCGGTGACGGCGCTCAGCCCGCGGGCCATCGTCGATGTCGCCTTCGTGGTATTCTCCGCCGCCCGGCTGCTCCGCCGGATCGCGGCGATCTACGGTGGGCGGCCCGGCCTGCTCGGCTTCCTGCGGCTCGCCCGTGCGGCCTTCGCCCATCTCACCGTCACCGGCGGCATGGCGGTCGGCGAGGGTATGCTGCACCAAGTGCTCGGCCTCGGGCTCGCTGCCCGCGTCTCGGCCAAGCTCGGGGAGGGCGTGCTCAACGGCCTGATGACCGCGCGCTTCGGCCTCGCGGCGCTGGCCGTCTGTCGGCCCTTGCCGTTCGTCCGCGTCAGCCCGCCCACCGTCAACGACGTCGCCGGCCAGCTTTTTCGGAGTAGCGAGCCCAAGGAATAGAGAGTTTCCAAAGGGATCATCCCTTTGGCGGGGACCGGGGCAGCACCCCGAATGCAAGAAGCTCCCAGGCCGGGCGGCCTGGGAGCTTCCGTTATGGACGGATTGAGCGCCGCGATCAGCAGTCGTCGCCGCCCTTCTTCTCGCCGAGCTTCTGGTCATGGCCGGCGGCGTTCATCGCGCCAACCGTGCCCGGCGCGGCCGGCTGGTCGCCGCCGGCGGTGTTCTTGGCCGAGCTGGTCTGGTCCGAGCCCGGCTTGTTGCCGACACCCTGACCGGCCCCGACATTGTTCATCGCGCCGACGGTGCCGGGCGAAGCCGGCTGCTGGCCACCCGCGAGGTTCTTGGAGCCGGCATCGGCGCCGCTGCTGGTGCTGCTGTTCGCAGCAGAGGAATCGCCAGGGGCCTTGGCGTTGGTGCTGCCGGTGTTGCACGGAGCGGCGAGCGCAGAGCCGGCGATGAAGGCAAAAGCGGTGGCGGTAGCGATGGTCTTCGTGAGCGTCACGATGGCGTCCCTCCCAAATTGTCCGACCGACACTGCCGGTCGGTCTGCCCGGAGAAAGCAATTGAGGAAATTTAAGTTCCCGATTCGCCCTGGATCGAAGAAACTTTTTAGAACTGCATTCCCATCCCTGTGCCCAAGCATTTGATGGAAAATCGGGCAACCCCCTGATCCGCAATACCCTGTTCGACCGCCCGGCGGGGCCGCACGACTGAGTGTCTCTCACAAAGCTCCCGCCGCGCTGTCATCGCCAGAACGAGAACGGTCAGAGACCGGGAGCTCTGTGGGGCGCTCTAAAGCGGCGCTAGAAAGCCAGCCAGCCGCATCAGGCCCTCCGGCCAGGGCCCGTGCCCGCTCGCGACGTTGATGTGGCCGGCCTCGCCCGCATCCACCAGCGCCGAGCCCCAGGCATAGGCATAGTCCTCCGCCCGCTCGTAGGTGCAGTGCGGGTCGGTGCGGCTCGCCACCAGCAGCGACGGGAAGGGCAGCGGATCGCGCGGCACCGGCGCGAAGGCGCGCACGCTCTCGGGCAGGTCGGCCCCCGCCTCGATGTCGGGAAAGGCCACCAGCAGGGCCCCGCGCACGACACCTTCGGGGAAGCGCGGCGCGGCCTCCACCGCCGCGACGACGCCGAGGCTGTGGGCGATGAGGATCACGGGCCGCGTCGCCGCCGCCACCGCCTCGGCGACGCGGGCACGCCACGCTTCCGGGTCAGGCTGGTGCCAGTCGTCCTGCGCAACGATCCGCGCGGTCTTGAGCCGGGCCGCCCAGCGCGCCTGCCAGTGCTCCTCCTCGGAGCCGGCATAGCCCGGCAGGATCAGGATGTCGCAATCGGCAGTCTTCATGGGCGGTCTTCTCGGACGGGCGGCGTCCTCACGCAACGGGCGGCGGGCCACGCGGGCTCCGCCGAGAGCGTCACGCGAGCCAGTCGGGCAGGCGGTCGAGGCGGATCAGGTCGTCGTAGCTCGGGCGCGGGCGCACGATGGCCGAGCGGTCGCCGGTCACGAGCACCTCGGGCACGAGGCGGCGGCTGTTGTAGGTGCCGGCCTGGACCGCACCGTAGGCACCCGCGCTCATCACCGCGATGAGGTCTCCCGGTGCCACCATCGGCATCTCGCGCCCGAGGGCGAGATAGTCGCCGCTCTCGCAGACCGGGCCGACCACGTCCGCCGTCAGCCGGGGTGTGTCGGGAGCGGGCTCGCGCACCGGGCGCAGGGCATGGAACGCCTCGTAGAGCGTGGGGCGGATCAGGTCGTTCATCGCCCCGTCGACGATGACGAAGGTCTTCTCGTCCGTCGGCTTCACGTAGATCACGCGGGTGACGAGGATGCCGGCATTGCCGGCGATCATCCGCCCGATCTCGAAGACGGGACGCAGGCCGAGCGGCTGGAAATGCGGGCGCAGGATCGTGGCCAGAGCCGCCGGATCGGGCGGGGGCGCGTTGTCGTCGCGATAGGGAATGCCGAGGCCGCCGCCGAAATCGACGTGGTGCAGCCGGTGCCCGTCGGCGAGCAGATCGCGGGCCAGCTCGCAGAGCAGGCGCGCGGCGTTGTCGAACGGAGTCAGGTCGGTGATCTGGCTGCCGATATGCGCATCGACGCCGACGATCTCGAGACCCGGCAGACGGGCCGCCCCGGCATAGACCGCGCGAGCGCGGGAGATCGGGATGCCGAACTTGTTGTCGGACTTGCCGGTCGAGATCTTGGCATGCGTCAGCGCATCGACATCCGGGTTCACGCGGATCGAGACCGGCGCCTTGCGCCCGCGCGCGGCGGCGACCTCGGACAGGGCGGCGAGTTCCGGCTCGCTCTCGACGTTGAAGCAGAGGATGTTCGCGTCGAGCGCCGCGGCCATCTCCTCGCGGGTCTTGCCGACCCCGGAGAACACGATGCGCTCCCCCGGCACGCCTGCGGCCAGCGCCCGTCGCAATTCGCCCTCGGAGACGATGTCCATGCCCGCACCCTGGCGCGCGAGGGTGGCGAGCACCGCCTGGTTCGAGTTCGCCTTCATGGCAAAGCACACCAGCGCATCGTCGCCCGCGAAAGCCTCGGCGAAGACGCGGTAGTGCCGCTCCAGGGTGGCGGTGCTGTAGCAGTAGAACGGCGTGCCGACCTCCTCGGCCAGCGCGGTCAGATCGACGTCCTCGGCGTGGAGGCGCCCGTCCCGGTAGTGGAAGTGGTGCATGTCAGGAGAATCCGCCGCCGCGCCCGCCGGATGGGGATCGGCGCATCCGAATGCCCCCGCGCGCGGTGCGCTGTCTACGTGTCTCTCGCAAAACTCCCGCTGCACCGGAATGCCCGCAGGGGGAGGATCGACGATCGGAAGTTCTGTACCTCTCTCGAACCGGAGCCTTGCCTCGGTACGGGCGCGCTCCGGCGGCCCGCTACAGAAGCGGATCGAGGATGAACGGCTCTTTGGGGATCCGGTAGCCGCGCTTGGATCCGCGGGAGGTCGTGACCGGAACGCCGTCGCCGCCCGCGGGGATCGCCGCGGCACTCAGTTCGTCGCCCGCCTGCACGGCTTCCGGATCGGGGGCCGCGCCGCGATCGCCCACGGAGACCGTGCTGCCCGGCAGGCTCCGCGCCGAGGCGGGAACGCCGGGCCGCGTCCCCGGAGCGGTCTCGGAGAGGGCCGCATTCGGCGGCTCCAGGCTGCCGCGCCGGCCACAGGCCGTGCAGGCCAGGGTGAGGCCGAGCGCGATCAGGATCGAGAGGCGGGCGGAAGGGGCGGGCATCGGTGTTTCCGGCGGTCTTTCCGGCTGGGCGGCGCTAGCTTAGCCGTTGGAGCCTCGCCCCGAAAGGTAGGCCGCAACGTCTCGGGCGGGACGACGCGCGAGACAGGGGAGGCCCGGTGCGCACCCGCTTCCGTCAGGTTCCCCCCGCGCGGTTGTCAGCTCTTCTTGTTGCCGCGCTGCGAATCCTTCGGCGGCGCGTAGGCGTCGATCGCCCGGCGGCAGTTTTCGGAGAGCTTGGCCCAGTTGGTCTTGAAGCACTGATCGGTGGCCGGATCGTCCGGGTCGAGATTGCCGCAATAGCTGAGGTAATCGCCGGTGCAGTACTTCTTGAGCGTCTCGTTGCCGCGCTTCGACTGCTGCGCCTGTGCCGGAGCAGCCAACACGGCGACCGCACCCGTGAGGGCGAGAACCAGAGGCGTCAGCTTCAAAGCCATGATGTTCGCTCGATCGCGGTTCGTGGGGAGAGATTCGTGAGAGGAGGTCCGGGCGCGATGATGCCCCCGCTTGTTCGAAACAAGGCGGGTCCGGGGCAAACGCAAGATGGTTCGGTGCTTACGGGCTCGTGCGGGACGCTGCAAGGGACGCTCGATGGGACAGGGACAGAGTAGTCCCCCCGGCCGGCGCCGCTCGGTGCGTTTCAGCTCTCGGCGAGCGCAGGGGAGGTGGCCGAAAAGGCTCCGGCTTGGGGAAGGCGGTCTTGAGGAAGGCGATCTTGGGGCAGGCGATCTTGGGGCAGGCGGTCTTGGGGCAGGCGGTCGTGCCGCGCCAAGGCGTCGGCGACTTCGCTGATGCGGCGGCGCAGCTCGGCGGTGTCGTCGCTCCCGCGTGCGGCCAGCGCAGCCCGGGCCGCCGTCAATTCCGCGCGCAGCGCCTCGATCTCGGCCGCCGTCGAGGCGGGCCCGACGGTCTCGCCCTCGGCGCCCGACGGTGCGGTCGTGGCCTGCATCCGGCGCGTCGCCTTGAGATCGTCGAGGATCGCGCGGTGGGCCTCTTCCAGCGCGTGCAGGGTGGCGAGCCCCGTCTCGCCCTCGGCCCGCGCCGAAGCGAGGTCCCGGTCGAGCCCGGCGATGCGCTCGAGGGCGCGGGCCACCTCGGCCTCGCTGCGGATCCGGGCGGCGACCGCAGCCTCGGCCTCCATGGTGCGGGTCCCGATGGCGGCCATGTCGTCGTGGCGCCGGGCGGCGACCGCCTCGGCCTTCCGTTCCAGCCGCCGCTGCACGACGGCGAATTCCGCGCGAAGATGGTCGCGCTCGGCCACGACCTCGGACACGCTCACCGGCAGGGTCGCCTCGATCCGCCGCCGGGCGAGACGGCTGGCGCGGGCGCTCACGGTCGGCAGGATCGTCAGGGCGCACAGGCTCGCCAGCAGGAAGCCGAGCCCGAAGATCATCACGGTCTCGATCACGCAGGGGCCCTCACGCCGCCTCGGCCGGGCAGGTCCGGCCGCTGCGTCTTTTGCCCGTCTTGCCCGCGCGGAGGCAAGCGCCGTGTCTTCCCTCGGCCCTCAAGCGTCGGCGACCGCACCCGCGGGCGCTTGTCGCAGGGGGCGCCCTGCCCACTCTCTCCGAGCGACTGCACGGCGTCGGGCTGTGGCCGTTCGGGACAAGATCAGAACGGGTTCCAGGTCGGGCGGCCGGTGAATTTCAGGTAGCCGATATTGATGCCGAGCCGGGCGCCGACGCCGGAGCGGATCGGCACCACGACGATGCCGCCGTCGGTCACCGCCGTCATGCCGAAGCCGCCGATGAAGTAGGCCGAGCCGTCGACGCCGCCGAAGCGGCGGTAGAGGTCGCGCACGGCGGGCAGGTTGTAGACGAGCATCATGGTGCGCGCGCCGTCGCCGCCGACATCGAAGCCGAGCGTCGGCCCCTGCCAGTAGATCCGGCGCTGCCCGGCATTGCGGGTATAGAGCGTGCCCTCGCCGAAGCGCAGGCCGCCGACGATGGCGCCGGACGCCTCCTGGCCGAGGATGTAGCCGTTGGGCTCGCCCCAGCGCCGGGTCGCCTCCTCGACGGTCAGCGCGAGGCCGCGGGACACGCTGCCGAAGAAGCGGTGCCCGTTCTCGACCACCTCGGCGGCGCGGAACGAGTCCGGGCGCACGCCGTCGTCCTGATAGGCCAGAGCGGGGGCGGCCCCGGCCAGGAGGCCGCCGGACAGCCCGGCCGAGAGGCCGAGCAGGGCGGCGCGGCGGGTCGTACCCCCCGTTCGGATGGGATCGTGCGGCATGTCGGTCTCCCTACCGGCTCCCTTGGCCCGCCCTGATGCCCGCCCAGGCTTGCCCGGCGCGCAGGCGCTTCCCTGAACGGAAGCGGCATCGGATCGAGGCACGCAGGGAGCGCGCAGTCTCAGGTCCGATCAAGTCAAGTTTGGGTTAACGGGCGGTTAAGCAAGGAGGTCATGCGGATGGCGGGAGACGCCCGATCCGGTCCCGTCGCGAATGCAATCTCGCCGATCCGTCGGAAGCCGAGGCATGGTCGAAAGTCTCGCCGAACATTCGACGGGCGAGGTGAACGTGCGAAAGCGGCGCGCGCCGAAGGGCACCGCGGATGAGCGCGAGGGCTTCCGGGAATCGGACTCGGCTCGCCTTCGACTTCCCCCGGACGGCCACGGCTGCTGGCAAGAGGGGGGGGGACTCGATGGCACCGGCAAGGAGCCAACCGGTACGACGTCACGCCTCCGAGATGCCGCGCGCGGCCTCAAACCGTCCCGTGAAACTCAGTCTATGGTGCGGGCTGCGGCCTTGCGCGGTGAGGCCGGCGAGGTGGGCGGCGGTGCCGTAGCCGGCATTGCGCTCCCAGGCATAGGCCGGGTGGCGCGGGGCGAGCCGACGCATGATCTCATCGCGAAACGTCTTGGCGACGATGGAGGCGGCGGCGATCTGCGGCACGAGGCGGTCGCCGCCGATCACCGCACGGCAGCTCTGCGCCAGGCCGGGAATCGGATCGCGCCCATCCACCAGCACGGTCGCGTCGAGCCCGAGGCCCGTGACGGCCCGGCGCATGGCGTCGAGGGTCGCCCCGCGCACGTTCACCCGGTCCACCAGCGCCCGCGAGCCCGCCGCGAGCGAGACCCGCGCATGCGCCCGGATCAGCGGGGTCAGCGCCTCGCGCACGGCACGGTCCAGGCGCTTGCTGTCGTCGAGCCGGGCCAGGATCTCCGGCGGGAAGGCGACGGGGTCGAACCACACGGCCGCCACCATCACCGGACCGCACAGGGCGCCGCGCCCGACCTCGTCGCAGCCGATCACCGCCGGATAGGTCGCGGCAAGCGCAGGATCGAACGGGCGCGGGGCTTTGACGGATTTCGGTCGAAGGGCCATGGCGCGGACCCTGGCATTCTCACGCTCCCCCGTCATCCCGGGGCAGGTAAGAGTGCCTCACAAAACTTCCGGTCTCCGATCGTTTTCGCCCTGGCGAGGACGGCGCGGCGGGCGTTTTGTGAGAGGCACTCAAACACCGCGGACAAGGGGCGGCCCGACCATGAATCCGGCGACATCCGGTCGATCCTCGCGGAATGCCGGCCTCGCTCAGCCGGGGCGCGGCAGCGGGGCGCTGCTCGGATGGCGGGCGGAGCGCTGAACCGATCCGAGCGCGTGGGCGGTCGCGATGTTGTCGTAGAACTGGTGCGCACTCTCGGCCCAGGTGTAGCGCATCGCCTCCGCGCGGCAGCGCTCCCGCGGGATCGCGAGCGCGGTGAGCGCCGCCGCGCGCAGATCCGCATCGAGGGCGCCCGCGCCGGTGCCGCCGATCACGTCGAGGGGGCCGGTCACGGGATAGGCCGCCACCGGCAGGCCGGAGGCGAGCGCTTCGAGCAGCACGATGCCGAAGGTGTCGGTCAGGCTCGGGAACACGAAGGCGTCGGCACGCGCGTAGACCCGCGCCAGCGCCTCGCCGGTGAGGGCGCCGAGGAAGTGCGCGTCCGGCGCCAGCGCCTGGAGCCGCGCCCGGTCCGGCCCGTCGCCGACCACGACCTTGGAGCCCGGCAGATCGAGGCTGAGAAAGGCGGCGAGGTTCTTCTCGACCGCGAGCCGGCCGACCGAGAGGAAGATCGGCCGCGGCAGATCGGGAAAGGGGTTCGCCCCGGCCTCACCGTCACGGGGGCGGAAGAGGTCGGTGTCGACGCCGCGCGTCCAGCGCATCAGGTGGGTGAAGCCGCGCCCCGCCAGCTCCCGTTCGAGGGAGGGCGTGCTGACCATGGTGCCGCTCGCCGCGGCGTGGAAGCGGCGCAGCCACGCATAGCTCCAGGCCTCCGGCACGGGCGCGCGGGCGGCGAGGTATTCGGGAAAGCGGGTGTGGTAGCTCGTGGTGAAGGCCTGTCCCCGCGACAGGCAGGCGGCGCGCACCGCGTGGCCGATCGGGCCTTCCGTGGCGATGTGCACATGGGTCGGCGCGAGCCGCTTCCAGCGCGACAGCACCCGGCCGCGGGTGACCAGCGAGAGCCGGATCTCGCGGTAGCCCGGCATCGGCAGGGAGGGGAAGTCGGCCGGCGTCAGCATCAGCGGCTCGACGCCGAGGCCGGCCGCGGCCTCGGCCATGCGCTCGACGGAGCGCACCACACCGTTGACCTGCGGGTGCCACGCATCGGTGGCGAGCAGCAGCCTCATGCGGGTCTCGTCTGTCCGTGAGGGGGCGGGGCGTCATCCCGAACGGCGGCCGCCGGCTTTCGGGAAAAGATGATGCAGAAACAAGAGCCTGAAGCGCCGTCCTGGATCCGATATCCAGGGCGGCGCTCTAGGCGACAGCGCGGCGGATCTCGGGCTCGAAGGACTCGGCCCCGCGGCGCTCGCGCAGCAGGGTCGGGTAGTGCAGCACCTCCATGCGGCCGTCGTAATGCTCGACGATGCCGGTGCAGGATTCCACCCAATCGCCGGTGTTGAGGTAGATCAGCCCCTCGACCTCGCGGTGGGCCGCATGGTGGATGTGGCCGCAGATCACCCCGTCCGCGCCCTGGCGCCGGGCTTCCGTAGCGAGGAAGGTCTCGAACTGCCCGATGAAGTTGACCGCGTTCTTCACCTTGAGCTTCGCCCAGGCCGAGAGCGACCAATAGGCGAGGCCGAGGCGGCGGCGCACCCGGTTGACCACGGTGTTGACGGTGAGCGCCGTGGTGTAGGCCCAGTCGCCTAGATGCGCGAGCCACTTGGAGTGGCGCACCACCATGTCGAACTGGTCGCCGTGGATGACGAGGTAGCGCTTGCCGTCGGCCGCGACGTGGACCCGGCTGTCGGCGATCTCGATGCCGCCGAAGGTCATGCCGATATAGTCGCGCAGGAACTCGTCGTGGTTGCCGGGCACGTAGACGACGTGAGCGCCTTTGCGCACCTTGCGCAGGAGCTTCTGCACCACATCGTTGTGGGCCTGCGGCCAGTACCAGCCGGAACGGAGCTGCCAGCCGTCCACGATGTCGCCCACGAGGTAGATCGTGTCGGCATCGACGTCGCGCAGGAAGTCGAGCAACAGGGCCGCCTGGCAGCCCTTGGTGCCGAGATGCAGATCGGACAAGAAGAGCGTCCGAACGCGGATGGTCGATTCCGAATCCTGTGACACTGGCGCCCTCGGCTCTTCACAACCGCACCGCGACGGGGGAGAGCCAAATCGCATTCCGATCTCAGTTTGATGACGGCGGGGTGCATCGTTCTGCCCCGCTTCCGCGCTTCGCGGTCTCCCCGGTTTCAGGCGCCGCGCCCACCCACGGCTCGCCGCAGACCCTCCCCGCGGCCGGTGCATGCAAAAATCTTTTTGTTTTTCGGTTCAGTTTTTTCCGTTTTCCATTCCCCGGCGGGGGAGGCATAACGGCAGCCAAGGTCATCCGCCGCGCGTGCCTCGTGCATGCGCAGCAGCACCCGACAGAGGTGTGGGAATGGCCGCGACGGATGGGAGCGCTGGACACTCAGCAGGAGCGCGCTTGAATGCGGCGCCGGGCTGACGTTATCGAGGGTTCGGTCCTTTGGAGGCGACCGGCGCGGCTGCACGCGCCGCGACGCGGACGGCACGACGGCCGCTTCGCCGCTCCGGGACGGTCAACGATCCGACATCGCAGTGGTACGGTCCCGGTCGGCGGAAGGCCTTTTGCGCGCGGCTTTGCGGTGGGACTGAACGACGTTTCGCGGCGGGCTTGCGCCCGCCATCAGGATCGGGCGGGATCGCGGCTGCGAAGGGCCGCTCTGCCCAGAACAATTCGATTGGAGGAAATTCTCATGGCGGCAACGAGACGTCCGGGACGCAACCACCTGTTCGTTCCCGGCCCGACCAACATCCCGGATCGGGTGATGCGCGCCATGATGGTGCAGTCCGAGGATCACCGCTCCGTCGATTTCCCGTCGCTGACGAAGCCGCTGTTCGAGGACACCAAGAAGGTGTTCGGCTCGACCGAAGGCACGATCTTCCTGTTCCCGGCCTCCGGCACGGGCATCTGGGAATCGGCGCTGAGCAACACGCTCGCCCGTGGCGACAAGGTGCTGGCCGCCCGCTTCGGCCAGTTCAGCCATCTCTGGATCGACATGGCCCAGCGCCTCGGCCTGGACGTGATCGTCCAGGAGGAGGAGTGGGGCACCGGCGCCAAGCCCGAGAAGATCGAGGAGGCCCTGCGCGCCGACAAGAACCATGAGATCAAGGCCGTCATGGTGGTCCATAACGAGACCGCGACCGGCGTGACCTCCAACATCGGCGCCGTGCGCAAGGCGATCGACGCCGCCGGCCACCCGGCGCTGCTGTTCGTCGACGGCGTGTCCTCCATCGGCTCGCTGCCCTTCAAGGCCGACGAGTGGAAGGTCGACTGCGCCATCGCCGGCTCCCAGAAGGGCCTGATGCTGCCCGCCGGCCTCGGCGTGATCTGCGTCAGCCAGAAGGCGCTCAAGGCCGCCGAGGGCCAGTCCGGCCGCAACGACCGGCTCGCCCGCGTCTACTTCGACTGGGAAGACCAGAAGAAGCAGAACCCGACCGGCTACTTCCCCTACACCCCGCCGCTGCCGCTGCTCTACGGCCTGCGCGAGGCGCTCGCCTGCCTGTTCGAAGAAGGTCTGGAGAACGTCTACCACCGCCACGCCGTGCTCGGTGAGGCGACCCGTCAGGCCGTCGCGGCCTGGGGCCTGAAGACCTGCGCCAAGTCGCCGGAATGGAACTCCGACACCGTCACCGCCATCCTGGCGCCCGAGGGTGTGGACGCGGCCAAGATCATCAAGCACGCCTATGTGCGCTACAACCTCGCACTCGGCGCCGGCCTGTCCCAGGTCGCGGGCAAGGTGTTCCGCATCGGCCATGTCGGCGACCTGAACGAGTTGTCCCTGCTCGGCGCCATCGCCGGTGCCGAGATGTCGCTCATCGACAACGGCGTGAACGTGACCCCCGGTTCGGGCGTTGCCGCCGCCTCCAGCTACCTGCGCGAGAATCCGCTCGCCAAGGCCTGATCTGAGCGCCTGATTTTTGGGGGCGACGCCGGTTCCAACGGCGCCGCTTCCGCTAGATGAGAAGGGCGCCCCGTGGAAACGTCCGGCTTGCCGGCGTTCCGCGGGAGACGCTTCGAGACAGGTGAGGAAACGAGGCCGGCGTCGGTGCCTCATGAAACGCCCGGTCACCGACCGTTCTCGCTCCGGCGACGACGGGACGGCAGGGGTTTTGTGAGAGACACGATTGCCCGCCGGTCGATCCGGAAGGGGCCCAGAATGACAAAGAAAGTCGTTTTCCTCGATCGCGAGTCGCTCGACGCGACCGTGCGCGCATTCAACTTTCCGCACGAGTACAAGGAATACGAGTCGACCTGGACGCCGGAGGAGATCGTCGAGCGCCTTCAGGGCGCCGAGATCGCGATGATCAACAAGGTGCCGATGCGCGCCGACACGCTGAAGCAGCTTCCCGACCTGAAGCTGATCGCGGTGGCCGCCACGGGTACGGACGTCGTCGACAAGGCCGCCGCGAAGGCGCAGGGCATCACGGTCGTCAACATCCGCAACTACGCCTTCAACACCGTGCCCGAGCACGTGGTGGGCCTGATGTTCGCGCTGCGCCGGGCGATCGTGCCCTACGCGAACTCCGTGCGCCGGGGGGATTGGAACAAGTCGAAGCAGTTCTGCTACTTCGATTATCCGATCTACGACATCGCCGGCTCCACGCTCGGCATCATCGGCTACGGCGCGCTCGGCAAGTCGATCGCCAAGCGCGCCGAGGCGCTCGGCATGAAGGTGCTGGCTTTCGACGTGTTCCCGCAGGACGGGCTCGTGGATCTCGAGACGATCCTGACCCAGTCCGACGTCATCACGCTCCACGTTCCGCTGACCCCCGACACCAAGAACATGATCGGGGCCGAGCAGCTCAAGAAGATGAAGCGGTCCGCGATCCTCATCAACACGGCCCGCGGCGGGCTGGTGGACGAGGCGGCCCTGCTCCAGGCGCTCAAGGACGGCACCATCGGCGGCGCCGGCTTCGACGTCGTGGCCCAGGAACCTCCGAAGGACGGCAACATCCTCTGCGACGCCGACCTGCCGAACCTGATCGTCACCCCGCACGTGGCCTGGGCGAGCAAGGAGGCGATGCAGATTCTCGCCGACCAGCTCGTAGACAACGTCGAGGCCTTCGTCGCGGGCAAGCCACAGAACGTCGTCGAGGCGTAGCCCCTACGGGTGTCCCACCTGAAAGCCTCATCTGAGGTACCGCAAAGCGGCCTCGAAGGATCCCCCGGGTCCCGCGCGCGCCCTGGAGCACCCTTCGAGGCTTGCTCTACGCTCCGGCACCCGAGGATGAGGACGAGGGTAGGGCATTCGAGTAAGCGAGATTTTCGGGCGTCGGGCCGCCGCAGCGCTCGGTGCCGAGCCATCTCTACGAAACGCGCCGTGCTCTCTCACCCGCGCGGTCCTCAAGCAGCCAGAGGCGAAATGACCAAAAAACTTCTCTTCCTGTTCGACACCGACGCGGTTCCGAGCGTGTTCGACACGGTCGTCGGCTACGATGGCGGGGCCGATCACATCACCGGCTACGGCAACGTGACGACGGACAATGTCGGCGCGCTCGTGGACGGCACGATCTACACCCGCGGCGGCTCGGAGAAGAAGTCGACCGCGATCTTCGTCGGCGGCGGCAACATGGCCGCGGGCGAGGCGGTGTTCGAGGCGGTGAAGAAGCGCTTCTTCGGCCCGTTCCGCGTCTCGACTATGCTCGACTCGAACGGCTCGAACACCACGGCCGCCGCAGGCGTCGCCCTCGTCGTCAAGGCGGCCGGCGGCTCGGTCCAGGGCAAGAAGGCGGTCGTGCTCGCCGGCACCGGCCCGGTCGGCATGCGCTCGGCGGCGCTGCTGGCCAAGGAAGGCGCCGAGGTGATCATCGCCGCCCGCCAGCAGGACCGGGCACAGGCGGCGGCGGACGCCGTCAACAAGCGCTTCGGCGTCAACGTGACGGCCGCCGCCACCCCGGACGAGGCCTCCCGCGTCGCCCTGGTGAAGGGCCAGAACCTGATCTTCTCGGCGGGTGCCATCGGTATCGAACTGCTGCCGGAATCCGGCTGGAAGGACGAGGCCTCGATCGAGATCGTCGCCGACTACAACGCCCAGCCCCCGCTCGGCTTCGGCGGCATCGACGCCATGGACAAGGCCAAGGAGCGCCACGGCAAGAAGAGCTTCGGCGCGCTCGGCATCGGCGGTCTGAAGCTCAAGCTGCACCGCGCCTGCATCGCCAAGCTGTTCGAATCGACCGAGGGCGTGTTCGACGCCGAGGAGATCTACGCGCTGGCCAAGGAAATGGCCTGACGCTCACGGCCTGAGAGGCGGCGCCGGCCTCCGTCGGCGCTGCCCACTGCAAGCAAGAACCGGACGGGGAGGGACCCATGGCCGCGAACGAGACGATCGAAACATTCCTCGACGGCCTGGCGAGCTCGGCCCCGACCCCCGGCGGCGGCGGTGCCGCCGCGATCTCCGGCGCCATGGGTGCGGCGCTGGTCTCGATGGTGTGCAACCTCACCATCGGCAAGAAGAAGTACGTCGAGGTCGAGGCCGACCTCAAGCAGGTGCTGGAGAAGTCGGAAGGCCTGCGCCGTACGCTCACCGGCATGATCGCCGACGACGTCGAGGCTTTCGACGCGGTGATGGGCGCCTACGGGCTGCCGAAGAACACCGACGAAGAGAAGTCCGCGCGTGCCCAAAAAATTCAGGAAGCGCTCAAGACCGCGACCGACGTGCCGCTCGCCTGCTGCCGCGTCTGCCGCGAAGTCATCGATCTGGCCGGGATCGTCGCCGAGAAGGGCAATCTCAACGTGATTTCGGACGCAGGCGTCGCCGTGCTCTCGGCCTATGCCGGCCTGCGCTCGGCGGCTCTCAACGTCTATGTCAACGCCAAGGGCCTGGACGACCGCGCCTTCGCCGAGGAGCGGCTCAAGGAACTGGAGGGCCTGCTGGCCGAGGCGGGCGCGCTCAACGAGCGGATCTACGAGGCCGTGAAGTCCAAGGTGAACTGAGCCGATCGCGCCTCCTGCCATCCTCGCGATCGAACGCGAGGCGGTTCAGGGGCGGGACGTTTCCGGACGGGGCTGAGCGCTCGATGGCGTCGGCTCGATGGGACAGCGTGCGGATGCCCGCCGTCCGACCCTGTGTCTCAGGAGCAGCGAAGCGGCCTCGAAGGATCCTCCAGGGATCGCGCGGCCGCCGCAGCACCCTTCGAGGCCGACGCTTCGCGCTGGCGCCTCAGGATGAGGAGGCGGATCGGACGAGCGTTGCTATGCTCCGTCCCCACCCGGGACGATTCGCAGTTTGGAAGCCCGCTAAGTCACTGACGGGCAAGCAAACTGAAGCACTACAAAAGAAAAAATTGAGAGCTGACCCGCTTCCCGAAAAGTAATTTTTCCGCGAAGGTCGGCCCAACAAGAACGACGGAAACGCGAAGGAGGTCTCGATGGACGTTCACGAGTACCAAGCCAAGGAGCTGCTCGCGAGCTTCGGGGTCGCCGTCCCGAAGGGCGCCGTGGCCTTCAGCCCGGATCAGGCGGTCTACGCGGCGACCGAGCTCGGCGGCTCGTTCTGGGCGGTGAAGGCGCAGATCCATGCCGGCGCCCGCGGCAAGGCGGGCGGGATCAAGCTCTGCCGGACCTATAACGAAGTGCGCGACGCCGCCCGCGACCTGCTGGGAAAACGTCTCGTGACGCTCCAGACCGGCCCCGAGGGCAAGCCGGTGCAGCGCGTCTACGTCGAGACCGCCGACCCGTTCGAGCGTGAACTCTATCTCGGCTACGTCCTCGATCGGAAGGCCGAGCGCGTGCGCGTCATCGCCTCCCAGCGCGGCGGCATGGATATCGAAGAGATCGCCGCCAAGGAGCCCGAGGCCCTGATCCAGGTCGTGGTCGAGCCGGCCGTCGGCCTGCAGCAATTCCAGGCCCGCGAGATCGCGTTCCAGCTCGGCCTCAACATCAAGCAGGTCTCGGCCGCGGTGAAGACCATCATGAACGCCTATCGGGCGTTCCGCGACTGCGATGGCACCATGCTGGAGATCAACCCGCTCGTCGTCACCAAGGACGACCGGGTGCTGGCACTCGACGCCAAGATGTCCTTCGACGACAATGCTCTGTTCCGCCGCCGCAACATCGCGGACATGCACGACCCGTCCCAGGGCGATCCCCGCGAGGCCCAGGCCGCCGAGCACAATCTCAGCTATATCGGGCTGGAGGGTGAGATCGGCTGCATCGTCAACGGCGCGGGCCTGGCCATGGCGACCATGGACATGATCAAGCACGCAGGCGGTGAGCCGGCGAACTTCCTGGATGTGGGCGGCGGTGCCAGCCCGGACCGCGTCGCCACGGCCTTCCGCCTCGTCCTCTCGGACCGCAACGTGAAGGCGATCCTCGTCAACATCTTCGCCGGCATCAATCGCTGCGACTGGGTCGCGGAGGGCGTGGTCAAGGCCGCGCGCGAGGTGAAGATCGACGTGCCGCTCATCGTACGGCTCGCCGGCACGAACGTCGATGAAGGCAAGAAGATCCTCGCCGAGAGCGGGCTCGACCTCATCACCGCCGACACCCTTACGGAAGCCGCGCGCAAGGCTGTCGAAGCCTGCCACGGCGCCAAGCACTGACGAACGGGGGAGGAATCACGCCATGAGCATTCTCATCGACGAGAAGACCCCGATCCTGGTCCAGGGTATTACGGGCGACAAGGGCACCTTCCACGCCAAGGAAATGATCGCCTACGGCTCCAACGTCGTCGGCGGCGTCACCCCGGGCAAGGGCGGCAAGACCCATTGCGGCGTGCCGGTGTTCAACACGGTCAAGGAGGCCGTGGAGGCGACCGGCGCCACCACCTCGATCACCTTCGTGGCGCCCCCCTTCGCGGCGGACGCGATCATGGAGGCGGCCGATGCCGGGCTCAAGCTCGTCTGCTCGATCACCGACGGCATCCCCGCTCAGGACATGATGCGGGTGAAACGCTATCTCCGGCGCTATCCGAAGGAGAAGCGCACCATGGTGGTCGGCCCGAACTGCGCGGGCATCATCTCGCCCGGCAAGTCGATGCTCGGCATCATGCCCGGCCACATCTACCTTCCGGGCAAGGTCGGCGTCATCTCGCGCTCGGGGACCCTGGGCTACGAGGCCGCCGCGCAGATGAAGGAACTCGGCATCGGCATCTCGACCTCGGTCGGCATCGGCGGCGACCCGATCAACGGCTCCTCCTTCCTCGACCACCTCGCCCTGTTCGAGCAGGATCCCGAGACGGAAGCCGTGCTGATGATCGGCGAGATCGGCGGGCCGCAGGAGGCCGAAGCCTCGGCCTGGATCAAGGAGAACTTCTCCAAGCCCGTGATCGGCTTCGTGGCGGGCCTCACCGCCCCCAAGGGCCGCCGCATGGGGCATGCCGGAGCGATCATCTCGGCGACTGGCGACAGCGCCGCAGAGAAGGCCGAGATCATGCGCTCCTACGGCCTGACCGTGGCGCCCGATCCGGGCTCCTTCGGCAGCACCGTGGCCGACGTGCTCGCCCGCGCGGCGTGAGGCACTCTCCGTCGGCGGCGCTTCTCCTATCCGACGCCTCACCCTGAGGTGCCGCGACGCGGCCTCGAAGGGTCCTCCAGATCGCGTGCGATTCCTGGAAGATCCTTCGAGGCTTCCGCTCCGCTCCAGCACCTCAGGATGAGGGTGAGGGTTGGGGCAAACGCGCACGAGGTGTCCATTCCGGCCTGCGGAGAGGAAGCGCCCCGACGATCGAATCCATCTGCCCGCCCGAAGGCATCAGCCTGCGGAACTCCGAAAAGAGAACCTCGCCAGGGGGGATCCCATGACCAAGACGCTGCACGCCCGGCCGTCAGCCGCGACCGACACGACCTTCGCGCCGCCGGTCATCACCGGTACAGCCACCGAGGACGCCCTCGACATCCTGTTCCACGCCCTGCTCGACGTGGCCCGCCGCCACGAGCCCGAGCTGGAGGACGTGCTGCATGGCCGCGCCGACATCTCCTCCTTCACGCCGGAGATGCTGGCGCGCGCGCTTCAGGTGCAGGGCATCTGGTTCCAGCTCGTCTCGATCGCGGAGCAGAACGCGGCCATGCGCCGCCGCCGCCACGTCGAGCGCGACCAGGGCCGCGAGGCGCTGAACGGCTCCTTCGCCAAGGTTCTGGCCGAGGCCTCCGCCCGGGGCATCGGCCCGCAGCGGATCCACGCGCTGCTCAAGGACTTGCGCATCCGCCCGACCATCACCGCGCATCCCACCGAGGGCAAGCGCGTGACGGTGCTGGAGAAGCTGCGCCGGATCTACCTCGTGCTGCGCGAGCTGGAACTGCCGCGCTGGACCGAGCGCGAGCGCAACGGCCTGATGAACGAGCTGCGCGACCAGATCGAGCTGATCTGGATGACGGGTGAGCTGCATCTGGAGAAGGCCACCGTCGAGCGCGAGGTCGCCTGGGGCCTGCACTTCTTCGACGAGACCCTGTTCGAGATGCTGCCCGAGATGCTGCTCTCGCTCGAAGAGAGCCTCGCGCAGTACTATCCCGACGAGACCTTCGAGGTGCCGCCGTTCTTCCAGTTCGGAAGCTGGATCGGCGGCGACCGCGACGGCAACCCCTACGTCACGGCGAGCGTGACCCGCGAGACGCTCCAGCGCAACGCGCTGGCATCGCTCCGTCGCTACCGCGACGGCATCACCCATCTCGGCCGGGTGCTCTCGATCACCGAGCGCTCGCTGCCGGTGCCCGAGACCTTCCGCAGCGAACTCGCGCACATGCTGGCCGAGTCCGGCGAGGCGCGGGCCATCGCCAACCGCAATCCCGGCGAGGCCTACCGCCAGTTCCTCTCCTGCGTGCTGCGCAAGCTCGAAGCGACGATCGCCCGCAACAAGGGCGCCCGCTCGGTCGGGCCGGATTATCCGAGCGCGGACGGGCTCATCAACGATTTGCGCACCCTCGAGAAGGGGCTGGCCGACGCCAAGTGCGGCGCGCTCGCCACCGACATCGTGCGGCCCGTGCGGCGGATGGTCGAGATCTTCCGCTTCTCCACCGTACGGCTCGATCTGCGCGAGAACTCGACCCGCACCACCAAGACGCTGCACGCGTTGTGGAAGCTGCGCAACGGCGACCGCGAGCCGCCGGCGCTGGATTCGCCCGCCTGGAAGGAGTGGCTGCTCACCGAGCTGGCCCGGCCGCGCACGCCCGAAACCGCGTTCGAGGATTTCGCCGACCGTCTGCCCGACGACGCGCGCGAGACGCTCGCCACCTTCGCGCTGGTCGGCGAGATGCGCGATACCCTCGACCGCGAGGCCTTCGGCGCCTTCATCCTGTCGATGACGCGCTCCACCGTCGACGTGCTCGGCGCCTACCTGCTGGCCAAGGAGGCCGGCATCTTCCTCGACGCGACCGGCACCGAGATCTGCCCGCTGCCGATCGTACCGCTGTTCGAGACCATCGACGACCTGCGCGCCGCCCCGGCGATCATGAAGGAGCTGCTCGGCATCCCCGTGGTGCGCCGCTCCACCCGCTGGCAGGGCGGGGTTCAGGAAGTGATGATCGGCTACTCCGACTCCAACAAGGACGGCGGCTTCATCGCTTCGAACTGGGAGCTCTACAAGGCGCAGGTGCGGCTGACCGTGCTCGGCAACCATCTCGGCGTGCCGATCGCCTTCTTCCACGGCCGCGGCGGTTCGGTGAGCCGCGGCGGCGTGCCGACCCATCGCGGCATCGCCGCCCAACCGCCGGGCTCGATCCAGGGCCGCTTCCGCATCACCGAGCAGGGCGAGGTCGTCTCGTTCAAATACGCCAACCGCGGCACCGCCGCCTATCAGATGGAGCTGCTGGCGGCCTCGGTGTTCGAGCACGCCCTGCTCTCGGAGGGCAACGGCAACGGCTCGCGCGCCGAGTTCGACGACGCCCTGGAAGCGCTCTCGGGCGCCTCGCGGGCGGCCTACGTCAACCTCCTCCAGGCCGAGGGCCTCGTCGATTACTTCCAGGCGGCGAGCCCGCTCGACGAGATCTCGCTGCTCAATATCGGCTCGCGCCCGGCCCGGCGCTTCGGCGCCAAGTCGCTCTCGGATCTGCGCGCGATCCCCTGGGTGTTCGCGTGGTCGCAGAACCGGCACGTCATCACCGGCTGGTACGGCGTCGGCTCGGGCCTGAAGAGCTTCATCGACGTGCGCGGAGAGGCGGGCGAAGCCCTGCTGAAGCGCCTGTTCCGGGATTGCCGGGTGTTCCGCCTCGTCCTCGACGAGGTCGAGAAGACGCTGCTGATGGTCGATCTCGAGATCGCCCGCGACTATGCCGGCCTCGTCGAGGACGAGGCCGTCCGCGCGCGCATCTTCGGCATGATCGAGGCGGAATACGCGCTGACGCGGGAAATGGTCCTGCGGGTGTCGGGCGACAGTGAACTCGCCCAGCGCTTCCCGCAATTCAGCGAACGCCTGCGCGGGCGGCTGCCGACCATCAATCAGGTCAGCCGCGAGCAGGTCGAGCTCCTGCGCCGCTACCGCAGCGAGACCGACGAGGACAAGCGCGAGGCGGTGAAGTCCGCGCTGCTGCTGTCGATCAACTGCATCGCCGTCGGCTTCGGCGCGACTGGATAATGCATACAATCTCGGCGACGTGTTCCGGGCCCGGCTGGACGGCCGGCCCGGGCGCGCGAGATAGAACATCGTCCCGAAAGGTGGCCGCCGGCTTTCGGAAAAGGACGATGCTTTTCAAGTGCGGCACGTGTCTCCCACGCGTGACTACGCGCACGACAAGACGGTCTCACAGAACGGAGGATTCCCGATGAGCTTCACCCTGATTCAGCAGGCCACCCCGCGCCTGCACCGCTCGGAACTCGCGGTTCCCGGCTCCAACCCGACCTTCATGGAGAAGTCGGCCGCCTCGAAGGCCGATGTGATCTTCCTCGACCTCGAGGACGCGGTCGCGCCCGACGACAAGGAGCAGGCCCGCAAGAACATCATCCAGGCCCTCAACGACCTGGATTGGGGCAACAAGACCATGATGATCCGCATCAACGGTCTCGACACCCACTACATGTACCGGGACGTGGTCGACATCGTCGAGGCCTGCCCGCGCCTCGACATGATCCTGATCCCCAAGGTCGGCGTGCCGGCCGACGTCTACGCCATCGACGTGCTGACGACGCAGATCGAGCAGGCCAAGAAGCGCGAGAAGAAGATCGGCTTCGAGGTGCTGATCGAGACCGCGCTCGGCATGGCCAATGTCGAGGCGATCGCGACCTCCTCCAAGCGCCTTGAGGCGATGTCCTTCGGTGTCGCCGACTACGCCGCCTCCACCCGCGCCCGCTCCACCGTGATCGGCGGCGTCAACGCCGATTACTCGGTGCTCACCGACAAGGACGAGGCCGGCAACCGCCAGACCCACTGGCAGGATCCGTGGCTGTTCGCCCAGAACCGGATGCTGGTCGCCTGCCGCGCCTACGGCCTGCGCCCGATCGACGGTCCCTTCGGCGACTTCTCCGATCCGGACGGCTACACCTCGGCCGCCCGCCGCTGCGCCGCGCTCGGCTTCGAGGGCAAGTGGGCGATCCACCCCTCGCAGATCGATCTCGCCAACGAGGTGTTCACCCCCTCCGAGGCCGAGGTCACCAAGGCCCGCCGCATTCTGGAGGCCATGGAAGAGGCCGCCAAGGCCGGCCGCGGCGCCGTCTCGCTCGACGGCCGCCTCATCGACATCGCCTCGATCCGCATGGCCGAGGCGCTGATCCAGAAGGCCGACGCGATGGGCGGGAAGTGATCTCTTTCCACCGGTAGAACGAAGGATGGCCGGGTTCGCCCGGCCATTTTCTTTTGGCCCATCGCCCGGAGCCGGCCATCGCTGTCGCGTGGCGGCGGCTCGTCCGATGGAGAGAGCCGGATCAGCGCCCCGCCGGCATCACGCCGCCCGCACGGCCGCGACCGCTTCGATCTCGATCATTGCCGCCGGATCGTAGAGCGCCTTCACCTCCGCGATCGTGTCGGCGGGGTAGGGAGCCGAAAAGAACCGGCGGCGCAGTTCGACCACATCCGGGAAGTGACCCATGTCGGTCACGAAGATCGTCACCTTGACGACGTCCTTCAGGCTCGATCCGCCGGCCTCCAGGGCGCGGCGCAGGTTGGCGAAGGCCTGTTCGCCCTGGGCCCGGAAACCGCCCGCGACGATCCGGCCATCGTCGCCCGCGCCTGCCTGGCCGGAGATGAAGAGCAGGTTGCCGTAGCGGATGCCCTGCGAGAGCAGGAAGGGCGCGTAGTTGTCGGGCTCGGTGATCACTTGTTCCAGCATCGTCCTGCTCCTTCCTGGGGTCGGATGGCGTTCGGTCCGCCGCCCGCGGGCTCGCGTTTCAGAGTGCCTCACAAAACTCCCGGTCTCTGACCGTTCTCGTTCTGGCGATGACAGCGCAGCGGGCGTTTTGTGAGAGACACTCAGGCGGCCAGCTCACTCGGCTTGATGTTGGCGATCGGCCCGAGGAGGGCGGGATCGAACGCAGCCACGTTCCGCGCGGTGCGGATGCGGTCGGGGAAATCCGGATTGGCGAGCGCGCCCTTGCCGAGCGCCACAAGGTCGGCCCCGGCTTCAAAAGTCTCCCGCGCCCTCGCCAGGTCGTGGAGGCCGCCATTCGCGATCAGGCGCATCTTCGGCGCGTATCGCCGCGCGAGGCCGACGAGGCTGTCGGAGACGCCCTCGAAGGCGGGCGCCCAGGCTTCGTGCTCGGTGACGTGGATGGCGTCGGCCCCCGCATCCGCGAGCGCGCCGAAGATGACCTCGGCGTCCCGTTCGCCCCCGGCCCATTTGTGGGCGAAGTCGTTGACCTTGCCCTGCGAGATCCGAACGCCGACCGGCACCCGCCCGCCGACCTTCGCCCGCACGGCGCCGAACACCGCCAGCAGGAACGCGACGCGCCGGGACGCATCGCCGCCCCAGCGATCCGTCCGCCGGTTGCTGTGATCGGTCATGAACTGGTCGATGAGGTAGCCGTTCGCGCCGTGGATCTCGATGCCGTCGAAGCCGGCCTCGCCGACGGCCCGGCCGGCCGCATCGGCGAAACCTTGCACGGCGTCGGCGATGGCCTCCTCGGTCATGGCGCGCGGCGTCGGATAGGGACCTTGCCCGTAATAGAACGCCATCTGCTGGCCCCGGGGCTGAACCGCCGAGGGGCCGAGGGTGCCGTCGCGGAAGCGGTTGCCCTGGCTGATCGCGCCCGCATGCATCAGCTGCGCGACGATGCGCGCTCCGTGACGGTGGGCAGCCTCCACGATCGGGCGCCACGCGTGCGCCTGCGCCGCGTCGGTGAGGCCGGGCTGATGCTGGTAGCCCTGGGCGAAGGCCCGGTCGGTGTAGAGGCCTTCGGTAATCAGGAGGCCGAAGCCGCCGCGGGCGAAGCGCTCGTAGTAGCGCGCCATCTCCGCCGTCGCGCTCCCGTCCTCGGTCGCGCTCACCCGGGTCATCGGCGCGACCGCGAAGCGATTGCGCAGCGCGACGCCGTTTATATCGATAGGCGTGAAGAAGGGATCGTGGCTCGTGCTCATTGCGGTCTCCGCCTCGACGCTCTCCTGTCCGTCCGGAAGATTTCCGTACGAGGGAGCGGCCGGCGTATTGCGCCGGTGTCTATCCCGAGGTAGCGGCCGCCGCCGATACGCGGTAGCGCGGCTGGACGATAAGGATCTTATCGCCCCATGATATGACGATGGATCTGTCCGACGTCGCCCTGTTCTGCTCGATCGTCACGACCGGCAGCCTGTCGGCCGCCGGGCGGCTGTCGGGACACTCGCCGATGGCGGTCAGCCGCCGCCTCGCCGGGTTGGAAGCGGAACTCGGAGTCCGCCTCCTGCATCGCACGACCCGAGCGGTCGCCCTGACCACGGACGGCGAGACCTTCCTCCCCTTCGCGAGAGCGATGCTCGAAGCGCGGGAGGCCGCGGCGGCGGCGTTCGTCGAGCGCCACGAAGGCTTGAGCGGCGTCCTGCGCGTCACGGCGCCCAACCGGATCGGGCGGGCGCTCGTCGTGCCGCTTGCCGTTCGTCTGATGGCCGAGAACCCGCTGCTGCAGGTGGACCTGACCTTCAGCGACAGCATCGTGGACATCGTCGCCTCGGGGATCGACGTCGCGTTGCGCGTGGCCACCCTGCAGACATCGGATCTCGTCGCCGTCCGGTTGGCCGACAACCCGCGCATTCTCTGCGCCGCCCCGAGCTACCTGGCCGCTCGCGGAAGCCCGCAGAGGCTCGCGGAGATCGATGACCACGCCTGCCTGACGCTGCATGCGATGGATGCGTGGCCGTTCCGCCGAGACGGGCGGCCCTTCACCAAACGAGTCGGCGGTCGCCTGGCGGCCAACAGCGTCGACGCCGTGCGCGAAGCCTGCCTCGCCGGGGCCGGCCTCGCCCTGCTGACCTATTGGGACGTGGCTCAGGACCTTGCCGACGGCACCCTGGTCGCACTGAACCTGACCGACACCGAGCCCGAACTGCTGGCGATCTGGGCCGTCCTCCCGACGCGGCAGCACCTTCCGGCACGGGTGCGCTACTTCCTCGATGCGCTGAAGGCGGAGTTGGGCGCGGCCCCGGCTGTCTCCAGCGAGGGGGCCTAGCCGGACGCCCAGCGAAAGCGAGGAACGCCGCGTGCCACCGTCGCCATTCGCCGATGCGCCGCTACTTCCATCGCCGGGCCTCGGCCCGCTCGATGTTCTCACCCCGGAGTGGTGCGCATGACCGCGTTCGATGCCGACCTGCGGAGCCTCGCGGCTCAGACGACCCTCTCACGGCGCACCGTGATCGCCACGAGTCTCGCCACGGGCTTCGCGCTCGCCGCGCAGCCCGTCGCGGCCCAGACCACGATCACCACGGACACGAACGGCCTGATCGCCGGCGAGGTGAAGATTCCGACGCAGGACGGCGAGATCCCGGCCTACCGGGCCATGACCGCCGAGGGCGGTCCCTTTCCGACGATCCTGGTCGTGCAGGAAATCTTCGGCGTCCACGAGCACATCAAGGATGTGTGCCGCCGGCTGGCCAAGCTCGGCTACTTCGCCCTGGCGCCGGAACTCTATGCCCGCCAGGGCGACGTCTCGGCGCTGACCAACATTCAGCAGATCGTGAGCGAGGTCGTCTCAAAGGTACCCGACGCGCAGGTCATGAGCGACCTCGATGCGGCGGTCGCCTTCGCCAAGGGCACGGGCAAGGCCGACACGGCCCGCCTCGGGATCACCGGCTTCTGCTGGGGCGGGCGCATCACCTGGCTCTACGCCGCGCACAATCCGGGCGTGAAAGCGGGCGTCGCCTGGTACGGGCGGCTCGTGGGCGACAGCTCGGCGCTGACGCCGAAGCATCCGGTCGATGTCGCCGCCGACCTCAAGGCACCGGTGCTCGGCCTCTACGGCGGGGCCGATCAGGGCATTCCGGTCGCCACGATCGACCGGATGAAGGAGGCCTGCCGGGCCGCCGGCAAGACCTGCGATTTCGTCGTTTATCCCGAGGCGCCGCACGCCTTCCATGCCGACTATCGTCCGAGCTACCGCGCGGAGCCGGCACAGGACGGCTGGAAGCGGCTGCAGGACTGGTTCCGGCAGTACGGCGTCGCCTGAACCCGGCTCACTTGTCGTACTTGATGTAGGCGAAGCGCTGATCGGTCGGCGTCCCTTCGAGGGCGCCGCCCTCCGCGCCCGGCTGCCAGCCCACGACCTCCTCGATCTTCTTTGCCAGCGAAAAATCCTTCTCGGTGATGCCCTTGGCGGCGTGGTTCATCAGCCGGACCTCGACCCAGGCGTAGGAGGCGGTGATGTCGGGGTGGTGCCACGCGGCCTCGGCCAGATGGCCCACCGTATTGATGACCATCAGCGTGCTCTTCCACGAGGCGGTCTTGTAGGTGCGCCGGATCCAGCCCTCCTCCAGCCGCCAATGCGGCAGATCTTCCTTCAGCCGCCGCTCGACCGTCGCGTCGTCGAGGACGTCTTCGCGTGCTTGCGTCATCGTCTCACTCCCATCCGATACGGTGAAAACCTGCGCCGGGACGGGCGGCGGCGCAAGCCGGGATCGGTGGGAGCTTGACCCTTGAGCGGCGGCGGCCCGCATGTCGCAGCGGAAACGCTGGGACCGGCTGTGGACGGGGCGGAGGCGAGTCCCTATTAAAAAATTCAACAGAAACCTTCCGCCTCCGCCGGGGACGGAACGGCCTGACCGATAATTCATGAGGACGCCCATGCTGTCACGGCGCGGAATGCTCGCGACGGCGGCTCTGTCGCTGGCCGTGACGCTGCCGACGGGGCGCCGCGCGCAGGCGGCGGGCGAGACGTTCCGGCTCGGCGTGCTGCCTTTCGGCACCGCCGCCTGGGAGGCTGCCGTCATCAAGGCGCGCGGCTTTGATGCGGCCAACGGCTTCACCCTCGATATCGTCAAGCTTGCCGGCAACGACGCCGCCCGCATCGCCTTTCTCGGCGGTCAGGTCGATGCCATCGTCGGCGACCTGATCTTCGCCGCCCGCCTCGGCAACGAGGGGCGGGGGGTGCGTTTCTCGCCCTACTCGACCACGGAAGGGGCACTGATGGTGCCCGCGGGAAGTCCGATCACGGATCTGAAGGGGCTTTCGGGCAAGCGGCTCGGCGTGGCGGGCGGTGCGCTCGACAAGAACTGGATCCTGCTGAGGGCACAGGGCCGCGAGACGGCGGGGCTCGACCTCGAGAACGTCGCGCAGATCGCCTACGGCGCGCCGCCGCTGCTGGCGCAGAAGCTGGAGACCGGCGAGCTCGACGCGGCTCTGCTCTACTGGCAGTTCTGCGCCCGCCTCGAAGCCAAGGGCTTCAGGCGGCTGATCTCGGCGGACGACGTCATGCGGGCTTTTGGCGCCAAAGGCGCCGTCTCGCTGATCGGCTATCTCTACGAGGGCCACACCGTGGCCGACCGCGGCGAGGTGGTGCGAGGCTTCGCCCGCGCCTCGGCCGCCGCCAAGGACGCGCTCGCGAACGAGCCGGCCCTGTGGGAGACGGTCCGCCCGCTGATGGCGGCGGAGGACGACGCCACCTTCGCCACGCTCAAGCGCGATTTCCTCGCCGGCATCCCGCGCCGGACCATCGCCGCCGAGCGCGCCGATGGCGAGCGCATCTATGCGGCGCTGGACCGGCTCGCGGGTGCGCAGCTCCTCGGCGTGGGCAAGAGCCTGCCGCCGGACCTCTATCTCGACGCCTCGGGCAATGGCTGACGACGGCACGATGACGGTTCCGGTCCGCTGACCTTCCGCATGGCCCTGCTCGCGCGCCTCCTCTCCCTCGCCGTCCTTCTCGTCCTCTGGCAGGGCATCTCCGCCTATGCCGATACGCGGACCCTGCCGGCGCCGAGCGCGGTGTTCGCGTTCATCCTGCGCGAGGCGCAGAGCGGCAGCCTGTTCTTCAATGTCGGCGTCACGCTCGCCCGGGTCGCGGTCTCCTTCGTGATCGCCATGAGCCTCGGCGTGCTGCTCGGCATCGCCCTCGGCCGCTCGCGCCTTGCCGACCGGCTGCTCGATACGCCGCTTCTCGTCGTCCTCAACACGCCGGCCCTCGTCATCACGGTGCTGGCCTATGTCTGGCTCGGGCTGACCGAGACCGCGGCCATCGTCGCGGTGGCGCTCAACAAGCTGCCCAATGTCGCGGTGATCATGCGCGAGGGCGCCCGCGGCCTCGATCCGGGGCTGGAGGAGATGGCGACGACCTATCGCTTCGACCGGCGGACCTGGATCGCCCATGTGCTGCTGCCGCAGCTCCAGCCCTTCATGGTAGCGGCGGCGCGCTCCGGCATCTCGCTCGCCTGGAAGATCGTGCTGGTGGTGGAACTATTGGGCCGTCCCAACGGGGTCGGCTTTGCCATCAACTACTACTTCACGCTCTTCGACGTCACCGCGGTGATCGGCTACAGCCTCGTCTTCATGAGCGTGATGCTCGCCCTCGACTCCCTCCTCCTCCAGCCCCTCGACGCCCATGTCCGCCGCTGGCGCTGAACCCGGCGCCGAGACCGCGCCGCTGCTGACGGTGCGCGTGGACCGCAAGGTCTACCGCAAGCGTGGCCGCAAGGCGCGCACCGAGGCCGTCGAAGCGGTGCGTGGCCTCGCCTTCGAACTCCATGCCGGCGAGATCACCTGTCTGATCGGTCCTTCGGGCGCGGGCAAGACCACGACACTGCGCATCCTCCTCGGCCTCGACCGCGACTTCGAGGGCAGCGTGACGCCCGAGCCCTCCCAGGCCGGTATCGCGATGGTGTTTCAGGATCCGCGCCTGCTGCCCTGGCGCACCATCGAGCAGAACGTGCGGCTCGGCCTGCCGCGCGAGCGCCGGGCGCGCGACCTCGACGGCCTGTTCGCGTCGCTCGGGCTCGCAGCATGGCGCGCACACTATCCCGGCGCGCTGTCGCTCGGGATGCAGCGCCGGGTGGCGCTGGCACGGGCGCTGGCGCTGGAGCCGCGCATCCTCGTTCTCGACGAGCCCTTCGTCTCCCTGGACGACGCGGCCGCCGCATCCCTGCGGGCGCTGGTGGTCGAAGCGGTGGCCGGCTCCGGTACGAGCGCGTTGATGGTGACGCACAACGTCGCCGAGGCCATCGAGATCGCCGACCGTCTGCTGTTGGTCTCGCCCCGCCCCGCCCGGCTGCTGGCGAGCCTGCCCCTCGACCGGCCGCGCGGCGAGCGGGACCGGCCTTGGGCCGACGCGACCCGCCGGGGTCTCGCCACCCGCTTTCCCGGCATCGTCGCTCAGTAGAATCACGCCCGAGAGAATCGCGCGCTGCTCAAGCCGCAGGCGCGTCGAAGGCTCATCGGAGGCTATCGCAGCCCCTCTGCGGTGTCCCATTGGGGATGGCGGCCGTTCCTTAAGGATAAACGGAGCGGTTCATTGCAAAAATTTCCCGCCCCGCACGAGGAGGATCGGGCAGCCCTCGGCCCCGTTGACGCGTCGTGCGACGGGCCGGACTGTTTGCAGTGCGGCATCGCGAACGCGCATGCCCGGCGCCGAAGGCAGGAATTAAAGTGCTATGGACGCATGGACGATGGGAAAATTTGGTCATCCCATGCGGTTGGCGCATTCGTATCCATGGTAGAGGGGCGGAGGTCGTCAAAACAAACTTGAGAAGTGTGCGCCGCCCATCAAATTGTGCAATGCAATAAGCTGAATTTAGCGGGCAACTTTCCTGATAAAGGCCGGCGTGACTGCGACATTCGACGCGCGAAAGCGAGTTGACGGCGCCCGAAATTTTCTTAGAGTTCGTTCAAGCTTCGGTTTCGGGGAGCCGCTGAGGGATGCGGGCCCAGCCGGGTAAGTCGCCGGGAAGTATGGAATAATCCTAATTCCTGTGCGGCAGGCGCGAGCTGCCGGAGCGAATATCATCCCTGTCGCAAACAGCAGGTCAATCAACGGTGGGTAGCGGGCTGCTATCCAGCGGCGGATAAGACTTGTCGGAGGAATCCATGAGAGCGGTACATCTCCTCGCACTCGGTGCGGGTCTCGCGGCTGCAAGCCCGGCCCTTGCCAATGAAAGCGTCATGAAGGGCGTCGCCAACCCGGCGGAGCAGGTGCTCCAGACGGTCGATTACGCCAATACCCGCTATTCCAAGCTCGACCAGATCAACGCCAGCAACGTCAAGAACCTCCAGGTCGCCTGGACCTTCTCGACCGGCGTGCTGCGCGGCCACGAGGGCTCTCCGCTCGTCGTCGGCAACATCATGTACGTCCACACCCCCTTCCCGAACATCGTCTACGCGCTGGACCTCGACCAGGGCGCCAAGATCGTGTGGAAGTACGAGCCCAAGCAGGATCCGTCCGTGATCCCGGTCATGTGCTGTGACACGGTCAACCGTGGTCTGGCCTATGCCGACGGCGCGATCCTCCTGCACCAGGCCGACACCACCCTCGTCTCGCTCGACGCCAAGTCCGGCAAGGTGAACTGGTCGGTCAAGAACGGCGACCCGTCCAAGGGTGAGACCAACACCGCCACCGTTCTCCCGGTGAAGGACAAGGTCATCGTCGGCATCTCCGGCGGCGAGTTCGGCGTGCAGTGCCACGTCACCGCCTACGACCTGAAGTCCGGCAAGAAGGTGTGGCGCGGCTACTCGATCGGCCCGGACGATCAGCTCCTCGTCGACCCCGAGAAGACCACCTCGCTCGGCAAGCCGATCGGCAAGGACTCCTCGCTGAAGACCTGGGAAGGCGATCAGTGGAAGACCGGCGGCGGCTGCACCTGGGGCTGGTTCTCCTACGATCCCAAGCTCGACCTGATGTACTACGGCTCGGGCAACCCCTCCACTTGGAACCCCAAGCAGCGTCCGGGCGACAACAAGTGGTCGATGACCATTTGGGCGCGTAACCCCGACACCGGCATGGCCAAGTGGGTCTACCAGATGACCCCCCACGACGAGTGGGACTTCGACGGCATCAACGAGATGATCCTCACGGATCAGAAGTTCGACGGCAAGGACCGTCCGCTGCTGACGCACTTCGATCGTAACGGCTTCGGCTACACGCTCGACCGCGCCACCGGTGAGGTGCTCGTCGCTGAGAAGTTCGATCCGGTCGTGAACTGGGCCACCAAGGTCGACCTGGACAAGGGTTCCAAGACCTACGGCCGCCCGCTGGTCGTGTCGAAGTACTCGACCGAGCAGAACGGTGAAGACGTGAACTCGAAGGGCATCTGCCCGGCGGCTCTCGGCACCAAGGACCAGCAGCCGGCGGCCTTCTCGCCCAAGACCGGCCTGTTCTACGTGCCCACCAACCACGTCTGCATGGACTACGAGCCGTTCCGGGTGACCTACACCCCGGGCCAGCCCTACGTCGGCGCGACCCTCTCCATGTACCCGGCTCCGGGCTCGCATGGCGGCATGGGCAACTTCATCGCCTGGGACAACCTCCAGGGTAAGATCAAGTGGTCCAACCCCGAGCAGTTCTCGGCTTGGGGCGGCGCGCTCGCCACTGCCGGTGACGTGGTGTTCTACGGCACGCTCGAAGGCTTCCTGAAGGCCGTCGACTCGAAGACGGGTAAGGAACTGTACAAGTTCAAGACCCCGTCGGGCATCATCGGCAACGTGATGACCTACGAGCACAAGGGTAAGCAGCACGTCGCCGTGCTCTCGGGCGTCGGCGGCTGGGCCGGCATCGGCCTCGCGGCCGGCCTGACCGACCCGAACGCCGGTCTCGGCGCGGTGGGTGGCTATGCGGCCCTGTCGAGCTACACCAACCTCGGTGGCCAGCTCACGGTCTTCTCGCTGCCGAACAACTAAGTCGCTTGCGACATAGAGCCTGAAGGATGCCGGCGCGGGAAATCGCGCCGGCATCTTTATGATTTTATGATTATGCTGTAGGGCCTGCTTGGTAGCCGCACGACTACGTTGCGGTGCAACATGATGGTCTCGGGAGAAACGTCGTTGTCTTCGATGAAAAGAACCGCTCTTCTTGGTCTCGTCGGTGCAGCCTTGCTCGGAGCGGTTCCCGCCGCCACCGTTGCCTTCGCCCAGGATGCCAAGCCCGAACTCGCCAACAAGCTCGATCCGAACGCCAAAGAGATCGACGAGCCGGTGCTCAAGGCCGCCGCCGCGGCGAAGGAAGAGGACGGCAAGTACTTCGATAAGGACGGTCACCCGACCTTCCGCATCACCAACGACGGCAAGAAGGTCGATTGGTTCACCTATTCCGGCTATCGCCGCTATCACGCCGAGTGCCACGTCTGCCACGGCCCGGACGGCATGGGCTCGACCTACGCGCCCGCTCTCAAGGACTCGCTGAAGCGCCTCTCCTACGAGGAGTTCTACGGCATCCTCGCCGGCGGCAAGCAGGAGGTCAGCAACACCGCCAACCAGGTGATGCCCGCCTTCGGCGACAACAAGAACGTGATGTGCTACGCCAACGACCTCTACGTGTACCTGCGCGCCCGCGCCGCCGGTGCCTGGGGCCGGGCCCGTCCGGGCGAGAAGGAAGACAAGCCTGAAAGCGCCAAGACCGTCGAGAAGGAGTGCCTGGGCGGCTGATGACCCGCTCAAGCGCACCCGTTTCGGTCGCGGTCGCCGCGCTCCTGCTCTCGGCAGGGGCGCGGCCCGGTCATGCGCAGCACCTGCCCGATCTGGTCACGCAGGATGTCCTGCGTGTCTGCAGCGATCCCGGCAATATGCCGTTCTCCGAGCGCAAGGGTGGCGGTTTCGAGAATAAGATCGCGCAGATCGTCGCTGACGAGCTGAAGGTCAAGCTGCGCTATTACTGGCTGACCCAGGGGCCCGGATTCGTCCGCAATACCCTCGGCACCGGTCTGTGCGACCTGATCATCGGCACGTCGGGCGGCGACATCGTCCAGGCGACCAACCCGTATTACCGCTCGGCCTACGTTCTGGTCGCGCGCAAGGGCGCGTTGTCGGACCTCAAGCGCCTCGACGACCCGCGGCTGAAGGACAAGCAGATCGGCATCATCGCCGGGACGCCGCCCTCCAACCGCCTGAGCGAGCTGAAACTCGTCGGCGAGCGGATCCATGCCTACGCGCCCTACGCCTTCGGGGCCGAGCGCAAGCATCAGACGGTCGCGGCGGAAGTGATCGCGGATCTCGCCGAGAAGAAGATCGACGTGGCGATCCTCTGGGGGCCGGCTGCGGGCTGGCTGGCCAAGCAGAGCGGCGTGCCGATGGATGTCGTGCCGCTGCTCCACGAGCCGGGACGGCCGCCGCTGACCTTCCGTGTCTCCATGGGCGTCCGCCACAACGAGAACGACTGGAAGCGCAGCCTCAACGCCGTGCTGCGCAAGCGCAAGGCCGACATTGAGGCGGTGTTGCGGGAATACGAGGTGCCGCTGCTGGCGGAGGAGGACAACAAGCCTCTCGATGCCGCGGACGAGTGATGCCGGATCAGAAGACGCGGGAGAGCGCGCCTTCTTTCGACAAACCGGCCACGGCTTTTTCGGAATGCGCTCTGAAAGGCCCGAACCCCGGTTCGGGCCTTTTCTCATTTGGCCCGTTCGATCCCCGTCGGATCGAGCTTGGCCAGGGCCTCCGTGACCGTCTCGCCACCGATGACGAGGTCGGGGGCGATCTCGGCGAGCGGCACCAGCACGAAGGCGCGCTCGCGCACGAAGCGGTGCGGCAGAACGAGGCGTTCGTCGGACACCTGCGCCCCCTCATAGGCCAGCACGTCGATGTCGATGACGCGCGGCCCCCAGCGTCGCTCGCGGACGCGCCCGAGCGCCGCCTCGATCGACAGGCAGACCTCCAGCAACCCGTGCGGTGTCCGTTCGGTGTCGATGGCGATTGCCGCGTTGAGGAACCAGTCCTGATCCGTATCGCCCCAGGGCGGCGTGCGGTAATCGGCGGAGCGCGCCACGATCCGGATGCCGGGCGTCGCGGCGAGGTGCTCGACGGCCCGGGCCAGCATCGCGGCCTTGTCACCGATATTGCTGCCCAGCCCGAGATAGGCGCGCGTCATGGCGTCTCCGTCGTCGCGGCTCTGTCGGCACGGCCCCGCACGATCTCGATGGCCGCGTAGTCGAGCACGGCGGGGATCGGCGCGCTCGGCTTGTCGATCCGCACCGCGATCGTCTCGATCCGGGGAAACCGCGCGAGGCAGGTCTCGGCAATCGCCTCGGCCAAGGCCTCGATCAGGGCGAAGCGCCGATGGGTGGCGATGTCGAGGGCGATCTCGGCGAGATCCGCATAGCTCACGGTGGCGGCCACGTCGTCGCTGCGGCCGGCCGGCCCGAGGTCGAGACGGCATTCCAGCGAGATGTAGAAGCGCTGGCCCAGCCGCTCTTCCTCCGGCAGCACGCCGTGACGGGCGAAGACCGCGAGGCGGTGGACGAGGATGCGGTCAGCCATGGATCGTCCCACGCGCGCCCTCCGGGCGCATCACCGCGTCGAGCACCCGCAGCGCCTCGACATGCGGCGCCACGTCGTGAACGCGCACGATGTCGGCTCCGAGCGAACCGGCGAGCACGTGCGCGGCGAGCGAGCCGATGAGTCGGTCGCGCGGGGCCGTCTCGCGGTCGTGCAGGCGCCCGAGCAGGCTCTTGCGCGAGACGCCGACGAGGAGGGGAAAGCCCAGCGCCCGGATTTCGGGCAGGCGGCGCAGGGCTTCGAGATGCTGTTCCCAGCTCTTTCCGAAGCCGATGCCGGGATCGAGCACGATGTCGCCGTCGCGAATGCCGGCGCGGCGGGCGATGTCGAGGGAGCGCTCGAAGAAGCGCAGCATGTCGGCGACGATGTCGAGAGAGCCGTCGATCGTCTCGCGGTTGTGCATGACGATGACCGGTGCGCCATGGTCGGCCGCGACGCGGGCGATGTCCGGCTCGCGCTGCAGACCCCAAACGTCGTTGACGAGGGTGGCACCCGCCTTCAGCGCGGCCTCCGCCGTCGACGCCTTGTAGGTGTCGATCGAGATCGGGACGGACAGGCCCGGTGCCACGGCCTCGATCACGGGCAGGACACGGGCCTGCTCCTCGGCGGCCGGGACGGGCGTGTGGCCGGGCCGGGTCGATTCCCCGCCGATGTCGATGATGTCGGCGCCGGCCTCGGTCAATGCCGCCGCCTGCGCGCGGGCCGCCTCGACGCCTTCGAAGCGGCCTCCGTCCGAGAACGAGTCCGGCGTGACGTTGAGGATGCCCATCGCCAGCGTGCGCCGGCCGAGGCCGGGCAGCAGGGTCTTCAGGCGCGTCGGCGGAGGAGAGTCGTCGGGCGGCATCGCGTCTCGAGGGTGAGGGGCCGGGTTTGCCGGCCTAGCCCCTCCGGCGGGGTTGCGCCAGATCCAATCGGCCTCGACCCCATCCCCGGCCCGACGCGTCTCAGGAGGCGCCGCGATAACAGCGGATCTCCGCCTCGGCCTGGGCGCGGCGCAGCTCGGCCACCTTGTCGTCGAACATCTTGGTCGACTTGAACGCGGCGGTGCGCTGGCCGATGCCCTGGCGCATCGACAGGATGGTCGAGGCCTGAACGTAGCGGTCATAGGGCAGGATCGACGCCAGCGCGTCGAGGGAGCAGGAGCATTTCTCCAGCGCCTCGCGGGTCTGCCCGTTGGCGGCCATGCAGCCGAACACGTAATCGGCCCGCACATCCGTCGGATAGTCGTTGTCGTCGGCAAGAGCGGGCGCGGCGAGCATCGCAGCAGCGAGCATCGCGGCGGCGAGCGCCTCAGGAATCCTTCTGGTCATAATCGAGCCTCTCTTCGAGGAGTTCGCCGCCATCCGGCTTCAGGGCGCGGGCCTGGATCGAAACGATCTCTCCCGGCACGTCAGGCGCGACGACGAAGGTATAGGTGATGGTTTCGAAGCCGCGCATCCGCTCCGACTGAGGATCGCCCGCGAACGGCTTCATCTCGACGCGCCAGCCCTCGACGGTCCGGCCCTTGTAGGACACCGGCGCCGGCGTCACCGTCGCCTTGTCGCGCAGACCTTTTCGGATCGCGTTCTTGATGTAGCGCGGGTTGGCCTCCAGCAGACTGGCGAGACCCTTCAGGTGGTTCTCGAGGAACAGGCTCAGCACGGGGTTGCCGGGCATGTCGGTGAAGGGGCCGGCCGGGAGGCGGTTGCCGCCGGAGAACATCTGCACGCGGATGTCGCGGCTCTCGGCACTCTTGCCGGGATCGACCGTGAGCTTGATCGTGTCGCTGAGCGGCGGCCCGTAGGGGCCGCGCTCGATGCCGCTGCGGCGCGCGTAATCGTAGGTCAGGGTGCTGCCGGGCGCCGTGTTCTTCATTTGCGGCTGCTCGAACAGCAGGTCGCTGGCGTCCGGTGCGGTGCCCTTGGTTGCCGGATCCTTGGCCGCCGTATCCTGGGGCGCCGCCGGAGTGGTATCGGAAGCCGCCCGGGCGGAAGGCGTCGTCACGAGGGCGGCCGAGAGGGCGACCGCCAGAAAGGATCGTCTCAAAGGGGTGCCTTTTCGCTCAACGGGTTTTGCACATTCGTCCCGATGCTGCGGTATATATAATCGGGCGGGGTCTCGGCAGCCTCTTCCTTGGCAAGATCCCGCATTTTCGCGTGCAGCGGCGAAAGGGAGCAGGCCGGATCGGTGTTGGCCGCGTCGCCCGTGAGCGCCAGCGCCTGGCAGCGGCACCCGCCCCAATCCTTCTCGCGCCGGTCGCAGGAGCGGCAGGGCTCCTTCATCCAGGACGTGCCGCGATAGGCGGCAAAGGCCGGGGATTGGGTCCAGATCTCGCCGAGCGAGTGGTCGGTGACGTACCAGAATTCGAGGCCGGGGATGGTCTCGGCGGCGTGGCAGGGCAGCACCTTGCCCTGCGGCGTCACGTTCATCAGCTTGCGGCCCCAGCCGCCGGCGCAGGCCTTCGGGTACTTGGCATAGTAGTCCGGCACCACGAGGTCGATGACGAGCTGGCCCTTCAGGCGCTCGCGCGCGGCCTCGACGATGCGGATCGATTCGTCGACTTGGCTCTTATCCGGCATCAGCGCGGCGCGGTTCACGTAGGCCCAGCCGTAATACTGGGTGTGGGCCACCTCCAGCCGCTTGGCGCCGAGCTTGACCGCGAGGTCGATGAAGCCCGGCACCTCGTGGATGTTGCCGCGGTGGATCACCGAGTTCAACGTCAGCGGCAGGCCGAGTTCGGTGACGCGGGCGGCGAACTGCATCTTCTGCGGCTGCGCGTTCTTGAGGCCGCCGATTTTTTCCGCGTTGGCCGCGTCCACCCCCTGTACGGAGAGCTGCACGTGGTCGAGGCCGACGTCGTAGAGCGCGTCGAGCTTGCCCAGCGCACCGCCGACGCCGGAGGTGATCAGGTTCGAGTACAGGCCGAGTTCGGCGCATTTGGCCGTGATCTCGACGATGTCGGGGCGGGCGGTCGGTTCACCGCCCGACAGGTGGACGTGCAGCACACCGAGACCCGCCGCCTCCGTCAGCACCCGCAGCCACGTCTGCGTATCCAGCTCGGCCGAGCGCCGGTCGAGCTCCAGCGGGTTCGAGCAGTACGGGCAGCGCAGCGGGCAGCGGTGCGTCAGCTCGGCGAGCAGACCCACGGGCGCCGGAATGACTTCCGCGGGGGAGGGGGCGGGGGTCGGTGCATTCATCGCTCCAGAACCCTTTTTTGCGCGAGGCCAGCCAGCATCGGGAGGATGTCGGCTTCGATGATGGCCGGGTCGGCGTCGTAGGTCTGGCCCAGAATCTGGGCGATCTGCGAAACCGTGTTCCGGCCATCGACGAGCTTGAGGACCGCGACGGCGTTGTCGTCGAGGTCGAAGGTGCGCTCGGGGGCGAGCAGCACGTGCTTGTTGCGGACCTCGTCGAAGCGCAGGCGCACGCCGCGGGGCAGGCGCGGAACGTCGCTGCCCGAGAAGGCCGCGGGTTCAGCCGTCGCCGCGGTGGGGCTGGCCTCGGCGGAGTTGTTCTCGGCGACAAGGCCCTCGCCCGGCTGCCACGCGTCCGGCGGGATCATACCGGGGGCGACGTAGGCGAAGTAGAGCGCGTCGAGCTGCGTCCAGAGCACGTTGCACTTGAAGGTCAGCGCGTCCATCGCCGCCCGCTGCATCTCGGGCGTGGTGGCGTGCCGCTTGACGTAATCGAGGGCGAAGTCGGCGTCGCGCGGGGCCTGGGTCAGGCGCTTGTCGAAATAGGCCAGCGTGTCCTTGGTGATGAAGTCGTAGTTCTTCAGCATCCCGGCGACGCGCTCGGAGATGATCGTCGGCGAGAACATCTCGGTCAGGGAGGAGGCGATGGCCTCGAGCAGGCTGCGCTCGGAGACGAAGTGGACATAGGCATCGACCGAGAAGCGGGTCGCCGACAGGATGCCCCGGGTCGAGAGCACGTAGTCGCGGGTGAAGCCGACGCCTTCCGCGAGCTTGAGCCAGCGCTCGATGCCGCCGTCGCCCTCATGGTCGCCGTCGTGGTCGACGATGCGCTGGCGCCAGATCCGGCGAAGCTGTGCATCCGGCAGACGGGCCAGCAGCGCCGCGTCCTTCACCGGTATCATCGCCTGATAATAGTAGCGGTTGAGCGCCCAGGCCCGGACCTGATCCTTTGAGAGCTTGCCGTCGTGCAGCAGCCGGTGGAACGGGTGGAGGTTGTGGTAGCGCCGCGCACCGATGTCGCGGAGCGCCGCTTCGAGCTCCTCGTGGCTCAGCAGGCGTTGCTCAGTGTCCGGGACGGGCGGCGGGAATTGGGCGGTCATGGCGTTCGGTTTCCCCCGAGCTTCGAGTCGCATTTCCTGGCGTTATTTTTAAATGGGGCCCGGTACCGATCGGAGCAGGGCCTCTGCCGCGCGATTGGATCGTGCAAAACATAATCAGTCCGGCACTAAATTTCCAGGCCGACCCGGACCGGCAGCGTCCCGTCCGATCAGAGATCGAGGGTCAGCCCGTCATGGGCGACGGTCCAGCCACGCGCCTCGACGCTGGCGCGCTCCGGCGAGTCCTCGATCAGGACCGGATTCGTGTTGTTGATGTGAATCAAAACCCGGCGGCCGATCTCGACATCGGCGAAGGAGGCGATCGAGCCGGTCTCGCCGTTGATCTGAATATGCCCCATGCGCCAGCCGGTCTTGGTGCCGACACCCGCGCGGATCATGTCGTCGTCCTCCAGCACCGTGCCGTCGAACAGGAGCGCGTCGGCCCCCGCGACGCGGGCTTTCAGATCCTCCGTCACCCGGGCGCAGCCGGGGATATAGGCGAGGCGCTTGCCTCCGGCCTCGATCATCGTGCCGACGGTGGTTTCGGTCTCCGCCCCGATCTCCATCGAGGCGTCCTCCAGCCAGAGCGGCACCTTGCCGGGGACGGAGAACAGCGTCACCGAGAGGCCGGGCACCGGCTCGAAGGTCTCGTTGAGGGCGATCGTCTGCCGCTTCACCACCTCGGCGGCCATCACGTCGAAGACGCGGTTGTCGGAGACGGAGGCCAGGATGCCGGGCGTGGCGTAGAGCGTGAAGGGCTGGCCCTCACGCAGGGTCAGAAGGCCCGCGACGTGATCGACATCGCCATTGGTCAGCAGCACCGCGTGGATCGGCGAGTGGCGCAGGCCCTGCCGCGGGTGCATCTGCGGATTGGCCTGGATCTGCTGGCGGATGTCGGGGGAGGCGTTCAGCAGGAGCCAGCGTTCCCCGTCAGGGGAGACCGCGATGCTCGACTGCGTGCGTGGCTTGACGCGAGGATCACCCGCCCAGGCCATAGAACAGATGGAGCAGCGGCAATTCCATTGAGGAACGCCGCCGCCCGCGGCCGAACCGAGGATCACGACATGCATGGTGAGAACCCGCTGATGTCTGCGCCCTGCGGCCCGGCTCGAAACACCTTAGTTGAAGGTGTCGATCTCGGCCGACTCGTAGCTCGTGACTTCCATGCCGACGCAGATCTCGGAAACGATGGGGGCAGCCCACTTCATGGTGTTTCTCCTCGACTTTATGGAACGCCGGCACCCTTCGATCCCATTGATTAAGAGGATCGTAAGATACTGGCGACGCACTCGTTTTCGCACGCTGGAGGTATATCGCCAATTCCGGCCCCGCCTGCAAGAGCCAGCTTGCCGTTTCTTCCCAAAGTTCGCGTGAGGAGGCGGGGTAGACTTTCGTTTAACGCCAGTGGCCGGAGCGAAATGCCGCGGGGGTCAGTGGCGAAAATCCTGGCCGCGCAGATCGAGCATGAAGCCCTTGCCGCGCACCGTGACGATCACCGGACCGCCCAGCCGCACGAAATCCGAGAGCTTCGAGCGCAGGTAGCCGACATAGACATCGACCACGTTGAGGGAGAGGCCCCCCTGGCTCGCCCACAGCCGGTCGAAGATCTCGCCGCGCGAGATCGGCCGGTTCACCTCCTGCATCAGCAGGGCGAGCAGCTCCGCCTCCCGCGGGGTGAGCCGGGCCGAGGCCTCGCCGAAGCTGACCTGACGGATGTTGACGTCGAGGGTCAGCCGGCCTGCGGTGAAGACGGTGCGCGGGGTGTCCGCCTCGCGGCGGCGCAGCAGGTGGACTTGGAGCCGGGCCAGCAGTTCGTCGAACACGAACGGCTTGACGATGTAGTCGTCGGCGCCGAGCGCCAGTCCCTCGGCCCGGTCGCGCACCTCGTCGCGGGCGCTCAAGAAAAGGATCGCGCCGGGATAGCCGCCCTCGCGCAAGCTGCGGCAGACGTCGTGGCCGGAGCCGTCGGGCAGGGTGATGTCGAGCACCACCGCCTCCGGCGCCTCGTCGCGGGCGGCACTCAACGCGTCCTCGACCCGGCCGGCCACGCCGACGGAAAACCCTTCCGCCTCCAGGCCGCGCGCCAGGATGCCGCGGATGTCGATATCATCTTCAACGATCAATACGCGCGTCGTCATGCGGCGCCGATCCTCTCGTGTCCTGCCCCGTAGGATTCCGGCGCGACGCCATCGTCGAGCGAGGGCAGGTCGATCACCACCCGGGCGCCGCCGTGTTCGGCTCCGCCGAGGCTGATCGCGCCATCATGGCGCTCAACGACCCATCGCGCCAGAGCTAAACCTATGCCGAATCCCGCTTCTCCCGATCGGGCCTCGCGGCGGAAGCGTTCGAACAGCCCGTCCCCGCCCGCGGGGAAGCCGGGGCCGTCATCGTCGATGGTGATCAGCGCCCGGCTGCCCTGCGGCGTGTCGTGCTCGCTCAGCGAGACGGTGATGCGGGTCAGGCCGGTGGCGTGGCGCAGCGCGTTGTCGATCAGGCTCTCGACAACCTGGCGGAGCCATTCCGGATCGGCGGCGATCTCGATGTCGTGGTCGCCCGGTTCCAGCACCAGCTCGACCCGGCGGCGGGCGGCCTCCGAGCCGGCGCTGTCGACGGCGTCGGTCAGCACCTCGACGGCGCTCACGGCGCGCCGGTCGAGCTCGATCTGGCCGGATTCCGAGCGGGCCACACGAAGCAGATCCTCGACCCGTCGCTTGAGGCGCTGGGCCCGTTTGCGGATGGTGGTGAAGACCGGTCCGTACTCCACGGTTCGGCCGGCGGCGCGCTCCGCCGAGCGCTGGGCGAGGTCGCACTCACCCAGGATGACGGTGAGCGGGGTGCGCAACTCGTGGCTGACATCGGCGAAGAAGCGGCGCCGGGAGCGGTCCACCATCTCCAGCCGCTCGTTGGCCGCGCGCAGGTCGGCGGTGCGGGCCTCCACCGTGTCCTCCAGGGCGGCCCGGTCGGCGGCGAGCCGGCCCTCGCGGCGGGCGAGGCGCGCCGCCATGCGGTTGAAGTTCGCGACCAGAAGCCCGAGTTCGTCGCGGGTCTCGACCGAGAGCCGGGTCTCGAGCGCGCCGCTGCCGACGGCCCCGGCCGCCCGGCGGATCTCCTCGATGCGCGCCAGCGTCGGCCGTGTGACCGAACGGTAGAGCACCCCGACGAAGGCGAGCGCCAGCACCGTTGCGGCCAGCGCGGCGGCGGTGAGCCGCCGTGAAAGGGTTCGGGCCGCCTCGGAGCCGGCGGTCATGCTGCGCCGCTCCGCCTCGATCAGCAGGGAGAGTGGCGGTCCCGTCATGGCGCCGAAGGCGTTGAGCGCGCCCTGCATCGCCGTCTTGCGACGGTCGGGATCGGTTTCGCGCCGCACCAGGGTGACCTGACGGTCGAGCATCGCGCGGGCCGCGCGCACATTGGCGAGCGGCCGGGTGCGGGCGACGTACTGGATCCGGTCCTCCAGGTTGGCGCTGGTCGCCATGCCGTTGCCGATGGCGTCATCGACATGGTTGAGCGCCTGATCGACCCGGTCGCGGGTCACCGACAGGGCCTCGGGCGGCGCGTCCGGATTGCCGACGCTGTCGATGGCGGCAAAGCCGTACTGCGCCAGCCGTCCCGACAGTTCCGCCAGAAGCTCCAGCCGGTGCTGGGCGGCCAGCGTGCGTTCGATGACGTTCTCGGTCAGCCGGATCGACCACAAAACGCCGGTCGCCGCCAGCAGGGCGATCAGCGCCGTGCCGCCGAGCAGGAGGGCGAACCGAACTCTCAGCGAACGCATGGTCTCCCTCTCCGCCGCGGTGGCGGCGGGCGGACCATGTCACCGCCGGGGCGGGGTCTCAAGCCGGCTCGCATTGCCGGCTTTTCCCGGCCCGCTCGCAGGTCGCTCCTACAGGTCGTTCGGCAGGCTGGCCTTGGGGGCGCAGCGCCAGCTCTTCACGTGATAGTCCGGATGCTCCTCCTGCCACGCCGCGAGCGTGCTCTGCGAGTTGCGCAGACACAGGAAGGGGTTCGGATTGTCGTAGTTCAGGTTGATCCGCTCGTCGTGGCACTTCGCCGGCTGGGCGATCAGGCAGACGGACAGGAGCAGGAACATGCGCGCGGCCTCGGCTCGGAGGGGGCGCGGTCGGCTCGACCGGATCGGTGTCCCGCGCCTCTGATCCGAGGCAAGGTGGGAGAATCCGGCAGGCCGGCAAGTCATTTTTCTGCGACTTGCCGGCGGCTTTCGGAAAAATCGTGCCGGATCAGGCCGGCACGAACAGTTCGCCCTTGCCGAGCGTCGCGAGATCGCCGGAGTAGCGCCGCAGCGTGCCGCCGAGGAGACTGGCCTGCGCCGCGCCGAGATGCTTGAGGCTCTGGGCCAGCAGCCGGATGAAGACGAGGTCGGGGGTGCCGGTCTCGACGAAGGTCGGCAGCAGGGTGCCGTGGCTGCCCGCGACCAGTGTGCCGCGGCGCATGCCGTAACCCGGATGGTCGCCCAGCGCGCCGGAGACGAGGATCGTGCCCGCGATCATGCGCGAGCCGGCGTAAGCACCGGCCGAACCCGCCAGGATCATGCCCCGGCGCATGCGGTCGCCGAGATGGTCGCCGGCCGCGCCCTTGATGACGAGCGTCGCGCCGTCGAGCCCGGCCTTGGCGGCGTAGACGGCGCCGCCCGCGTGGTCGCCGGCATCGCCTTGAATCGTGATCGTGCCGCCGGTCGCACCCGTGCCGGCATAGGGGCCGGCGGAGCCCGTCACCGTGAGCGAGCCGGCCGCCATGCCTTCGCCGAGGCGCTGGCCGACATCGCCCTCGACCCGGATCGAGCCTTGCGAGAGCGCCGCACCCACCCGGTCGAGCCGGGACGAGCCGCCCTCGATCACGAGGCTGTCGGAGCCGTCGAGGCTGATCTCGAACACGTCGCCGAGGGTCAGGCCGCGGCGGCTCGTGCCGATGGCGAGCTTGCCCGCCTCGGCTTCGGACAATCCGCTCAGGGCGAGGGGGGTGATGTTGAGAAGGTCGACCCGCTCCGGCAGATCACCGCGCAGTCTCAGCGTGCTCATGCAGCGGGTTTCTCCAACAGGTCGCGGAGGTGGTAGTGGTGCCGGCCGAGATTGCCGCCGTAATTGCCGGCGGTGACGGCGACGAGGCCGTGCTGTGCGCCGATCTCGGTGGCGGCGTGCAGCGCCGCGCGCATCGATTCGGCGACCGCCGCCGAGGTCAGGGCATCGATGACGATTTCCAGCACCACGCCGCATTCGGGCGGCAGCGCCGAGCCGGCCCGGCCCTTCAGCGTCGGGCAGTAGGCGTCGTTGGTCGAGGCCATCATGCCCTTGGTGCGCCCGCCGACCTTCGAGCCGGAGCGGACGATGCCACCGGGGAAGGGCAGGATCGCGCCGGGGATGGCTTTCGCCGCCTCGACCGCGATCTCGGCGACGATGAGCGTGTCGGCATGCTTGCGGCCGAGGAACAGCAGGTTGCCGCCGCCGACCGCGCCGTTGACCGCGCGCACCGAATCCTCGCACAGGAACTCGCCGTCCATGACGGGGATGCGCCAGTAGCGGCGCATCTTGCCCTCATGGTCGGGCAGGCGCTTGGCGAGCGCGAAGCCGTCGCCGAAATAGCGGATCGCGCCGCCGAGCTTGATCTTGGTCGGCCCCTCGACGCCGGCAAAGCAGGCTGTGCCGGGGCAGGTGAGGATGCACTGGCCGACGCGCTTGAGGAGCTGGTCCTTCAGCCCGTTCGGCTCGAAGCCGAACAGCAGGATGCGCACGCCCGGGCGTCCGTCCGGCGTCTCGTCGGGGGAGAGTTCGGCATCGATGCCGGCCTCGGCGCCGCAGCCGATCACCGAGGTGGCGAAGCCCGTCATCACCGTCGCCGCGATCATCGCCCATTTCGGCGTGTCGTTGGTGACGATGATCGCGGTGCCCGCGACGTCGAAGGCCTCGGCGAAGGTATCCTCGACCTTGATGCCGTTGAGGGTGAAGTCGCTCATCGATTCGATTCCATCACCCTCGACATCACGCCCGGCACGCCACGTCTTCGAACGTCCCGGTATTCTCCGGGAAGGCGGCGTCCGGCACCGCGAAGGTGTCGAGCCCGGCGCCGAAGCGGTCCTGCAGGTAGCTCTCGGCGCGCTTTTCCATGCCGGCATCGGCCTCGACGTCGAGGCTGAGCGTCTTGCCCGCGAACCAAGCGACGACCTCGCCATCCTCGACGATCGGGCGGCCGTCCTTCAGCACGAGTTTCGCGCGCGAGAACATCGCCGTGCGATCCCGCTCGTCGCGGTAGATCGCGACGTCGGCCTTGGCGCCCTCGCGCAGGTGGCCGCGATCGGTCAGGCCGAGCAGCTTGGCCGGACCCGAGCGGGTGAGCTGGGCGATTTCGCTGAAGCTGTACTCGCGCTCGATCTTCGGCAGGCCGGAGCGTTCGCCGACGATCGCCGGCAGCGTCGCGATTTCCTTGGCGCGCTCTTCGGCATCCATCAGCAGGTGGATGATGCGCGGGTATTCGGTGAAGACGCCGCCATTGGGGTGGTCGGTCGTCAGGATGGTGCGCTCGGGGTTCGAGGAGAGCAGCATCAATTCCAGGCCGATCGCCCATTGCAGCGACGAGACGGGGCCGCGCGGCCGATAGAGGAACGGCACCACGCCGCCGCCCTCGGCATCACCGGCCGAGATCACCCACTTCTTCGGCTTGGCGCCCTTGCGGCCGCCGAACTGGCGCAGGATGTCGAGCGAGATCGTCACCGTCTGGCCGAACACCACCTGACCCACGTCGTAGGTCGCGTTGGGGTGCGCCTCCATCGCCGCGTTGATCCGCTCGGCCGCCGAGCGGAAGCCGCCGGTCATCGGATTCTCGGGATCGACCACGCCGTAGGCGTAGAACTGGGCGTGGGCGAAGTGGATGCGCCGGCCTTCGGCCGCCTCCAAAGTCGCGACGAGCGAGTCGTCGGCGCCGGGCAGGCCGAGATTGTTGCAGTGGACGTGCAGCGGGTGCGGCACGCCGATCTCTTCCACCGCGTCGAGCAGCGCCGACATGATCGTGCGCGTCGAGAGCCCGTAGCAGGGGATCTCGTCGTCGAGGCTGAGCTTCAACACGCCGTCCTTGAAGGCCGAGGCGCCGCCCGCGTTGATGCACTTGACGCCCAGGCCCCGCGAATGGGCCAGCGTCTGCTGCACGAGGTCGCGCACAGCCTGCTTGCCCTCGCCGTCGCGCAGGAGCTGGAGCAGGTGATCGTCGTTGCCGAGCACCGCGAGGCCGCCGCGGTCGAGCAGCGGGATGTCGGCGAGTTCGAGATGGGTCGCGAGCGCGTTCGAGGGCGGCAGCGCCGGCTCGACCGCCGTGGTGTAGCCCATCCGCGCGTAGTTGGCGCCGATCCAGCTTCCCGAGCCGCCGGCATGGGCGAAGGGATGGCCGTTGGGCGCGGATTCGCTGACGTAGAGGTCGGGCAGCAGCAGGCGGCTCATCACCACGTTGCCGCCGGCGATGTGCGAGTGCACCTCGACGCCGCCGGCCATCACCACGCAGCCCGTGGCGTCGATGGTTTGATCGGGGGCGCGCTCGCTCGGGGCGACGACGCGGCCATCCTCGATCCAGACGTCGCCGACGGCATCGCGCCCGGCTGTGGGATCGACCACCCGTCCACCGTGGATACGGGTCAGCATGAGACACCCTTCTCGATGAGGCGGTCGCGGATGCGGGTGAGCACGCCGGCCGCAGTCTCCGTTTCAGCCGGCGTCTTCGATGGATCGCTGGCCTCGGCATAGGCGATGACGCCGCGCCGGTCGTTCCAGAGAGCGCCGCCGACGCTCTGGCCGGGCACGCCCACGGTGATGACGACCTCCGCCGTCTCGCCCGCGGCCTCCTGAGAGCCCTCGCCGACGATGGCGATCGTCGGCAGGCTGCCGAGCCAGGCGGGGCGCGGGGCGGGAAGCGAGGCGAGCCACAGGGCGGCGTCGGCCTCGCCCTCGGCGATCTGGCGGGCGCTGTCGAAGCGCCAGGGATCGTGCTCGGGCTGATGCCGGCCGAAACCGACGCGGGGCGCCTGTCCCGTGGTCCAGGCGGAGAGCTGTACGGCGGCCCGGCCCTGGAACGGGTCGGCCAGCGTCAGGGCGAAGAAGCGGGTGGATTCGTTGAGGTCGCGGATCAGCCCCTGGAGCATTTCCGCGCCGAGTTCGCCGACCTCCTCCGGGTCGTAGACGACGACGCCGTACCGGGCCGCGAACAGGCGCTTGGCGAGGTCGGCAAAGGCGGCCTCACCGGCGAGATGTCCCTTGGCGAAGGCGCGCAGGTGCCCGAGCGAAATGGCGAGGCCACCGGCATCCGCCGCATAAGCGACGTGCCGGATCGCGCCGTTCTGAGGGCCGCCCAGCGAGAGCAGGGCACGCTCGGTACCCGCCGCGCGTCCGCGGCTCGGGGCCGCGGCGGCGATCTCGGCGATCAGATCGCCGTCCCAGGGACGGTTGCCGACGATCAGAACCACGTCCGCCCGGCCGATCGTTTCGGCCCGTGTCGTGCTCATCGCACCACCCGCGCTGAGCGCACCGAGTTCGGCGTAGACGCTGGGGCCGGAAACGGGATCGAGCGAGGCGCCGAGGGTCTCGGCCAGCCGGTAGGCGGCGCGCAGCGCCGAGACTTCTGCGCTCAGGCCTGCCAGCACCGGCACGCGTGAGGCGGCGAGCAGGTCGGCCGCGGCCTCGACCGCAGCGTCACCATCCGCTGCGCCTCCCTTCACCCAGGCTGCCATGCTTCCTCACCGTGCTTCTTCGGGCATCCCCGCGTCGAGGCGGGGCGAAAGACGGTCACGTCCGAAGGGCGCGGGCGCCCCTGGTGGAGCCTCGATGCCTCGAAATCCGGAATGCGGGTTCGGGGGCAGTGGCTCGGACCGGCTCCGCGAAGGGAGCCGGGTGGTTTTGCATTCCTGTGCCGGAGGCCGCAAGCCCCCGCCGAAGTTTGCATCAGGATTTCGTTCGTCGAGCCACTCTCTCCGATCACCGGGGTTTCGCGCGAAAAGGATTCGGCGCGGCGACAACCGCATCGGCATTTGCGAGGATGCCGATGCGGTTGTCGCGAGTGAGGTTGTCGCGGGCGCCGCAGCATGTGAGAAGCCGCCCCCACCGTTGGGCGCGTCCGCGCCGGCTGGGCCGGCAACGTCGGCGGAAGGGAATGAGACCGTGGCCGAGGTCCCGGACCAGACGGCTGAGATCGTGAGCGCGACGACATCCCGGCCGGCCGGGGTCGGCGTGCGGGTCCGCGCGCCCGCGCGCCTGCATTTCGGCTTCCTCGATCTCAATGGCGGCCTCGGGCGCCGCTTCGGCAGCATCGGGCTCGCCCTCGACGCGCCGGCCGTCCAACTCGTCGCCCGCCCCGCCAAGCGCGCCTCCGCCAGCGGCCCGGAGGCCGAGCGGGTGCGCGCCAACCTGCTGGCCGCCGCCGCCTATCTCGATGTGCCGGAGGCCGTGGCGGTGGAGGTCGAGGAATCGATTCCCGCCCATGCCGGCTTCGGCTCGGGCACGCAGCTCGCGCTGGCCGTCGCCGCCGCGCTGGCGCGCCTCAATAGACGTCCCTTCGCGCCGGCGGACTTCGCCGACGTGCTCGACCGCGGCAACCGTTCCGGTGTCGGGCTCGCCGCCTTCACCGAGGGCGGGCTGATCGTGGACGGCGGGCGCGACGGCTCCGGTGCGCCGCCGCCCGTCATCGCCCGGCTGCCCTATCCGGAGGATTGGCGGGTCGTGCTGATCCTCGATGAGGCCATGACCGGTGTGCATGGCTCCCGCGAGACCGAGGCGTTCCGCGACCTGCCGCCCTTCGATGCGGGGCAGGCCGCCGAGATCTGCCGGATCGTGCTGATGCAGGTGCTGCCCGCCGCCGCGACGGCCGAGCCGAACGGGTTCGGCGCCGGCATCACCGCGATCCAGAAGCGGATCGGCGACCATTTCGCCCCGCACCAGGGCGGGCGCTTCGCCAGCCCTGCCGTGGCCGACGCTCTCGCGGCGATCGCGCAGGCCGGCGTGCCCGGCTACGGCCAGAGTTCCTGGGGGCCGACCGGCTTCGCGCTCGTGCCCTCGCAGAGGGAGGCGGAGGCGCTGGTGGCGGGGCTGGCGCGGCCCGGCCGCCTGCGCTTCGTCATCGCCCGCGGACGCAATGTCGGCGCCTCGGTTGCGGAAGTTTAGAGCTTTTTCTTTTTCCCGGTTCAAAGAAACCTGCGCTTGACCGGCGCCAATCGTTCCGGTTTTGCAGCTGAAGCGCCCGGCAATGGCGCGGTCACGAGAGGACGAACACCATGGCCCGCTCGATCCTGCACATGCTGACGCCGCTCAAGCACATGAGCCCGTTCGACGTGAACATGGCGATCGATGCCGGCTTCGAGACGCTGATCCCCTATACGGGTGTCGATCTCACCGATGTCGTCTCGCTGACGCAGGACTCGATCTTCTCCCGCGCGCCGCAGGACGGCGTGCGCACCGGCATCTTCATCGGCGGCAAGAACGCCGAGCTGGCGCTCGACATGGTGGACCGGGCGAAGAAGGCCTTTGTGCCTCCCTTCGTCAACCACGTCTTCGCCGACCCGGCCGGCTCCTTCACCACCGGTGCGGCGATGGTCGCCGAGGTCGCCCGCGCGCTGAAAGCGCGGTTCGGCACCGACCTGAAGGGCAAGCGCATCGTCATCTTCGGCGGCGCGGGCGTGGTCGCCTACGTCGCGGCGGTGATCGGCGCGCTGGAGGGGGCGCACAGCGTGCTCGTCGGCCATGACGGCGAGGAGCGCGTCTCGAAGATCGCCTTCACCATGAAGTGGCGCTTCGGCATCGAGGTCGGCGCCGTGGACGGCACCCTGCCCGAGGCGCGCCGCGCCGCGATTACGGACGCCGACGTGATCCTCTCGGCCGGCCCCGCCGGCGTCTCGATCCTGACGGCGGAGGATCTCGAATCCGCGCCGAAGCTCTTGGTGGCCTCCGACGTCAACGCCGTACCGCCCGCCGGCATCGCCGGCATCGACGTGAACGCCGTCGACGTGCCCCTGCCCACCGGCAAGGGCGTCGGCATCGGCGCGCTCGCGGTCGGCAACGTCAAGTACCAGACCCAGTGCCGCATGTTCCGCAAGATGCTGGAGGCGCAGGAGCCGCTTTGTCTCGATTTCCGCGACGCCTACAAGCTCGCCGTCGAGATCGCCGGCTGAGCCCGAACCTGAACCCACCTCCGCATCGGGAGGGCGACGCGATCCTGATCGCTGCCCAGTCCGGTCGGGCGCTGGCGCAGGCCGCACGGCGGGCGGGCTTTCGCCCGTTCGTGCTCGATCTGTTCGGCGACGAGGACACGCTGGCGCTGGCCGAGAGCCACCGCCCGCTGCCCGGCCGCTTCGGTGCAGGTGCCCGCGACCGGGCCGGCGTGCTGGCAGGGCTCGATGCGTTGTCGGAGGAAGCCGGCGGCGTCCTCGGCGTGGTGCTCGGCAGTGGATTCGAGGGCGCGCCGGATCTCATCGCCGAGATCGCCGCCCGCCATCGCCTGCTCGGTGCCAGCCCCGAGACGGTCGCCACCCTCAAGGATCCGTTCCGTTTCGCCGACCTGTGCGAACGCCTCGCGATTCCGCATCCGCCGATCACCGCTGGCCCGGTCACGGAGCGCGGCGCTTGGCTCCTCAAGCAGACGGGGGGCTGCGGCGGTTCGCATATCCGCGCGAGTGCGGCCGGCACCGCCCCGCCGGGTCACTACCTCCAGGCCCGGATGCCCGGCCGTGCCTTTGCCCTGAACTTTTTGTCCGATGGCCGCCGCATCGAACCCCTGGCGCTGACCGAGCAGTGGCAGGCGCCCTCGCCACTGCGGGCGTTCCGCTATGCCGGCGCGCTCGCCCGCGGCCGCGGCGAGGCGGAGCCGGTCCCGGCCATGGTCACCGCGGAGATCGCCGAGGCGGCGCTTCGGCTCGCTCGCGCCACCGGCCTCTCCGGCCTCGCCAGCGCCGATTGCCTCGTCGATGGCGACACATGGTGGCTGCTGGAGATCAATCCGCGCCCCGGCGCCACCCTCGACGTGCTCGACAGGCGCCCGACGCCGCTCCTGATTCAGCATATCGAGGCGGCGCTCGGCCAGATGCCGTCAATCGAGGCCGCCCCGGCGGATGCGACGGGCGCCGAGATCTGTTACGCGGCCCGGACCTGCGCGGCGGTGCCGCCGCTCGATTGGCCGGATCACGTGCGGGACCGGCCGCGGGCCGGCAGCCATGTGGCGCGCGACGCACCGTTCTGCACGGTGACGGCCTCCCGGCCGGACGCCGCGGCGGTCAAGCAAGAATTGCGGGCGAGGGCCGAGACGGTCCGCGTGCTGCTGGAGGAGACGGAGAACAGTCATGAGTTCCAACACGAGCGCGCCGAGCCTCAACGCCCTGGCCGGGCCGCTGGTCGAGAGCCTCGTCGCTGACGCGGCCAAGCTCCGGCTCATCGTCGCCCAGGAGAACGGCGCGCGCACCGTCGATGCCGGCGCCAACGCCCGCGGCTCGATCGAGGCCGGACGGCGCATCGCCGAGATCTGCCTCGGCGGCCTCGGCACCGTGACGATCGCGCCGGTCGGCCCGGTCGCCTCCTGGCCCTACACCGTCGTCGTCCACTCCGCCGATCCGGTGCTGGCCTGCCTCGGCTCGCAATATGCCGGCTGGAGCCTCGCCGACGAGGAGGGCGATTCCGGCTTCTTCGCCCTCGGCTCGGGGCCCGGCCGTGCGGTGGCCGTGGTGGAGGAACTCTACAAGGAGCTCGGCTATCGCGACAATGCGACGACGACCGCGCTCGTCCTCGAATCCGGTAGCGCCCCGCCGGCCTCCGTGGTGAACAAGGTTGCCCGCGAGACCGGCATCGCCCCGGAGAACGTGACCTTCATCTACGCCCCGACCCAGAGTCTGGCCGGTTCGACCCAGGTCGTCGCCCGCGTGCTGGAAGTGGCGCTGCACAAGGCCCACACCGTCGGTTTCGACCTGCACAAGATCCTCGACGGCATCGGTTCGGCTCCGCTCTCGCCGCCGCACCCGGACTTCATCCAGGCGATGGGCCGCACCAACGACGCCATCATCTATGGCGGCCGGGTGCAGCTCTTCGTCGATGCCGACGATGCGGATGCCAAGCAGCTCGCCGAGCAGATCCCCTCCACCACCTCGGCCGATCACGGCGCGCCCTTCGCCGAGATCTTTTCGCGGGTGAACGGCGACTTCTACAAGATCGACGGCGCGCTGTTCTCGCCGGCCGAGGCCATCGTCACCTCGGTCAAGACCGGCAAGTCGTTCCGCGGCGGCCGGCTGGAGCCGCAGCTCGTGGACGCGTCGTTCGCGTAACGCGCCCGCGTGAGACCCTCCCCCCTCGCGGGAGAGGGTCGTCGAGAGCCGATTTGACCGGAGTGCTCTGGCAAGCTTCTCGTTCCTCATGCTGAGGTGCTGCGTCAGCCGCCTCGAAGCACGCCGCGACGCGGACCCCAAGGGACCGGTGCCGCAGGATCGGTCGTTCCGGCGTGCTTCGAGGCCGAGCTTTCGCTCGGCACCTCCGCATGAGGACCGGCATGAACACCCGATCAGCTCGGTCAAACAGGCTCTGAGAAAAACGGAAAAAAGAGCGAATGCGCATCGGGCTCGCGGCCGACAACGGCAATTGGCACAAGGCGCGGCTGCGGGAGGCCTTGCGGGGCTTCGGAGCCGAGCCGCTGCTGTTCTCGCTCGCCGACGTCGCCGTGGTCACCGGTGGCGGTGAGCCGCTGCGGGTGCCCGGCTTCGAGGACGGGCTGCCCGACGGCGTCCTGCTGCGCACCATCGCCGGCGGCACGTTCGAGGCCACCACCATGCGGCTCGGCGTGCTCCACGCGCTGGTCGCCTCGGGCGTCACCGTCTGGAACGGGCCGACGGCGATCGAGCGCTCGGTGGACAAGGCGGCGACCTCGCTTCTGATCGCCCGCGCCGGCTTGCCGACGCCCGACACCTTCGTCGTCTCGAAGCGCGAGGCGGCGGCCGAGATCGTCGCCCGCGAGGCGCGGCCGGGAAAACCGATCGTGCTCAAGCCCCTGTTCGGCTCGCAGGGCGAGGGGCTGATGCTCCTCGAAAACCCCGATGATTTGCCGGCGCAGGAGGCGGTGAGCGGTGTCTACTACCTTCAGCGCTACGTCGCCCGTGCCGACGGGCTGTGGCGCGACTACCGCGTCTTCGTCTGCGAGGGCCGGGCGATCGCCGGCATGATCCGCGAGGGCGACGGCTGGATCACCAACGTCCACCGCGGCGGCCGGCCCTTCGCCTGGGACGTGCCGGCCCGCGCCGCCGAACTCGCCGAGGCCGCCGCCGCCGCGGTCGGCGTCGATTATACCGGTATCGACCTCGTCGAGGATGGCGAAGGCGGCTTTCTGGTGCTGGAGGTCAATTCCATGCCGGCCTGGTCCGGCCTGCAGCAGGTGACGGAGGTCGACATCGCCGGGGCGGTGGCGCGCGGCTTCCTCAACGCGGTGCGCGCCGCTCGCCCGCCGCGGCTGGTCTCGGCGCTCGGATGAGCGGGACGCCGCCCGGCGGCCTGTCTGCGGCGACGGTGGCCGACCTCTACCGGGCCGCCTGCCTCGCCGAACTCGACGCGCTGAAACCCGGCAACGTCCACGGCTACGCCCCCGGCCACCGCATGGTCGTGGCCGATTTCGTCACCAGTGCCGACGTGTCGGCACCGCCGCTCGCTGCCGCGGGAGCGCGCGTCGGGCAGCGGGTGCGCGGCGGGGTCGAGGCGACTTTCGCCGCCGTCGAGCAGAACACCAATCTCGGCATCCTGCTCCTCTGCGCGCCGCTCGCTTATGCCGCGGAGCAGCCCGGCCCGCTGACCGAGGCCCTGAACGCCGTGCTGGCGGGGTTCGATGCCTCCGATTCCCGCGACGTGTTCGCGGCGATCCGCCGGGCCAATCCCGGCGGCCTCGGCCGGGCCGAGCGCCACGACGTGTCCCGAACCGATGACGGAGCGGTCCCGCCGCTGCGCGCGGCGATGGCGGAGGCCGCCCCGCGCGACCGCATCGCCCGCGCCTACACGGACGGTTTTCGTGATCTTTTCGCGATCGGCCTGCCGGCGCTGGTGGGCGCGCGGGCGCGCGGGCTCGTCCCGCCCTGGACGACGACCGCGGTTCATCTCGCCTATCTCATGGCCGTGCCGGACAGCCACATCGCCCGCAAGCACGGCCCCGAGCGGGCCGAGGCGGTGCGGGCGCAAACGCAGGCGTCTCTCGCAGGCCTCGATCTCGCAACAGCGCCGGTCGAGCAGCTCCTCGACTACGACCGCGCGCTGAAGCAGGCCGGCCTCAATCCCGGCACGAGCGCCGACTTCACCGTCGCGACGCTGTTTCTCGACGCCCTCCTGTCCGCCCGTGGCGAGACCGTCTGAGCGTTTGTCGGGCCCTCGCCCGCGAGGGGACGAATCTTGTCGCGTCAAGGCCCCCCGGCTTCCAAAAAATCGCCGATTTCAGGGCTTTGCGCGGGTTGTTCGGCGGAATGGCCCGCTGTAGGGTCCGCCCCGCTATCCGGGCAAACCGGCTCGGCTCTCAGCCGGGCGCCGCAAACAAGGATGGCTTCCAGGCCTCGCCTCCTCTCAGGCCAGGCCTTTTTTCCGGAATCCAGGGAGAGACCCCGAATGGCAAAGATCACCAAGGTTCAGGTCGGCGAGGCCCTCGTCGGCGACGGCAACGAAGTCGCCCACATCGACCTCATCATCGGACCGCGCGGTTCGCCCGCCGAGACGGCCTTCTGCAACGGTCTGGTCAACAACAAGCACGGCTTCACCAGCCTGCTCGCCGTGATCGCGCCGAACCTGCCGTGCAAGCCGAACACGCTGATGTTCAACAAGGTCACCATCAACGACGCCCGTCAGGCCGTCCAGATGTTCGGCCCGGCCCAGCATGGCGTCGCCATGGCCGTGCAGGACGCGGTTGCCGAAGGCATCATCCCGGCCGACGAAGCCGACGACCTGTACGTGCTGGTCGGCGTGTTCATCCACTGGGAAGCGGCCGACGACGCCAAGATCCAGAAGTACAACTACGAGGCCACCAAGCTCTCGATCCAGCGCGCCGTCAACGGCGAGCCGAAGGCTTCGGTCGTCACCGAGCAGCGCAAGTCGGCGACCCACCCCTTCGCCGCCAACGCTTAGATCGGAGGCAGTCCTGGGCAGAGCGAGCCTCCGCCCGCACCGCGGGGTCTGCTCCAGCGACTGGCTTCGATCTTCCTTGGACGATAGTTGATGGATCGGGACGGCTTCGGCCGTCCCTTTCTTTTTGGGCGCGTGCCTGAACCTCAGCGCAGCCGCCCGTCATGGATCGCCGAGGCGACCAGCGCTCCGGCCGCCCCGGCCTCTTCGAGGCGTGCCGCGTCCTCCGGCCCGCGCACGCCGCCGGCCGCGTAGATCCGCCGACCCCCGCCCGCCTCGACGGCCCGCGACACCCCTGAGATATCGGGACCAGTCCCGGTGCCGACCCGTGCCAGCGTCATCACGATCACATCCTCGGGCCACGTCTCCGCATCGTCGTGCAGGGTGTCCGGTCCGAGCCGTTCCGCGCCCCGGCTGTCGAGGGAGAGCACGGCACGGTTGCCGAGCGCACGCACGAGGTCCGCATCCCGCTGGCTCTCGCTGCCGAGTACCGGGCGACCGAGCCCGAACGCGGTGAAACGCGCGACGCCCGAGAAATCACAGAAGCCGGCATCGACCCACAGCGTCACCCCTGGGCAGGCGCTGGCCACCGCCTCGAGGCTGGCACGGTCGGGCGCCCGGCCCTCCATGATCGCGTCGAGGTCGGCGACGTAGAGCCGGTCCCCCCCGACGGCATCGAGAAGGCCGCGGGCCACGTCGGCGGGTCGCGAGCCTCTGGCCAAGGGGGTATCGATCGGGGCATAGGCGTCACGCTCGCCCGCGCGGGCGCGCACCACCTGCCCGTGGCGCAGGTCGATCACCGGGATCAGCCGAAACGGCCGCCCCTCAGAACCGTGAGACATCGCGTGAACCGGACTGGAACCAGGGTCATCGGGTGGGATCTCGGCGGGGTGCATGTCAAGGCGGCGCTCGTCGAGGAGGGCCGCGTGGTCGAGGCGGTGCAGGCGCCCTGCCGGCTCTGGCGCGGCGTCCCCGCCCTGGACGAGACCTTCGCGCAACTGCCGGGCTGGGTGCGGGGCGAGGCCGTGCACGCCGTCACCATGACCGGCGAGCTGACCGATTGCTTCGCCGACCGGGCGGACGGGGTGCATCAACTTTCGGCCTGGGCGGCGGCGGTGCTCAAAGGCAGCGTGCGGATCTATGCCGGCCGCGCCGGCTTCGTCTCGGCCGACAACGCCCGCGCGCATGCGGCCGATATCGCCTCGGCCAACTGGCACGCCACTGCCGCCCTGATCGGCCGGCACGTCCCTCAAGCGCTGCTGGTCGATATCGGCTCGACCACCGCCGACCTGATCCCGATCGTGGCGGGCCGGCCCGCCGCGCAGGGCTACAGCGACGCCGAGCGGCTGGAGACGGGCGAACTCGTCTATACCGGCGTGGTGCGCACGCCGCTCCTGGCCTTTGCCACCCACGCGCCCTGGCGCGGCCGGCATACGCGGCTGATGGCCGAGACCTTCGCCAGCACCGCCGACATCTATCGGCTCACCGGCGATCTGCCGGAGGGCGCCGACCAGCAATACAGCGCCGACCTCAAGGGCAAGTCGATCCCCGAGACCGAGATCCGGCTCGCCCGCATGGTCGGCCGCGACCGGGGGGAGGGGAGTGCCGAGGAATGGCGGGCGCTGGCCGCGTGGTTCGCAGAGGCGCAACTGCGCCCCCTGCACGATGCCGCCGCCGTGCTGCTCTCGCGCCCCGATCTGCCCGCGGATGCGCCGCTCGTGGTCTGCGGCGCCGGCCGCTTCCTGGCCGAGCGGCTGGCCGCCCGGCTCGGACGCCGCCCGGTGCCGCTCACCGAGACCATCGCCGGATGCTTGAACGGTGACGATGCCGCCTGGGTCTCGACCTGCGGCCCGGCGGTGGCCGTCGGCTTGATCGGGTGAGGAACGGGGCCGTTCCCGCGCGTTGACGGGGACATGGTCACAAGGAGAGGTGCATGACTGCAGGAAACAAGCTCGCCCGCATCCTGGCGACCCGCACCGGGGAGGCGATCGAGCTGGCCTTCGTCACCGAGGACGGCCGGACCACACGGGTGCTGGCGAGCGAGGACCAGATCGACCGCCTCGTGGATGAGCTGGAGGACGTCCTCAATTCGCCGGCCGAGACGGGCTCGGGCGAACCGCCCGCGGCCGCCTGACGCTACCGCAGGAAGTCCCCGAAGGCGCGGGGCCCGTCGCCGGTCCCGATCGTGCCGGTGACCTGAAGGCTCGACGGGTCGATCAGGCTCAGGGCGTTGTCGCCCCAGTTGGCGACGACGATCGTCTTCCCGTCGTGGGTGGCGGCGATGCCCTCGGGGTGATCGCCGACATCGATCGCGGCCAATGTCTTCAAGGTGGCGGGGTCGAACACCGTCACGGTGTTGGAATACTGGTCGGTCACGAAGCCTTTGCCGACAGCGAACGCGATCACGTAGGGCCGCTGGCCGGTGGTGACGCGGCCGGTTTCGCGGCCGGCGGCGACGTCGATGGCCGAGACATCGTTCGAGACCACGTTGGCGGTGTAGGCGTAGCGACCGTCCGCCGAGAGGGTCAGGCCGAACGGGTGCTGGCCCACGGATACTTGCCGCGTCTCCCGTCGGCTTCCCACGTCGACGATCGAGACCGTGTCGGATTCGCGGTTGGCCACCAGCAGCGTGGCGCCGTCCGGCGTCACCGCGATGCCCGAAGGGGATTTCCCGGTGGCGATCTCGCCCTCCAGCGTCAGGCCCGCCGCATTCGGACGCAGCACGAAGACACGGGCACCGTACCAGTCCGCGACGTAAACCTCGCCGGATTTCGGATTGACGCCGATGCCGAGCGGGCCACCGGGCAGATCGAGACTCGCGGTCACCCGGCGCGCGTCGAGATCGATGACCGAGACGCCGTGGCCCTCGGGGCGGGTGACATAGGCGGTCTTCCGGTCGGGTGAGAGAGCGATGCCCGCCGGCGCCCCCGGTACGGGGATCGATTGCAGGATTGTCTTGGACCCGAGGTCGATGATCTCGACGGCGTTGCCGAGCTGCGCCGTGACGAGGGCTTGCTGCGCCAGGGCGTGGGCGGGCAGCCAGGCCAAGCAGACGAGGCCCCAGGCCCAAAACCTCCCCCCGCTGCGGAGGAGAGGGTGGGACGGCCGGCGCCTCCGCCGAGTGAATCGAAGTGCGCCGGCCTTTCGCATCGTCGAGCCCTTACGAACCCTTTTCGGCCTTGGCCTTCACGTTCTCCAGCCCCGCCTTGTAGAGGCCGAGCACGGCCTTCTTGGAGGCCTCGTCGTTCAGTTCCGGCGGCGGATCGTTGTTCATGTAGCCGCGATAGAACGCGCCGCGCCACGTCATCTTGGTCTTGGCGCCGTCGCCCTCGAGCTCGATCGTCGAGGAATAATCGTTCACCGGCAGGGTCTTCACGTCGACCTTGGTGATCCGATACATGAGGAGCTTCTTCTCGGCGTCGTATTTGGCGAGCTCTTCCTCGACCGTGGGGCCGCCCTTCAGGGTCAGCGTGCGGGTCGCCTTGACCTCGTTGCCGCCCTTGCCCTCGGTCTTCTCGACCACCGGAATCCAGCTTCCGTCCTGGAAGTTGCCGACGATCGCCCAGACCTTGTCGGCGGGGGCGTTGATCTCGATCGACTCCGATACCTTCTGCCGGGTCGGGCCGTGGGCCTGCGCGGCGAAGGTCACCGTGGCAAGCGCCGCCACGGCGGCGAGCGTCCTGAATTTCATCGTTTTTCTCCTCCCGTTGAGGCCGCCGAGCATGGCAGCCTCACCCCTCGTTCGAGCGACTTGTGTCAGGAGCCGCTCTTCTCAAGCCGGGCCTTGAGGTTCTCAAGGCTGGCATGAATCCAGGCCCGCACGCGCTTCTCCGAATTCTCGTCGTTGAGTTCGGGCGGCGGGTCGTTGTTCGGATGGCCGCGGTAGAACGCGGCCCGCCACTCGACCCGCGCCTGCGCGCCCTCGGGCCGCACCGAGATCGTGGCCGAGTAATCCTTGGCCGGCAGGTCGGTGACCTCGCTCTCGAGGATGTAATAGCCGAAGCTTCTATGCTCCGGATCGAGCTTGCGGCTCTCCTCGACGATGACGTGGCCGTTCTTCAGCGTCAGCCGGAAGATCGGCTTGTCCGCGCTGCCCTGCGGTTCGCCGCGCGCCACGTTCTCGATCCAGCCCGCATCGGCCGGGTTGCCGACCACCGCCCAGACTTTGTCGGGGGAGGCGTCGATGGTGACGCTCTCGACGATCTTGCGCCGGGTCGGCGCGTGCTGCGCCTCGGCCCCGACCGTGGTGACGGCGAGCGCCGCGGCGGCGAGCCATGCGATCCGCTTCAAACCGGAAATCTCCTTGAGCATCGGTTCAGTCTGTCGGCGCCTCACAGGGGGCGGCTCGTCCCGTCGAGGACGCGGCCGGTGCGTCCCAGGGCTCCCGCGACCTTGTCCTCGATCCAGTCCCAGGCCTCGCGCTCGGCGGGGCCGGCGGTCTTGGAAATGGCTATGGCATGATAGGCCATCTCCGTCAGGACCTTTTCCGGCTCCAGCATGTGGAGCCGCGTGGACAGGATCGCCGCCTCGATCACCGCGGCCTGCGCCCGGTTGTAGCCGATGAACGGCACGTGGCTCACCGCATGCACCATCCGCCCGCGGTAGCGCGGGCGCTGCGGATCGTCCTCGATCGCGGCCACTTCGAACTCGGCATGGCCGAAGCATTCGGCGAGGCGTCTCCCGGGAATGTGATCGCAATCCACCACCGGCCAATCGCGCCGCCCGGTGACGACGCCCGCGATCACCCGCACGTCGCTCGGGGCCGAGGCCGTGAAGTAGGGGCGCTCGGCGAGGTTGTCGATCGTGGGCGAGGGGCGGAACGGGGCGAGCACGAAATTCTCGCCCTCGCGGATCAGGCCGAACGGCACGAGATGCAGTGCGCCGGCCGCCGACAGGGTGGTGACGACGGTCTCCAAGATCAGCGGCATCTCAATTCCGGTCCTCGTCGGGCACCAGCCGGCCGCAGACGATGCGGCCGCCCTTCGGCTCGCTGAGCGGGTCGCGCTCCGATGCCGTACCATCCCCGGTCTCGGTTCGCGGCGGTGCGGCGTCGCGCTCCGGATCGGCCTGGGTCGCGCGCTCGGCGGCGGGCGCCGCGGGGCCGCTATGCTTGGTGTGCGCCGATTTCGTCGGTCCGGCTGCCTTGAAGGCGGTGGTGTCTTCCTGGGTGCGGTCGGCAGCGCAACCCCAATCGAGGGGTTCGTCCTGCACGTAGCGCTTGCCGAGGCGGAACGCGGTCTCGGCCTTGGTCAACTCGCCGCCGAGATAGAAGGCGTGCGCGCCGTCGCTCTCCACGCTCAGTTCGGGGAAGAAGGCCATCGCGTCGGTGCCGGTGGTGTGACGGTCGCGGTTGTAGACGTGGATGCCGTCCTCGGCGACGGCGATGCGGTAATTGGGATCGCGCACCTCTGCGGCGAGAGCCGCAATTTCATCGGAGGTCTGCACGAAGGGGCGCTTGTCGTGCAGCGCCAGCAATTCGCGGCCGTAGCCCTTGGGCAGGGCGGCGTCCTCTTTGGCCGCGTACATCACCCGGCGGGCGGCGTCGTGCTCCTCCACCGTGCGGCGGGTGTGGTTCGAGACCTGCACGATCAGCACGTTGCGTAGGCTGAGTTCCGAGCACATGCCGACGAGGAGCGCCGTGACGCCGAGACTGTCGGCCTCGGTCAGTTCGGTGAGGTTGCCGGTGCCCATCATCATCTCGATGTTCGGCCAGCGCGCCCGGATCTCGCGGTAGCGGCAGATCGAATCGACGAAGCCGAAATGGATCGGCTCCAGGATCGGGTCGGCCATGAAGGGCCGGCCGGCCCGCTCCATCCGCTCGATGGCGCGGTCGAGGGAGGGCAGGTCGTCGGGCCGCATCGGCACGAGGACCGGCACCGCGTCGGTCTCGAAGGCGAGGTCCAGCGTCTCCTCATTGAGGCTGAGGAGATAGTCGGCGCCGGCCCGCGCCCCGCGGGTCAACTCGTCCAGCGAGAAGGAATCGACGCTGACCTTCAGACCGGCGCCCTTGAGGGCCCGCACGCTGTCTTCGAGATGGGGGAACGCGGTGTCGGGCAGTCCCCCGAGATCGATCACGTCCGCGCCGCGACGGGCGAGGTCGAGACCCTTGGCCAGGATCTGGTCGGGCGTCATCTTCGAGGCATCGACGATCTCGGAGAAGATGCGCAGGTCGTGGCGCGAGAGATCGACCTTGCGCCCGGTCAGGCCAAGATAAGCCGGCAAATCAACGATCTCGTCCGGCCCCCGCTCGACCGGAAGGCCGAAATGGGCCCTCAGCGCCTCCGGGTTGGCACGGCAGCGGCCGGGCAGGACGATCCGGGTCGCGCCCTCCGGCATTTGCACCCGGCGCTTGATGATCTCTTCGGTCATCAGCGCGGCGACCTTCACCCCGGCATCGGCGATGCTCCAGGCGAACCGCTCGGCCGGCAGCGTGGCCGCGACCTTTTCGAGGCGGGCATGGGCCAGCTTGCCGGTGATGAAGACGAGATGTTCGGGCGCGCTCATGCGGCGTGCCTTTGGCGGACATCCTCGGGGCCCCGGATCACGATCGCACCGCGATAAGCGGCGGCAAAACGCGGGAACGCGGCATCGACGAAGCCGGCTCGTGCGAGGGCTGCAGGATCGGCCTGAAGCGGAAGTTTTGCCGACTTCACAAGGATGCAGCGATCGACGCCGAGCCTGGCGGCGAGCCACAGGGCGAGGCTGTCGGAGGTGACGTCCCAGCTTTCGGCGATCTCGGCATGACCCGCTTTGAGCGCGACCGGATCCCAGATCACGGAGCGGCCCTGTGCGAGGGCATCGGCAACGGTCTCAGGGCTCGCGGCGATGGTCAGGCGCTGTTCGAGGGCGCAAAACACTTCGGCCATGCGGCCCATGGCGTCGAGGGCGAGGCGGTGGGCGAGGGTGTCGTCGAAGCCGAGCGCCGCTTGGGTCGCGCGCACCGCCTCGGCGAAGGCGCCGCCACCGGGCACGATCGCGACCGGTGGTTGCTCCACGCATTCGGCGAGGATGGCGCAAAGCCGCGCGCGGTCGGCGACGAGGCTGCCGCCGATCTTGACCACGGCGCCGTCGATTTTTCCCGTGAAGCGGGGAGGGGCGGGGGGGACGCCTGTCATATGCCTTACGCCGCGTCGGCCCGTGGGCCGTCCCGCATCGCGGTCACAGCCTGCGCCACCCGCGCGCCGTCGAGCGCCTGCCGCCGGTCGCCGGCGCGGCACAGGCCGCCGCGGAAACCGAGATAATCGGGCTCGAGCCGCGCGAGCGCCGGAATGTCGCCGAGGCCGAGCGAGCCGGCAAGCCCGCTCATCAGGCCGTGCGCGCGGCATCCGGCGACGAAGTCCGCCAGCTGCGGCGCGGCCATGAGAGTGCAAAGCGTGGTGCCGTTCTTGCCGCGGGTGTCGATCATCGCACCGACAAAGCCGGCTGCGGCGAGGCGTGCCGGCCCATCCGCGGCCACGTCATCCTCGGCGAAGAGCACGCCGATGACTCGGCCCGGCGCCCGCGCGGCGGCCTCGGCCAAAGCCGCATCGTCCGCGGCACCGACAGCGATCTTGATGAAATCCACGCCGGTTGCGGCAATGGTCGCGATGGCCACAGCGATTTCGCATCCGGTGCCGTCGCCGGCCACGGCGCTGGTGACCGCCCGCCCGCCGACATCCGCGACGATGGCGCGCACGGTCTCGGGCGGCAGCGCGCCGAGCGCCCCGCGCTCGGGATCCTTGGCGTCGATCAGGTCCGCACCGGCCCGGAGCGCCGTCAGCGCCTCGTCGGGCCCACGGACGCTGACGAGCAGGCGGGGACGCGCGGAAGAAATCGATACGATGTCGGACACGGGAAACGTTCTTGCTCAGCCTTGCGCGCCCGCACAAGCCCCGCCTCAGGAACGGCCGGGCAGCGGCTCGGCCAGGAGGCGGTTCTTCACGATCCACCGCGTGGCGTGGGACCAATCGTCGTCGGTGTTGGCTCTTATCACGACCTGGCCCCGGCGCACGACCTTGCCGGTCTCGGCCTCGGCGATGGTGACGACGAGGCTGAACAACTGGTTGGCGCCCTTGTCGGCGAAGGCGGTCACGGCGAGTTCCGCGCCCAGCGCCTTGGCGATCGGAGCGACGCAGTCGTTGCACTTGTAGAGCGGGCTCTCCTTGCGGATTTCTTCCGCCTGGGGGCCGAGATCGACGCTCTCGAGGCCGCCCTTCTCGGCCAGTTGCTTGCGCAGCACGTCGGTGACGAGGTCGAGGCGCTTCTGGTCGGCCGGCAGCGGCTTGCGGCCGTAGGCCAGCGTCGGATCGTTCACCTCCGCCGGGAAGATCGCAGCCTTGCGCGCCGCATCCTCCGCCGAGGCTGCACCGTTCAGCGTGGACAGGAGTGCGAGGGCGGGCAGGAGGGCGCGAAGTCGCATGGGGTGAGAGCCTCGGACGGGCGCGGGGCCGCGCGGACGGGCTTTAACTCGGTTTCCCGGAGGATTTGGCAAGCGTCGGCGCGACCGCCCCGGAGCGTGTCGGCATGTCCGGCAACGGCGATGCGACGCGTGACAAAGCCGGCCCCGCGATCGCTCGATCGCGCATCTTATGAAAATCTTATGCTTCTCTCGTTGAGGCCGGTGGCAAGATGTTGCTAGCGTGCCGGGCAATGCGTTTGTCCGTTCCGCTCCTCCTCGCCGCCGGTCTCGCGACCAGCCCGGCCGCCTTCCTGGCCGCTCCCATCCATGCCCGCGCCCAGGAGCCGAAGGCGGCCACCGGCGAGCCGCCGCCGGGTTCCCCCGCCGCCGAGACGCCCGCGCCGGTCCCCGGCTCCGAGACCCACATCGCCATCCTCTATCGCCCGGTGCCGGCGCCCTCGTCCTACGATGCCGAGGCCGATCCTGAAGACCTCGGCGTGGCCGGCGCGCGCATGGCGGTGAAGGACAACAACACCACCGGCCGCTTCACCAAGCAGACCTTCGCACTGGACGAGGTCGCCCTCGACGGCGAGCGCGATCCGGTGGAGGCGGCCAAGGCGCTTTCGGCCAAGGGCGTGCGGTTCTTCGTGCTGGCCCTGCCCGCCACCGAGGTGCTGGCGGTGGCCGACGCGCTGAAGGAGACGGGCGCGGTCATCCTCAATGCCGGCGCGCCGGACGACCGCCTGCGCGGGGCCGATTGCCGCGCCAACCTGTTCCACGTGCTGCCGAGCCGCGCCATGCAGACGGATGCGCTGGCGCAGTACCTGACGCTGATGCGCTGGCGGAAGCTCTTTCTGATCACCGGCCCGACCGAGCGCGACAAGGCCTACGCGGAGGCGATGCGGAACTCCGCCCGCAAGTTCGGCCTCAAGATCACCGCGGAAAAACCCTGGACCTTCGGGCCCCTGGCGAAGGCCCGCGGCGACACGCCGACCCGGGCCGAGGCGATGGTGTTCACCCGCGGGCTCGACTACGATCTGGCGGTGGTCGCCGACGAGGAGGGCGATTGGGGCGATTACGTCCCGTTCCGCACCGTCGATCCGCGCCCCGTGGCCGGCACGCAGGGGCTGATGGCGACCACATGGCACCCGACCCTGGAGACCTGGGGCGCGGCCCAGGCGCAGAACCGTTTCCGGCGGCTCGCGAGCCGCCTGATGCGGCCGCTCGATTATCAGGTCTGGGCAGCGGTGCGCACGGTCGGCGAGGCGGCGACGCAGACGCGCAGCACCGATCCGGCCACGCTCGCGGCCCACCTCGTGAAGCCCGAATTCTCGCTGCCCGCCTACAAGGGCGTCTCCCTGACCTATCGGCCCTGGGACCACCAGCTGCGCCAGCCGGTCATCGTGGTGCAGCCCAGGGCGATGGTCTCGGTGGCGCCCGAGCAGGGCTTCATCCACCAGCGCACGCCGCTCGATACGCTGGGGGCCGACATGCCGGAGACCGCGTGCAAGCTGCCGTGACCGGTCGCGCGAGCGATCCGGGCGTGTCGGCGGTCGATGCGGCAATCCACCGCCCGGTGAGGTTCTGCCGATCATCTGTTTCTTCTTTGAGCGACGGGGCCGCAGGGGCCATGTCGCTTCAGCCGATGTGGACGCAGGCGCGCGAGACGACGCGCCGGAAACGACAGGGAGGACGCCGATGGTCGCTCGCTTGAGGGCAGGACTGGGATGCGCGCTGCTCGCGGGCGTATCGCTCGGGAGCGCAGGGAGCGCGCAAGCCTTTACGGCCTACGTCACCAACGAGAAGGCCAACACCGTCTCGGTCATCGATACCGAGACCCTGGCGGTGACCGGGACCTGGAAGGTCGGGCGGCGCCCGCGCGGCGTGACGCTCTCCAAGGACGACAAGGAGCTGTTCGTCTGCGCCAGCGACGACGACCGCATCGATGTGCTCGACACCGCGACCGGCAAGGTGGTGCGCTCCCTGCGCTCCGGGCCCGACCCGGAACAGTTCATCCTCGATCAGAGCGGCAACCCGCTCTACGTCGCCAACGAGGACGACAGCCAGGTCACCATCCTCGACATCGAGAAGAACAAGGTTTTGGCCGAGGTGCCCGTGGGCGTCGAGCCGGAGGGGATGGGCTTGTCGCCGGACGGCAAGATTCTCGTGAACACCTCCGAGACCACCAACATGGCCCATTTCATCGACACCAAGACCTTCGAGGTGATCGACAACGTCCTGGTCGATGCCCGGCCGCGCTTCGCCGAGTTCTCGGCGGACGGCAAGTTCCTCTGGGTGTCGGCGGAGGTCGGCGGCACGGTCTCGGTGATCGATGTGGCCACCCGCAAGGTCATCAAGAAGATCACCTTCAAGATTCCGAGCGTCACCGACGAGCAGATCCAGCCCGTCGGCGTGCGCCTGACCAAGGACGGCACCCGCGCCTTCGTGGCGCTCGGGCCGGCCAACCGCGTCGCGGTGGTCGATGCCAAGACCTACGAGGTGCAGAAGTACCTGCCCGTCGGACAGCGCGTCTGGCAGCTCGCCTTCACGCCCGACGAGAAGCAGCTCTACACGACCAACGGCACCTCCAACGACGTGTCGGTGATCGATGTCGACGGGCTGAAGGTGGTGAAAAGCATCCCGGTCGGGCTGCTGCCCTGGGGCGTGGCGATCTCGAAGAAATGAGTTCAGTTCGCCGGCTAACGGCGATGGGAGGAAGCGACATGACATGGACGACGCGCCTCGGCCTCGCCGCTGCGGCCCTGATGCTCGCCAGCGCCCCAGCGGGCGCCCTCGACCTCACCAAGAAGCGGCAGAACCTGCCCGACCTCGTGCTCGGAAACGAGGAGGGCAACGACTTCGTGGTGGAGAACAAGGATATCGAGCTGGAAGCCGGCAAGGCGTATCGCCTGCGCATCGTCGCCAAGGGGCGGCAGGAATACAAATTCTACGCGCCCGAGTTCTTCCGCTACATCTGGTTCAACCAGATCGTGATCGAGCACAAGGAGATCCACGGCGGCGGCCCGCCCGACCATCTCGAATTCGACGATCCCGGCGAGATCGCCATCGAATTCGTCGCCATCAAGCCGGGTGCCTACAAGTGGTACGCGCAAGGGCTTGAGGAGAAGGGCATGGCCGGCACGATCACGGTCAAGTGACGGGGGACATCTCAAGATGCGCACACGCACCTCCCTTGCCGCACCCAGAGGCTTCCGCGGTGGCGCCCTGCTTGCGCTCGTGGTGCTCGCCACCCCGGCGCTCGCCGACGACAAGGCCGCCTGCGCCGACGGCATTGCCGCGGTGAAGGCACGCGTCGAGAAGCTGGCGCCCGAGGCCGTCCCGCAAAAACTCACCCGCGCGCTGAAGATCGCCGAGCGCGAACAGGGCGAGGGCGAGTTCGACGAGTGCCTGGAAGCGCTCGACGACGCCAAGCGGGCGCTGCCGAAGTGAGCGTTGCACGATGAGCGCGGCTCTTGAGGTCGCCGGCGTCAGCCACCGCTTCGGCCAGCGCGCCGCACTGTCCGACATGTCGATCACCGTCGAGCGCGGGCATTTCATGGCGCTGCTCGGGCCCAACGGCGCGGGCAAGACCACGTTGTTCTCGGTGATTACCCGGCTCTACAACAATCAGGAGGGCCGGGTCTCGATCCTCGGCCATCCCCTCGACCGCGAGCCGTCGCGGGCGCTCGCCGGCCTCGGCGTGGTGTTCCAGGCGCGGACGCTGGATACCGACCTCACCGTCGCGCAGAACCTGCACTACCATGCCAGCCTGCACGGCATCGGCCGGGCGGCCGCGCGTGCGCGCATCGAGACTCTGCTCGCCCGCGTCGGGCTGTCCGAGCGGCGCGACGACAAGATCCGCACGCTGTCGGGCGGCCAGTCGCGGCGCATCGAGATCGCCCGCTCGCTGATCCACGCGCCGCGCCTGCTGCTGCTCGACGAGCCGACCGTCGGCCTCGACCTCGAATCCCGCGCCGACATCGTCGCCATCGTGCGCGCCCTGGTGCGCGAGGAAGGCCTGTCGGTGCTGTGGGCGACCCACATCTTCGAGGAGATCGCGCCCGAGGACGACGCCGTGGTCCTGCACAAGGGCCGCATCGTCGCCCGCGGTCGCGCCGGGGAGATCGGCGGCCCCGGCGAGACGCTGGAGGGTGCCTTCCGCCGCCTCGTCGCCGAGCCCGACAAGAGAGCCGTGAAGTCCGCCGCATGAGTTCCTCGTCCAACACCGCCGGCCGCACCGAGGGCGCCGCCAAGCCCGTCCCCCATGCGGGCCGGCTCGATGCGGTGGGCTATCTCATCGCGCTGGGCGGCATCGTGCGGCGGGAGCTGCTGCGCTTCTTCCATCAGAAGGAGCGGTTCTTCTCGGCGATGGTGCGCCCGCTCGTCTGGCTGTTCATCTTCGCAGCGGGCTTCCGCAACACGCTCGGCACCTCGATCACGCCGCCCTACGAGACCTACGTGCTCTACGAGGCCTACGTGGTGCCGGGGCTCGCGGTGATGATCCAGCTCTTCAACGGCATGCAGTCCTCGCTCTCGATGGTCTACGACCGCGAGGTCGGCTCGATGAAGGTGCTGCTGACCTCGCCCTATCCGCGCTGGTCGCTGCTGCTGGCCAAGCTGATCGCGGGCGTCAGCGTCTCCATCGTCCAGGCCTATGCGTTCCTGGCGATCGCGTGGTTCTGGGAGACCGGCATTCCGCCCATCGGCTACCTCGCCGCCCTGCCGGCCTTCCTCGCCTCGGGGCTGATGCTCGGTGCGATCGGCCTGTTCCTGTCCTCGCTGGTGCGGCAGCTCGAGAACTTCGCCAGCGTCATGAATTTCGTGATCTTCCCGATGTTCTTTGCCTCTTCTGCCCTATATCCGCTCTGGCAGGTTCGGGCATCGAGCGAGTGGCTCTACCTGATCTGCCAGGCCAACCCGTTCACCCACGCGGTCGAACTGGTGCGTTTCGCTCTCTACGGGCGCTTCGAGCCGGTCGCCTGCGCCGTCGTGGTCGGCACCGGCCTCCTGTTCTTCACCCTCGCCGCGATCGCCTACGATCCGGGCCGCGGCATCATGGCCCGGCGCGGCGGACCGGCCGGCGAAGCCGCCTGAGAGACCTCCCATGATCCCTCGTTCCGTTCGTGCCCCGCTTTGCCTCGCCCTGATCCTCGCGGCGGCTCCTGCGCTCGCGCAGCCCAAGGCCGATCCGGATTGGCCCTGCCCGCAGCGCAAGGTGACGACTTTGGGCTACGGCTCGTTCTGGACCGGGCCGGACCTCGCCGAGGCCGGTGAATGGGGCAGCGACCGCGAGGCGGCCCAGCTCGCCCGCAAGCTCGCCTCCCGCCGCACCGAACTGCGCGAGGTCGACACCCTGCTCGATGAGTTCGCGCAGAAGGCCGATCCGGCCGAGAAGGGCAAGCGCCTGACCCGCGTCTTCGCCGGCGTGTTCGAGATCATCAACGGCGAGCGCAGCACGGTGATGAACGGGATCAGCCGCTACGCCCAGGGCCAGCGCCGTCTCGCCGAACGCATCCGCGACGAGGCGGACAAGGTGAGCGAGCTCAAGGACAGCCCGGAATCCGATTCCACCAAGGTCGCCTCCAAGGACGTCGCGGACCTGGAAAGCCGGTTCAACTGGGACCGTCGCATCTTCGACGAGCGCAACCAATCGGTCTCCTATGTCTGCGAGGTACCGACGATTCTGGAGCAGCGCCTGGGCGAGATTGCCCGCCGAATCCAGGCGCATCTCTGACCCGCTTGCGGTCGGAACGGACGAATCCGTTTCCGCCGAACGCCGCGGCACGAGCGTATTGAGCCGGCCGGTCCGCGAGTCCGTGCCGGGACTCAGGACAGGCCCCGGAGGTGGAAGCGTTTTACCTTGAGAACTGCCGCCCTGAATTTTGCTGTCTGATGCAATGCGGCCTTGGCTCGGGCGAAACGACTTCGGGCTGCGTTCCGGGATCGGCTGTTCTGGTTGTGACGAAGCGGCGGGATGTGCGGGCAGCCCGATTTTCGGGCGAGAAAGACCTGTCGCGATCTTGTTCGGAGCGGCTGACGAAAGCTGCCCAGCCATTGCCGAATGATCCTGGTTGGGTCTGCCTTTTTATCCGTAAGTCTTTGACGGAACGGCAGAAACATGTTGCCAGAACACCACGCTTCAGCGGAAGCTTGAGTGTCTCATCATAATTGGTCCTGTAGAAGCTCGGCAGCGATTGTCGTTGCCCCCCTCCTTCAGCAACATCCGGCGACGGTTCCGCTCGAACGGGCCGCAAGCACGAATGATAAGGGCTGGGGAATGACAATGCGGGTGCTGCGAGGCAGCCTCATCGCATCGGTTGCACTGCTTCCGGGACATGTGATGGCGCAAGGCGCGGGCGGTGGACAGGCCGTTACGCTCGAAGAGATCAGCGTCGTCTCGAATACGCCGGTCGCGGCCTCGCGCCGGGTGGTTTCCACCTCGACCGCGTCGGGCCTGCGCGAAGTCACGGTCCTCGACGGCATCGACCGCAACAAGCTGCCGCAGAACACGAGCGTGCTGACCTCGGGCGACGTCTCGCGCGTCGGCTTTCCCAGCACGGTGCGGGCGCTCGACGAGCGCGTCGGCTCGATCAGCGTCAACAACGCCCAGGGCAATCCCTTCCAGCCGACGATCACCTATCGCGGCTTCGAGGCCTCGCCGCTCGGCGGCTCGCCGCAGGGCGTGGCCGTTTACCTCAACGGCGCCCGTTTCAACACCTCGTTCGGCGACACGGTGCAGTGGGATCTGATCCCCGACATCGCCGTCGATCGGATCGAGCTGGAGGGCTCGAACCCGGCCTTCGGCCTCAACGCGCTCGGCGGCTCGCTGGCGGTGACGCTCAAGAACGGCTTCACCTACCAGGGCAGCGAGATCAACGTGCTCGGCGGCTCGTTCGGGCGCGGCGCGGTGGCGTTCCAGCACGGCCAGCGCATCGACAATATCGGCCTCTACGTCGCCGGCACCAAGCTCGGCGAGGACGGTTGGCGCAAGCACTCGCCCTCGCGGCTCAACCAGATCTACGCCGATCTCGGCGTGCAGGGCGAGAAGAGCGAATTCCACTTCAACGTCATCGGCGCCAGCAACAGCCTGACCGGCAACGGCACTGCCCCGGTCGAGTTGCTGAAGGCCGATCGCAGCGACGTCTTCACCTATCCCGACCAGACCAAGAACGACTTTCTGCGCTTCCAGCTCTCCGGCACCTACGACGTCACCCCGACGATCACCGTGCAGGGCAACGCCTATTACGGCCTGTTCCGCCAGCGCACCGCCAACGGTGACGCCGCCGACGTGGAGAACTGCGAGGTCGACGAGCGTTTCGTCTGCTCCGAGGGCGCGGACGACAACCAGTTCTTCCTGCGTGACCGCACCGGCAACCCCGTGCGGACCGACCGGCTGCGCACCTTCAACTTCGGCGGGATCAACCCGACCTTCGCCGACCGCTTCGACGAGGGCGGACCCTACGCCTTCCTCAACCAGACCCGCACCGACACCGACAATTTCGGCGCCACGGTCCAGACCGTGGTGCGCGAGACGCTGTTCGGCCTGCCGAACCGCTTCGTGCTCGGCGGCTCTTATGACGGTGGCCGCACCCGCTTCACGGCGGACAACTCCATCGGCGGCCTCACGCTCGACCGCGGCTTCTCGCCCCCCGGCATCGTCGTCTCCAGCGACGACGGCATCATCACGCCGGTCTCGGTGCGGACCTCGAACGATTACGGCGGCATCTACTTCAACAACAACACCGACCTGACCGACCGGCTGACCCTGACGCTGCAGGGCCGGTTCAACATGGCCAAGATCATCCTGCGCGACCAGATCGGTACGGCGCTGAACGGCGACCACTACTACCAGCGCTTCAACCCCGGCATCGGCGCGACCTACAAGGTCATCCCCGACTACCTCGTCGCCTACGGCGGATACACGGAAGCCAACCGCGCCCCGACCCCGGCCGAACTGTCCTGCGCGGACCCGCAGGCGCCCTGCTCGCTCACCAACTTCTTCGTCGGCGATCCGCCGCTGAAGCAGGTCGTGGCGCGCACGGTCGAGGCCGGTGTCCGCGGCCGCATCCCGCAGCCCGACGCGTATTTCGGCGGTATCCTGTCGTGGAAGGCCGGCTTCTTCTCGACCCGCAACGACGACGACATCCTGTTCGTGCCCGCCCCCGACACGATCGGCCGCGCCTACTTCCGTAACGTCGGCTCGACCAAGCGGCAGGGCGTCGAGGCGAGCCTGTTCTACAACGCGCCGCGCTGGAACGCCTTCATCGACTACGCCTTCGTCGATGCGACCTTCGAGTCGCCGGTCGAACTCGCCGCGCCCGGCAACCCGTTCAACAGCGCGGGCGGCGACGAGAGCGGTGTCGTGCTCGTGCGTCCGGGCAACCGCCTGCCCGGCGTCGCGCCGCACCAGCTCAAGGTCGGCGTGCAATATCAGGTGACGCCGGAATGGCGGGTCGGCGCGCTCGCGCGCTTCGCCACGGGCAAGTTCCTCGTCGGCGACCCGACCAACCAGAACAAGACCACCGGCGACTTCGCGGTGTTCGGCTTCAACACGAGCTACCGCGTGGCGTCGAACATCGAGCTCTACGGCTACGTCGAGAACGCCTTCAACGCCAACTACGCGACCTTCGGCACCTTCTCGCCGGTGAACGAGGTTCCGATCGTCCGGGTGCCCAACGCCACCTCGAACCGCAGCCTCGCGCCCGGCGCGCCGGTGGCGGCCTTCGGTGGTCTGCGCATCCTGTTCGAGCCGCCGCCTGCGGCCCCCGTGGTCGAGCCTTTCCCGCTGGTCCGGAAGGGCTGAGCGGATCTCAGGCCCGAACACGCTCCCGGACCGAATCCGGTCCGGGACATCTCTCGATCGACGCGAGCGGCGCGGTTCTCTTGAACCGCGCCGCTTCCATATCCGACCTCAGCTCCAGGGGGCGGGCTCGAGCACCATGCCGAAAGGTGGTCTCCGGCTTTCGGGAAAAGTGAAGCGAAAACAAGCGCCTGAAGCATCGTCCCGGATCGGTATCCAGGACGATGCTTCAGACGCGATCTGTGATTTTCATCCTGCCTATTGCCAATGTCTCCCGGGCAAGTTACGCAATCGAAGCGAGGCCGAACGGCCGCTTGTCCCGTGGCATGTTTGCCCGAGGCATGGTGGTCGCGAGCGTCTCCGCGATTTTGCCGTTTGCCCGGTTTTGCCGGGCCTCTTCGATCAGGAGTTTGCCCCCGATGGCGTTCCGCCTCTCCTCTGCCGTTCTTCTCGCCGCGCTCGTCGCCGCTCCGGCCTACGCCGCCCCGACGACGACCACGAAGGTCGATATCGCCGCCTTCGATCCGGACAAGGACGGCACGATCGATCTCAAGGAGGCCCTGGCCGCCGGCTCCGCTGCCTTCGACAAGCTCGATCCGGATAAGGACGGCACGCTCGATGCCAAGGAGCTGAAGGGCCGCGTCAGCGAAGCCGACCTCAAGAAGCTCGACCCGGACAACGACGGCACCCTCGACAAGAAGGAATACCTCGCCGCCGTCGAGGCGCAGTTCAAGGCCGCCAACCCGGACAACGACGGCACCATCGACGCCAAGGAACTGGCAAGCCCGGCCGGCTCGGCCCTGGTCAACCTGATCCGTTAAATTTCCCGACACTTCGTCCGGGACGAACAGGGGTGCGGATCGCGAGATCCGCACCCCTTTTCTATGTCCGTCAGCGGTTCTTCGGCGTTGGGCGAAGCGTCGCAGAGCGGAACACGGAGGGGCCTTCGAGGACTGTTCCGGCCGAGGCGGACGGTCACGGGACCGGCTCGTCACAAACTGATTCGGAGGAGCCCCCACCCCATGCGCATTGCCCTGACTCTGCCCGTTGCCCTCGCCGTCTTCGTCACTGCCGGCCCCGCCCTGGCCGTCAACTGCAAGGACGACATCTCCACGGTGGAGCGCCGGCTCAACAGTGCCGGGGCGGAGCAGGTGACGGGCAAGGAGCCGCCGGGCGGCGTCACCTCCTCGAACTCACCCAAGGCCCTCGACAAGCCGCCGGCCGGCGCCCCATCCGACCCCTCGACCAAGCCGACGAAAGCGGGCGTGGAAGAAGCGCGTACCCTGCTCGCCAAGGCGAAGGAACAGGACAAAGCCGGCCAGGAGACGGCCTGCCAGGACACGATGACCAAGGTGAAGGAGAAGGCCGGCGCACTGCCCTGATCCGGCGCGACGGCGACGTCGGATCATTTCTCGAAACATGAAGAGGCCCAGGACTGCGCTCTGGCGGTCCTGGGCCCCGTCCCGTTCGTGGTCTCAAGGATCCTCAATACGCGTTGTCGGTCTTAAAGAGCGCCAGCGGCGTGGTGAGCAGGATCTTGAGGTCGAACAGGATCGACCAATTCTCGATGTAGTGCAGGTCGTGCTCGACCCGGCGCTGGAGCTTCTCACTGGTGTCGGTCTCACCGCGCCAGCCATTGATCTGCGCCCAGCCGGTGATGCCGGGTTTGACCTTGTGACGGGCGAAGTAGCCGTCCACCACCTGATCGTAGAGGGTGTTCGCCGCTTTGGCCTGGACCGCATGCGGGCGCGGCCCGACCAGCGAGAGATCGCCGCGGATCACGTTGAAGAGCTGCGGCAGCTCGTCCAGCGACGTCTTGCGGATGAAGCGGCCCACGGGCGTCACCCGGGCATCCGTCTTGGTAACGAGTTGCGATGCGCCCGCATCGCAAAGATCGACATACATCGAGCGGAACTTGAAGATCTCGATCAGTTCGTTGTTGAAGCCGTAGCGCTTCTGCCGGAACAGGATCGGCCCCGGCGAGGTGAGCTTCACTGCGAGCGCCACGGCGATCATCGCCGGTGAGAGGGCCAGCAGCAGCAGCAGGCCGACGAGGCGGTCGAACGCGCCCTTCAGAATGACGTCCCAATCGGCCAGCGGCTTATCGAACACGTCGAGCAGCGGCACGCCGCCGAGATAGGAATAGGCGCGCGGGCGCAGGCGCAGCTTGGTCGCGTGGGCCGAGAGGCGGATGTCGACCGGAAGAACCGAGAGCTTGGCGAGCATCTGCAGGATGCGCGTCTCGGCGGAGATCGGCAGGGTGAACACCACGAGATCGACGGGCGCGTGGCGGGCGTAGGTGACGAGGTCGCTGACATTGCCGAGCTTGGGGTGGCCGGCGACGTCCGTGCTGGATCGATCATCGCCCCGGTCATCGAAGATCCCGATGATGCGGATCCCATTGTCGCCGCTCGCTTCCAGGGCATGAATCAGTTCCGCGGCCGCTGGTCCGCCGCCGACGATTGCGGTCCGACGGTCGAAACGCCCCTTGGCCATCTGCAGGTTCACGAAGGCCGAAAGCGCTGCGCGTCCGCCGAGCAGCACTCCGAGGCCGGCCATGTAGTAGCTGAGCAGCCAGATCCGGGAATAATGGTCGGCCACCTTGCCGAGCACCATGGCCGCGGCCACCATCAGGAACGCGATGGACCAGCCGGTGGCGAGCTTCACGGCCGTTCTCGGCAGATCGCGGAAGGCGCCGATCCGGTAACTGCCCGAAGCCTGGAAAAGTCCGAGCGCCGCTATGGTCACCGCCAAAATGGCGGCGAGGTAGCGCGGGGCGAGCGGCACGACGCCGCGCAGCAAGGCCTGATGCAGAGCCAAGCCAAGCAGGATCAAACCGCAGAATTCAGCGAGCCGCACGCAACCGGCCAGCACGACCGGCGACAGCCAAGTCGCTTTCGGCGGGGGTGGGGCAGGAATCGATGCGGATACGGACGGTGCGGAGTCAGGATTCTCGTCGCTGTAGAGCGCGAGCGGCGCCGGCACGGATGTCAGTGAGCCGTTCTCCCGCGCGACCTTGAGCAGATCCCGAACGTCGATGGCGCTCATCGGAATGTTCCACGTGAAAACATCGAGCCTCTCCGGCCGTCGAGTGTGCCGGAACGACCTTCACAAAAGCCTAATGTGCGGGCGAGCTGGGCTGTGGGAAACGGGGACATCGAGCGTATCGCCGTCCGCTTTCAAGCCGCCGCGGGGACAGACACGGTCCGCATGCGTTTGGCGCTGAAGGCGGCGGCGTAGCCGCACAACACGTCGGTCGCCATGCGGTTCATGGAAAAGCGGGTGCGCAGCGAGTTGCTGAGCGCTCGGGTGCGGCCCTGCCGGCGCGATGGCTCCTCATCGAGGATACGGAGGATGGCGGTGCTCAAAGCCTCGCAATCGCCGGGCGGAACCAGATCGGAGGAGAAGGCCCCGAAGATCTCCGGGATCCCGCCGACATTGGTCGCCACGAGGGGCTGTCCGGCCGCCGCAGCCTCCAGCACGACGTAGGGCAAGGATTCCGCGAGTGAGGGCACGACCATGACCCGGCCGCGTCCGAGCACGGGCCGGATTGCCTGAGGCGGCTCGAACGCGATGGCATGGCGAAGACCGAGATTTTCGGCCATCGCGGCGATGCTCTCGGTATCAGGGCCGGAGCCTACCATCAGAAGCCGGAGGTCGCGGCCCTGGCCCCTCAGCCGCGCGAGTGCCCGCAACAGCACCGGCAATCCCTTGGCCTCACGCAGTTCACCGACATAGACGAGATCGAACGGGTCATCCGCCGTCTCCACCGGGGCAAACTCGGCTTCCGCGATGCCGTTGTGGACGATACGCTCAAGGCGCGGCGAGCCTCCCGCGAAAGCGGCATGCCGCGAGGCGACGTACTCGCTCTCGAACAGGAACAGGTCAGTCGCCCGCGCCATCACTTGCTCGGCGGCCATGTAGACCCGGTGGAGGGCCGTGCCCGGACGGTAATTGTAGCTGCCGCCATGCGGGGTATAGGCGCGGATCACCCCGCGCCCGGCCGCGCCGAGCGGGGCGAGGCGGGCGAACACGCCGCCCTTCGCGCCGTGCCCGTGCAGCACGTCCGCGCCGACGGCGAGCGCCTGCGCCCGCACTGCGCGCATGACTTGAAGGTCGCTCGCATGCGGGTTCCGGCGCATCGGAACGCGCGTGACGCCCAGCGCGAGGTAGGGGGACAGCTCCGCCAGGGTCCGTTCGGCCCGCTCGCCGCCGGTCGAGGCATCGCAGACGAGGCCGACGGCGTGCCCGGCCTCCGCCTGGAGGCGGGTGAGATCGATAACGTGGCGAAACAGGCCGCCGACCGGGGCCCGAAACACGTGGAGGATGCGGTGCCGTTCACCGGTGCCCACGCGGGACGACAGGTCCGCGACCGGGTGAACCGTCGGCCCCTGGGGCGTCAGGGCGGCGGTCAGAGAAGTGGCGAAGGGAGAGGCCACGGCAGTCGGTCTCCGCGCGGACGGCCCCGATGCGGGGCCCGATCCGGCGGAAGATCGTCATGGGGCGGTCAGCACCCGGTTAAAGAGCAAGCGCAAAGGGCACGCGGAGGCCTCTGCCGCCCGGCTTTCGTGGATCGCGGTTAGGCGTTGGTGAATGCTGCGATGAGCCGGCTTAAGAGTGCCTCACGAAACTCCCGGTTCTGACCGTTCTCGCTCTGGCGATGACAGCGCGGCGGGCGTTTTGTGAGAGACACTCAGAAAAACCGCTCCTTGACGACGATCGTGTCGCCCGGCCGCACCGGGTAGGACATCGGGACGATGCCGTTGATGAGCCCACCCTGGCCCTCGCGGGTCAGCACCGCGTAGTCGCGTGCCGCCCGTGGGCCGAAGCCCGCGGCAATCGCCACCGCCGTCTCGACGGTCATGCCGTTGACGTAAGGGTACTGTCCCGAGGTCGTCACCTCACCGAGGATGTAGAAGGGCCGGTAGGCATCGACCTCGACCGTCACGTGCGGCTCGCGCACATATCCGGCGGCGAGCTTGGCTTCGATCAGCCGGGCAGCTTGCGCGGTCGTCTGCCCGCCCACCTGAACCACGCCGATCAGCGGCATCGCGATCCGTCCGCCGCCATCGACCGCGTAGATGTTGGACAGGTTATCCTGCCCGAACACGATGACTCGAAGCTTGTCGCCCGCCGCCAGGGCGTAGCGCGTGCCAATGGACCCGGTGCCGGTCGCATCGAGATCGACGGTCCGGAAATCCGGGCGCAGGCAGCCGCCGAGCGCCAGGACGGACGGAAGGGCCAGGAGAAATGCGCGCCGCTGCATCGCCATCGCCGTTGTGAAGAACCTCGGCGTTACTTAACGGCGCATGGTTAACGAATGCTGATCCGGCCGCGCGACCGACCGGAATCACCTCTCGGGTTCGACGCCTCGTCTCGAATGCCGACGACGCCCGGTCGCGGCTCTTAACGGGAAGTCAACCTTAACGACCTTTACTGGCCCGAGACGGATCGATCGCCCCGATCCGCGTCCTGCCTTCGTAAAGACTGCCCATGCCGCGCCTCAGGCTGTCGACCGATCCGTCTCTTCCGTCCACCGGTGGGCCCGGTGGGCCCGGCGATGGATTGGCGGTGGCGCAGATTGGAGGCGTCCTGCGCCGCTCTTGGGCCTGGATCGCGGTGCCGACGCTCGTGGCCGCGCTCGGTGCGGGCGTCTTCGTGCAGGTCGTGACCCCGCGCTACACCGGCGAAGCCAAGGTTCTGTTGGAAAGCCGCGATCCTGCTTTCGCCCGCACCGCCGCCGAGCGGACGGACCAGACCCAGCCGATCGACGAGCAGGCCGTCGCGAGTCAGGTGCAGGTGGCGATGTCGCGCGACATCGCCCGCCAAGCGATTCGCAGCCTGAAGCTGGTCGGAAACCCCGAATTCGATCCGGAGGCCGAGGGCAGCTCGGCGATCCGGCGCACGCTGATGATGCTCGGGCTCGTCTCGGCGCCGATGGATCGTCCGTCCGAGGATCGGATTCTCGAAAGCTACCTCGACCACCTGCTGGTCTATCCGGTCGGCAAGTCGCGCATCCTCGCCGTCGAGTTCCGATCGCGCGACCCCGAACTCGCCGCGCGCGGCGCCAACACGGTGGCGGACCTCTACCTCGCCTCGCTGGAGGCGGCCTCCGTCGATACCGCCCGTTACGCCTCGACTTGGCTCGGCAACAACATCGCGAACCTGCGCGCCCGCGTGGCCGAAGCCGAGGCGAAGGTCGAGGCGTTCCGCGCCAAGCACGGCCTGATCGGCACGGGGAGCAGTGCAGCGGCTCAGCCGCTCTCGTCCCAGCAGCTCTCCGAACTGTCGAGCCAGCTCTCGCAGGCGCGCACGATCCAGGCGGACCTGACCGCCCGGGCCAAGCTCCTCAAGGACATGATCAAGGAGGGCCGTGCCTTCGAGATCCCCGATGTCGCCAACAACGAGCTGATTCGGCGCACCGTCGAGAGCCGCATGGCGATGCGTGCGCAGCTCGCCCTCGAATCGCGCACACTGCTGCCGGCCCACCCGCGCATCAAGGAGTTGACGGCCCAGGTCCAGGATCTCGAGAGTCAGATCAAGGCCGCTGCCGAGCGGGTGGTGCGCACCCTCGAGAACGACGCCAAGATCGCGGGCGCTCGGGTCGAGAGCCTGCGCGCGGCGGTCGAGGGCCAGCAGGATGTGGTCGCCAAGGGCAACACCAGCGAGGTGGAACTGCGTGCCCTGGAGCGCGAGGCGAAGTCCCAGCGCGAACAGCTCGAATCCTATCTCGCCCGCTACCGCGAGGCCGCCGCGCGTGACGCCGAGAATGCCAGCCCGGCCAATGCCCGCGTGGTGTCCCGTGCGATCGTGCCCGATCTGCCCTCGTTCCCGAAGAAGCTGCCGATCGTCGCCTTCGCCACGATGCTGGCCTTCCTGCTCGCGAGCGCAGGGGTCATCGGCCGCCATCTCCTCGTCACGCCGTCCGGGCCGGGCGGAGACCGCAACGGGGATGAGGGAGAGCCCTTCGTTCAAAGCGCCCGAACCGATCGCCCGCGCGACTTCTATCCCGAGCCGGAGCCGCCCCCGTCGCGCCGTCCTGCCTACGAGCCGGTCTATGGCGGCGCCTATCCGGCCTCTGCGACAGAGCGGTTCGCCCCGGCCCTCGCCTTCGCCAATTCCCTAAGGGCGACGGCGACGGTGCATCACCCGGTCTTCGCCAGCACGGCGCCGATCGGAGCCGAGGCGGCCACGCAAGCGGATGGGGCGAAAGCGGACAGGGACGGGTTCGGCGTCCCCGCGAAATCCTCCGCCTCCTATGCCGATCTCGATGGGCTGATCGCCCGGTTGGAGAACGGAGCGGGCAAGTCGCACGGCAAGGGACCGTTGACGGGGCCGTTGACCGGGCCGTCCAAGGGGGGCTGTGTGCTCGTGGTCGAAACCCCGCGCGCCGACGGCACGCCCGGTCTCGCCTCCAATCTCGCCCGGGTGCTCGGCCCGCGCCGCCAGACGTTGCTGGTCGATGTGAATGGCGCGGTCTCCGGGCCGTCCGAGCCGGGACTGACCGATCTGGTGGCCGGTGCGGCCGACTTCCTCGACGTGATCCAACCGGTGCGGGGCTCGCGTCTCCACGCGGTGAAGCGCGGCGCGGCGCCTCTCGACGTGCTGGTGGAGGAGCCGCAAGGTCTCGCCATCGGGCTCAACGCCCTGTCGCAGAGTTACGATTGGGTGCTCTGCCGGCTCGATGCGCGCAATGCCGAGGACGGCGCCGAGCTCATTCCCGCGGTCGGACCCTGCATGGATTCGATCGTGATCGCCTCGGATGCGGCGTCCGACGACCCGGCTCTGGTCTCGCTCTATCGCCTCGCCAAGGAAACCGGCGTCGGCCGGGTGGTGGTTGCCCGCCACGGCGAGGACGCGGACCTTACTCCGACCCTGGACGGGACGCCTCTGCGGCTTTCGGCCTGACACGCCGGCTGACCTCCGACGGGGCGAGACGCCGGCTCAGCAACCCGTCCCACGCTCTTCTTCCGTCGCGGTCATCGCGGCGGCGACGCGCAGGGCCCAGAGGTTGGTGCCCACAAGGGCGGCGAGAGCAACGCACGCGGCGACCAGATGAGCCGAGAGCAGGATTGGCACGGTATCTCCCCGAATCAGGGCGGTGGTTCCGCCGGTCCAGATCGGAGGAACCGGCGGAACCGCCGAGCCTCGCTAAGGGGGGCCGCGTTCGACCCGGCCCATCCACCTTGCCTGTTTGGTGAAATCGGTTCTTTAACAAAATTTAGAGTTGTGCCGCCTCGTTCGGCGAACGTTCAGATGGCGGCCTTGGCCGCACGCCCGAGATGCTATGGCCGGATCAGGCCAAGTCCCTGATTTGTCGCTTTGATTCGACGGGAGAGCGTCGCGTGAGGGCGATCGATCTCGCCCTCGCGACAGCATGCGGCAGGACGCCGCACCCACTCTGCCGGGACCTTGCCGGCGGACCGAACAGCCCGCCGCCGATCCTGTCGAATCAACCCTAAAACGGCAGCTTCATGCCGGGCGGCAGCGGCAGGCCTTTCGTCAGCTCCGCCATCTTCTCCTGGGCCGTCGCCTCGGCCTTGCCGCGGGCGTCGTTGCAGGCGGCGACGATCAGATCTTCCAAGATTTCCCGTTCGTCGGCGACCATCAGGCTCGGATCGATCGAAACGCCGAGCACCTGACCCTTGGCCGTCATCCGCACGGTCACGGCGCCGCCGCCGGAGGCGCCCGACACCTCGACCGCTTCGAGTTCGGACTGAACCGAGGCCATCTTTTCCTGCATGGCCTGGGCCTGCTTCATGATGCCCATGAGGTCGCGCATGGTGGGTTCTCCGGTTCCGGTCGAGAAAGGGTCAGATCCCCGCACTTAGGCGCAGGGGCCCCGGCTTGCCAGGGTGAGGGGTGAGCCTCAGGCGTCGTCGTCCGTCTCTTCGGGCGGAGGGGCCGCCGGCCCGGCGCCGTCCGCCGCGGCGTCGGCGGTCTCCGGCGATTTGTCCCGCACATCGACGATCTGCGCGCCGGGGAAGCGCGACAGAACTTCCCGCACCAGCGGGTGGGCGGCGGCGTTCTGGTGGCGGGTTTCCTCGGCCGCCCGCGAGTGTTCCGCGATCGTCGGCGCGCCGGGCTCCTTGGAGAGGGCCACCAGCCAGCGCCGTCCGGTCCAGGCATCGAGGGCGCGGGCGAGATCGGTCGGGAGGCTCTGCCGGCCGCCGGGCGCGAGGCGGAACTCGATCCGCCCCTCCTCGAAGCGCACCAGATGCACGTCGCGCTCCAGCGCCACCTTGAGGGCGATGTCGCGGGCCGCCTCGGCCTGGGCGACCACGTCCTCGAAGCGCCCGAGCCGCGGACCGGCAGGGGCCACCGGAGCCGGGCGCGATGCGGGTTGGGGCGCAGCGGCCGTGACGGGGGAGGGAACCGCGGCCAGGGTCGGCCGGGGCGAGGGTTGCGGGGCGGGCGGCGCCATCTGCAACGCGGCCGAGCCGTGCGAGGCCATGGCGGAGCCGCCGTCGCGCCCCAGGCTCGGGCGAGCGGCGCCGTTGCCCTCGGACGAGGCGATGTCGGCGCGAAGCTGGCGCAGGGCCTCGTCGGGCGTCGGCAGGTCGGCAGCATAGGCAAGCCGTACGATCGCCATCTCGGCGGCGGCGAGCGGGCGGGGGGCGGCCTGCACCTCGGGCAACGCTTTGAGCAGGATCTGCCACGCCCGCGACAGTGCCCGCACCGGCAGGCGCCCGGCGAACGCCACGCCGCGCACGCGCTCCGCCTCGCTCAAGGTCGGGTCGGCCTCCGCCCCCGGCACCAGCTTGAGGCGGGTGACGAGATGGGTGAAGCTGGCGAGATCCGAGAGCACGACCGCCGGGTCGGCACCCGCGTCGTACTGCGCGCGGATCTCGGCGAAGGCGGCCGGCACGTCGCCGCGCATCACGGCCTCGAACAGATCGACGATGCGCGAGCGGTCGGCGAGGCCCAGCATGTCGCGCACGCCCGCAGCCGAGACCGCGCCCGCCCCGTGGGCGATGGCCTGATCGAGCAGCGAGAGCGCGTCGCGCACCGAGCCCTCGGCGGCGCGGGTGACGGCGGCGAGCGCCTCGTCCTCGGCCTCCACCCCTTCCGCTGCGCAGATCTTCTTCAGGTGGGCGGAGAGCACGTCGGCCTCGACCCGGCGCAGATCGAAGCGCTGGCAGCGCGACAGGATCGTCACCGGAACCTTGCGGATCTCGGTGGTCGCGAACACGAACTTGGCGTGGGGCGGCGGCTCCTCCAGCGTCTTCAGGAAGGCGTTGAACGCCTTCTCCGAGAGCATGTGGACCTCGTCGACGATGTAGACCTTGTAGCGGGCCGAGACCGGCGAGTAGCGGATGCCGTCGATGATGCCGCGCACATCGTCGATGCCGGTATGCGAGGCGGCATCCATCTCCAGCACGTCCATGTGCCGGGATTCCATGATCGCCTGGCAGTGCTGGCCGAGTTCCGGCATCGACACGGTGGGGCCGGTATCCGGCTGGCCGGTGCGCAGGTAGTTGAGGCCGCGGGCGAGGATGCGGGCGGTGGTCGTCTTGCCGACGCCGCGCACGCCCGTGAGCATCCAGGCCTGCGGGATGCGGTTGGCCGCGAACGCATTTCCCAGCGTGCGCACCATGGCGCCCTGGCCGATCAGGTCATCGAAGGTCTGGGGGCGATATTTTCGCGCCAGGACGCGATAGGGGGCCGCGGCCGGCGCGGGGGCGGGCATGCCGGGCAGGCCCGGCTCGTCGGGGAACGTGCCGTGCGTCTCGTCCATGCCGCCGTTCGGACTTTTTGGGGAAGGCTGGCCGCCCGGCCCACGGGCGGCGAGGGTGGGAGGCTGGACGAAGACCCGCTCGGTCTCGTTAGGGCTGCTTCCTTCCGGACCTGACCCGGTTGGCGAGTGAAACGTCCCTCGCCAACCTCCCGCGCCGTATATGACGGCCCGCGCGGCGGGATGCAAGCGGGTTGCCCCCCTCCGACAGCGCGGCCATGCTTCGGGTAAGCGAAGGGCCGATACAGGGAGAGGCCATGCGGACGACCACGATTCCGGCACGCTTCGCCGTCCTGGCGCTGCTTGCGGGCCTATCCGTACCCGCCGGCGCGCAGGATCGAGCCCGAGCGCCGGCACAGGAGGGGGCGCTCAAAGGTTGGCAGGGCCATTACCGCTACGAGCACGCGGCCGGCCGCACAGCCGGCGGTACGGGCGTCGTTGTGAATTACGACCTCGTGCTGCTGGCGCCCGATGTCAGCGACGGATGCGTTCTGACCATACGGGGCTTCCAATCGGACGAGACGCTCCGCTGCCGGACCCGCCAGGAGGGGCGGGATCTCGCGGTGACGTTCGATCGCTACGGCGATGGCAAAACGGTCAATACGTACGGGGTGGCGGTCTACAAGCCGGGCCAGCCCCTCTTCACCCTCGCCAAGGGGCGGGCGTTGGTCACGCGCTGGCAGGGACTGAAGCCGGACGGGCAGGGCGTGGCCGAGAGCGGCGCCTACTTCGAGAAACTGCGGTAGTCCCGGAGGGGCGACCCCTCCGGGAGCGGATGCCTTACTCCGCCTTGCGCTTCACGATCTCCAGGGTCTTCGGATCGAGCTTGAGGTCGAACTGCTTGCCGTTGGCGTCGATGGCGTCGTCCACCTCGATCATGCCGTCGTCGAGTTCGATCTCCTTCCACTTGGTGAATCCCTCCTTCTTCAGGACGTCCTCGACCTTGGCCTGCTGGTCGGGCGGCAGCTTCTCGTCGGCGAGCACCGGACCGCTGAGGAGAGCGAAGCCGATGGCGAAGGCGGCGAGGGGGCGGAAGGACATGAGACGCTCCAATACTGAGAGAGACGCCGGGCGAACCGCTGATCGTCCCGGTTGTTCCTGCCGGTCTTCATAAGGCCCCGCTCGTGATTGCCAGCGCGCGTAGTGCTGCTTAGGTTGCAACCTCCGGGTTCGGAGCTTGCCGCAGCACCATGGTCACGCGCGTCGCCACCGTCGCCTTCGAGGGGATCGAGGCGCGTGCCGTCGACGTGCAGGTGCAGATCGCAGCCGGCGCCGTCGCCTTCACCATCGTCGGCCTGCCCGACAAGGCGGTGGCGGAATCGCGCGAGCGGGTGCGCTCGGCGCTGATCGCCTCGGGGCTGGCGCTCCCGGCCAAGCGCATCACGGTCAACCTCGCCCCGGCCGACCTGCCGAAGGAGGGCTCGCATTACGATTTGCCGATTGCGCTCGCGGTGATGGGCGCCATCGGCGCGCTGCCCGCGGACGCGCTCGGCGGCTATTGCGTGCTCGGCGAACTCGCGCTCGACGGCTCGATCACGGCGGTGGCCGGCGTGCTGCCCGCGGCGATGGCGGCCAACGGGCGCGGCCTCGGCCTGATCTGCCCGGCCGCGACCGGGCCCGAGGCGGCGTGGGCCGCCGGCGACATGGACGTGCTGGCGCCGCGCTCGCTGATCCAGCTCGCCAACCACTTCAAGGGCAGCCAAGTGATGGCCCGGCCGCAGCCCGCGGTGGCGGCCCCCGCCGGGCCGATGCCGGATCTGCGCGACATCAAGGGCCAGGAGGGCGCCAAGCGCGCCCTGGAGATCGCGGCGGCCGGCGGCCACAACCTGCTGATGAACGGGCCACCGGGCGCCGGCAAATCGATGCTCGCCGCGCGCCTTCCCTCGATCCTGCCGCCCTTGGGCCCGCGCGAACTGCTCGAAGTCTCGATGATCCAGTCGGTCGCGGGCGAGCTGAAGGGCGGAGCCCTCTCGAACCGGCGTCCGTTCCGCCAGCCGCACCATTCCGCCTCCATGGCGGCGCTGGTCGGCGGCGGGCTCAACGCGCGGCCCGGCGAGGCCTCGCTCGCCCATGGCGGCGTGCTGTTCCTCGACGAGCTGCCCGAGTTCACGCCCCAGGTGCTCGACTCCCTGCGCCAGCCGATGGAGACGGGCGAGATCATGATCGCCCGCGCCAACCACCGGACGACTTACCCGGCGCGGTTCCAGCTCGTGGCGGCGATGAACCCGTGCCGCTGCGGCATGGCGCTGGAGCCCGGCTATGCCTGTCGCCGGGGGCCGAACGAGCGCTGCCTCGCGCAGTACGGCGCCCGCATCTCCGGGCCTCTGCTCGACCGGATCGACCTGCGGATCGAGGTCGCGGCAGTGACCGCGGCCGACCTGATCCTGCCGCCGCCCGCGGAAGGCTCGGCCGAGGCCGCGGCGCGGGTCGCCGCCGCCCGCGCCCTCCAGAGCGCGCGCTACGCCGCCCTCGGCCTGCCCGCCGCCACCACCAACGCGACCTGCCCGGCCACCGCCATCGAGACGGCGGCCGCGCCCGATGCCGAGGGTGCGGCGCTGATCCGCCACGCGGCCGAGACCATGCGGCTGTCCGCCCGCGGCTTCCACCGCACGCTGCGGGTCGCACGGACACTGGCCGACCTCGACGGCGAGGCGCAGGTGCGGCGGCTGCATCTGGCCGAGGCTTTGTCCTACCGGGCACGGGGCGAGCGGCCGGCGGCCGCCGCGTGACCCGCCAGCGCCCGTCCGCCCATTGCCACGCCCCTTCGCGGCGCACATAGTCGTGCACAATATGTCAGGGACGGCCGGCCTGCCGGAACAGACCCTGTGCGAGGGAGCGAGGCGGTGGCGCACGGCACGCAGATGCAACGGCATCTGTGCGGAATCCAGACGGCCTGGACGGATGCGGGCGAGGCTTTGGACGCGGTCGCGGCCGTGGCGGGGGCCATCGATCGGTCGGCGGTCGGCCATCTGATCGTCTTCTTCTCGCCGGCCTATGAGGCGGAAACCCTCACCGCCGCGCTCGCGGCGCAGTTTCCTGGCATCGGGCTCACCGGCTGTTCCACCTCCGGCGGGATCAGCCCGGCGGGCTCGATCGACCGCGGCCTCGTCGCCATCGCCTTCCCGCGCCAGGGCTTCCGCATCGTCTCGGGTCTGCTCACCGACATTGCCCGGCTCGATGTCGAGGGCGCGGCCTCGACCGTGCGCGGCCTGCGCCGGACCCTCGACGGGGTGCGGCCGGAGGGCGGCAGCGGCCACCGTTTCGCCCTGTCACTGATCGATTCGCTCGCCAATGCGGAGGAGACGGTGGTCTCGGCGGTGGCCTGGGCGCTCGACGGCATCCCGCTGATCGGCGGCTCGGCCGGTGACGATCTCGCCTTCCGCAGCACCGTGCTGATCCACGAGGGCCAAGTCTGCCGCGAGGCGGCGGTGATCCTTCTGGTCGAGACCGATTTCCCGATCCGGATCTTCAAGAGCGACAATTTCGAGCCGACGAGCCGCAAGTTCGTGGTCACCGCCGCCCGCGAGGACGAGCGGCGCGTCACCGAACTCAACGCCGAGCCCGCGGCACGCGAATACGCCATGGCGGTGGGGCTCGACCCGGAAAACCTCTCGACGATGAGCTTTGCCGCCTACCCGCTCGCGGTGAAGATCGGCGGGGAGTATTACTGCCGCTCGATCAGCCGGGTGGAGCCGGACGGCTCGATGACCTTCTTCTGCGCCATCGGCGAGGGCGTGGTTCTGACACTGGCGCAGCCCCGCGACATCGTCGAGGCGACGCGGGCCGAACTCGAAAGCCTCGACGCCTCGCTCGGCGGGCTCGACCTCGTGATCGGTTTCGATTGCGTGTTTCGCCGGCTCGATGCCGAGAGCCGGCAGGCGCGCCACCGCATCGCCGACCTGTACCGTCGCTACGGCGTGGTCGGCTTCGAAACCTACGGCGAGCAGTACCGCTCGATGCACCTGAACCAGACTTTTACGGGCATCGCCATCGGCCGGGCCGAGTCTCCGGACCGCCGCGGCGCGAAGATCGCGACGTGACGACGGCCCGATGAATCGCCCAGGCCTCTGGATGGAACCGCCCGCCGAACCGCAGACCATCGAGGCCCTGACGCATCGTGTGGCCAAGCTCGAGCGCATCAACGCGGCGCTGATGGCCCATGTCGAGCGCACCATGGATCAGCAGGGCGGCGCCTACTCGCTGTTCCAGACCGCGATCATGCTGGAGGGCCGTGTCCGCGCCCGCACCGAAGAGCTGACCGCGCTGATGAACAGCCTGGAGCGCTCGAACGCGGCGATGCAGGCCGCCAAGGAAGAGGCCGAGACCGCCAACCGCTCGAAGACGCGCTTCCTGGCCGCGGCCAGCCACGATCTGCTCCAGCCGCTGAACGCCGCCCGCCTCTCGCTCTCCGCGCTGACCGACCTCGCGCCGGGGCCGGAAGCGCAGGGGATCGCCCGGCAGGTCGAGCGCGGCCTGGAGACGATCGAAGACCTGATCAAGGCGCTCATCGATATCTCGAAGCTCGATGCCGGCATCGTGCGCCCCGTGGTCAAGCCGGTGCGGCTTGCCGACCTCGTGGCCGGGATCGAGGCCAGCTTCCAGCCCTTCGCCGAGCGCAAGGAGCTGCGCCTCGTCACCCGCTGCGCCGACATCGTGGTGGAGACCGACGGGATCCTGCTCCAGCGCATCCTCCAGAACCTCGTCTCGAACGCGATCCGCTACACCGAGAGCGGCGGCGTGCTGATTGCCGCGCGGCGGCGGGACAAGCTCTGCCGGATCGACGTGGTCGATACCGGCTGCGGCATTCCCGAGGCCGAGCGGGCGCTGGTCTTCGAGGAGTTCTTTCGCGGCGCGCGCGAGTGCGACGATGGCGGGATCGGCCTCGGGCTCGGCCTGTCGATCGTGCAGCGGATGGCCTCGACGCTGGGGCATGCCATCGAACTGCATTCCCGCACCGGCCACGGCACGCGGCTGAGCCTCACCCTGTCGGTCGCCACCCAGCGTCCGGACCCGCGCGTGACCCTGGCACCGCTGGCGACGGCGCTGACGGGCGCGCGGGTGCTCGCGATCGAGAACGACGCCTCGACGGCGGAGGCGCTGCAGCGGCTCCTGCGCAACTGGGATGCCGAGGTGCAGGTGTTTCGCGATCTCGCGGGCGTCGTGGCCGCCCTCGGTGCCGGTCTGGCGCGGCCGGACGTGATGGTGATCGACTACCACCTCGACAACGGCGCCTGCGGTCTCGACGTGGTGGATTACCTGCGGCGCAACCGGGGCTGGGTGACGCCGGTGATCCTCACCACCGCCGACCACGGGGCCGACATCGCCGCCCGCGCCCAGGCCACGGGGGCCGAACTCGTCCACAAGCCGATCAAGCCGGCGCAACTGCGCTCGCTGCTCGCCTACATGCTGGCGTGAAGGGGCGGGACACCGGAAGGGGTTCAGAGGGCGCTGAAACGCCGCTCACCCATCAGCCGGTCGCGCGCGCGGGCGACGAGGGCGGGGCGGATGCGGGTGACGTCCTCTCCGTCGAGGAGCGGCGATCCGGCGAGCACGCCGAGATAGGCCTCCTCACGGTCCCGGCAGGTGGAAACCGCCTTGGTGGCGGCGAAGCTGCGGCTGGTGGTGCGGATCTGCTCTGCGAACGCCTCGTCGAGACAGGCCTGCCACGCCGCGTGGCGCACACCCTCCGGGCTCTCCGCCCGCGCGGGCAGGGCGGCGAGGACGGCAAGGGTCGTGAGGCTGGCGAGAAGGACGCGACGCATGGGACGAGCGGACCCTGGGACGGCGAACCTGAGGCGGTGACAGGGTTTTCCGGGGCGGCACGCGCTCGCGGAAACCTCTCATCAACCTTGGCCGCCGAACCGTTAAAGCCTGCTAACGCACCAGATCCGGGCCCGGTCCCGATTTGGGACCGGGAAAAATTACTGAGAAAGTTCCCCTCAGCGGTTGGCTGCCGTGAGCGGCGAGGCGTCGCGGCCGAGCGCCATCCAGCCCACCGCCTCCTGGCTCTCGCGCTTGACGAAGGTGTAGCCGGTCTGGCGCCAGGGCAGCACCGCGTTGGTCTTGTTGTCGAGCACGAGGTCGCCGCGGTTGGTGATGATCGTGAGGACCGCGTGGCCCTCGCCCTTCTCGTCGATGACGACGGTCATCCGCATCGCCCGGCGCGGCAGGCCGGCCTCGACCAGCAGGCGGCGCTTGAGGAGCTGGAAGTCCTCGCAATCGCCCCGGCCGTCCTCGGCGAGATCCCAGCGGTCGGCGGCGTGCCAATGGTCCCCATCGGTCACCGCTTCCACCGACCGGTTGATCCGGCGGTTGACCGCGTTGATCGTCTGCCACAGCGCCGGGGTCAGGGTGATGCTGGCGGCCTCGGTGCGATCGACCGCGCATTCGCCCGGATAGCGCTCGCAGAATTCGGCCCAGGCGGCGATCGGCCGGGCGGGACCGGTGGTGACCGCCGACAGGCTCATGGCGGGCAGCGCGGCGGTCGATTGCGCCTCGGCGCGCGGGGCCGGGGCGATGAGAAGAGCCCCGGCCAGGGCGAGGCCCGCCAGCAGGCGGGTCGTGAGGGCGGGCCGGACGACACAGAGCTTGGAGAACGCGATACGCATGGCCCTGACCGAGCAGTTAAGCTTCCGTTAATGAAGCTCTCACGGCCGTCCGGTTCCCGCAATCGCCGAGTTAAAAATCGGTTAACGCGATCCGTCGCATTTGATCGATCGGGGCCGGGACGCCCGCGGTGAGGTGCGGGAGCCAGCGCGAAACAAGTCAGAAGCACCGTCACCGGGTGCGGTGGCCGCGCCGCCACGGCACCGTTAGGCTGAGGCTTATCCTAGGATTCGCAAAGCCTTCCGATGACCAGCGAACTGCCCTGCGCCGAGTCCGTGCAGCCCACCGACCGAGGGCCGGCGGTGATCCGCACCGTGGCCATGCCCACCGATACGAACCCGGCCGGCGACATCTTCGGCGGCTGGCTGATGGCGCAGATGGACATGGCCGCCGGCAACGTCGCCGCCCGCCGGGCACGGGGGCGCTGCGCCACGATCTCGGCGGAGGCGATGACCTTCCACCGCCCGGTCTTCGTCGGCGACGAGGTGAGCCTCTATGCCTGGATCGTGCAGACGGGCCGCACCTCGATGCGCATCCAGGTCGAGGTCTGGCGCCGGGAGCGGGAGGGCGAGGCCACCATGAAGGTCACGGAAGGCCTCTTCACCTTCGTCGCCATCGGGCCCGACCGCCGGCCGCGGCCGATCCCGGAGGAGCGGGAGGGGTGATGTCTCCAAATGGCGGATCGCTGCGACATGGACGCGCTCTATAGTGCCTGCGTCAGCTCTAAGCCCTGAGGGCCATTCGCCGCGAATGGCCAAGCGGTCTTGGGATTTTGATCATGCTTGTGACGAAGAAAATTGTGAACCGCAAAGACGGCCCGATCTATGTATCAGTCGAGCCGTTGCCAGAGTGTTTCGAGCTCGAGCCGGGCGATGAATTAACCTTGATTTGGATCGCAAACGAAGACGATCACCCTGTCCAAATCGATTTTGCTGGCGAGCGCGACCTTGTCGTCTGGCCCGAAAATCGCGGTGCCGATATACAATTTCTGATCAACGGAGAAGAGGCGGCGCATCGAAGCTGGGATTTCAAGCACCAGTTTCGCTGACCGCATGAAAATCAGTGCATCGTCAGCGTAGTGAGCCGGCGCGCGCCCGCATGCTGGTGCAGGAAGGCGCTCATCTCGGCGAGCACCGGCGCCTTGCGGCGGAAGCTGACCGAGAGCGACAGCAGCGTGTCGGCATGGTCGAGGCCCTCGTAGACCCGTTCCTGCACCGGCACGCGGGCCTCGCGCAGGCGCGCGGCGAGGCTCGCCGTGTTGCGGGGCCGCACCACGGTATCCTTGTCGCCGGTGGCGAGGAAGGTCGGCGGCGAGTGGGCGCCGGCGTAGGAGACCGGCTGCGTCGCCTCCGGGTCGGGTGCCTGCCCGAACACGTCGACCGAGGTCTTCTGGTCGAAGGGCAGGAAGTCGTAGGGGCCCGACAGCCCGGCCACCGCCCGGATGACCCGCGGATCGACGCCGGCCTGGCGCAGATATTCGGGGTCGAGCCCCAGCATCGCCGCGTTGTAGGCGCCCGCCGAATGGCCCGCGAGCACGATCCGACTGGGATCGCCGCCCTGCGCGGCGATGTTGTCGCGCACCCAGGCGATGGCCGCCGCCCCGTCCTTCAGGAAGTCGGGAAAGCGCACTTTCGGGTAGAGCCGGTAATCCGGCAGCACGGTCACGAAGCCCTGCGCGGCCAGGGCCTGCGCGGCGAAGGCGTAGTCGTCCTTGCTGCCGCTGTTCCACGAGCCGCCGTAGAAGAACACCAGCACCGGCGCCCGCGCCACGGGAACGGTCGGCACGAACACGTCGAGGCGCTGGCGCGGATCCGCGCCGTAGGCCGCGTCGCGGATCGCGAGGCGCCCGCCCTTGTCGCGCGGCCCGAGCGCATCGAACAGCGCCAGCGGCGAGCATCCGCTCAGCCCTAAGGCGGTGAGCCCGAGGCAGACCAGCGAGACGAGAGAGACGAATGCCTTGATCATGTGACCCGTGATTGACCCGGCGGTCGCGGCGGATTCATGGCCGCGGGGTGGCGACGTTGGGAGTTATGTCCTCAGGACGATGCAGGCGCCGCCGACACCGCGGATCTTCTGGCAGAGGCCGTCGGCCGCGTTCCGGCTCTCGGCCGGGATGCGCACCCGGTAGAAGGTGCGGGTGCCGCGAAAGCGCAGGCGGGTGCCGACGATCATCGGCCGCACCTCGCCGATCACGTTGGTGTAGCGCACGCGCGCCCGCTGGAAGCTCGCGAGCGCCAGCGACTTCGAGAAGTTGCCGGCGAGCTGCACGCCCCAGGGCGCGGCCGGGCCACCCTCGACGGACAGGGCGAAGCGGTCCCCGCGCGACGGGATGCGCAGGGCGGCGGTGACCTGAAGGCAGCTCTGCGTCTCGGCCTCCGGCGGGGGCGGCATGTCTTCAGCCTTCTTGCCCTCGGACGTCTTCGCCGCCGGATCGGCGCCCTCCGGCATCTCGACGCCGGCGTTCGGCCGCCAATCCTCCGCCGGGCGGCCGGTGATGCCGATGACGTAGGCCCGCGTCTCGGCGGGCAGGCCGCCGCTGCCGGCGAGCCAGGCCGAGACGCGCCCCGGCCCGCCGTTATAGGCCGCCGCCGCCAGCCCGAGATTGCCGAACTGCCGCTTGAGGTCGGCCAGGAAATGCGCCGCGTGCGGGATCGCCTGTTCGGGGTCGAACGGATCGGTCAGCCCGCGGTCCTTGGCCGTGCCCGGCATGAACTGCGCCACGCCCTGTGCGCCGGCCGGGCTCACCACGCCGACGCGAAACGCGCTCTCGCGCCAGATCAGACGCGTCAGGAACGGAACCGGCAGCTTCCGCGCCTTGGCCGAGTCCTCGATCAGCCGGCAGAGCGCCTGCTCCACCGTCTCGCTCTCGGGCGAGGGGGCCGCACGCGCGGGACCGGCGAGCACGGCGAGGGCGGCCGGCAGAAGAACGAGGGCGAGACGAGGCACGGCGGCTGATTTAGGGCGCCGGCCCGGGAAGGGGATGGCTGCCCGCTTCCGAGGCACGGTTTGCCCTGCCGAGGAGCATCATTGTGCCGCGCCCGAGGCTTCGTGAGGGAGTTGTACTTTAGTGAGATTCTAAGAATGGCACTATTTTTCTGGTGTTCCGCGCGCTAGGCTCGATGCTTGCAAGAGCCGGACGCCAAGATCCGGCCTCACGAGGAGGAACACGATGCTCGAAGAGCGCATCTCGGAGATCGATGCCGAGGCGGCTGCAAAGTCCGTTTCCGAAGCCGTCACCCGGCTCGGCGCCTGCCCACACGACTGCCCCGACACCTGCTCGATGATCTACACCGTCGAGGATGGGCGGCTGATCGATGTGCGCGGCAACCCGGATCATCCGATGACCCGCGGCGCGCTCTGCGGCAAGCTCAAGGACTTTGACCGCCACCACTACAACCCCGACCGCATCCTCTACCCGATGCGCCGTTCCGGCCCGAAGGGCAGCGGCCAGTTCGAGCGGATCGGCTGGGACGAGGCACTCGCCGAGATCCACCGCCGCTTCACCGGCATCATCGAGACGCACGGGGCGGAGGCGATCCTTCCCTACAATTATCTCGGCAACGAGGGCGTGGTGCAGGGCCTCACCGTGGGCGACGCCTTCTTCAACCGGCTCGGTGCGACGGTCGCCGAGAAGACGTTCTGCGGCTCGGGCTCCTGCACCGCGTGGCTGCTGACCGTCGGCCCCACCAACGGCACCGACCCGATGAGCTTCGCCCAATCGAAGCTCATCGTGATCTGGGGCTGCAACTCGGTCTCGACCAACATCCACCACTGGCACGTGGTGAAGGAGGCGCAGCGCCATGGCGCCCGCGTCATCGTGATCGACCCCTACCGCTCGCGCACCGCCGCCCAGGCCGATTGGCACCTGATGCCGAAACCCGGCACCGACGGCGCGCTCGCCATGGCGATGATCCATGTCATCATCGAAGAAGGCCTGACCGACGACGACTACATCGCCCGCCACACCGTTGGCTTCGAGCCGCTGAAGGAACGGGCGCAGGCCTTCACGCCGGAATACGCCGCCGAGATCTGCGGCATCCCGGCCGAGGACATCCGGCAGCTTGCGCGCGAATACGCCACCACCCGCAACGCGGCGCTGCGGCCCGGCGTGGCGGTGGAGCGCAGCGCGGGCGGTGCCCAGGCGCTGCGCGCCATCTTCTCGCTTCCCGCCCTGACGGGGTCTTGGAAGGATCCGGGCGGCGGCGTCTACCAGATGCCGCTGTGGGAGTTCCCCGTGCACTGGGACCGGGTCTGCCGGCCGGACCTGATCCCGGAGGGGACGCGGGTGCTCAACGTGCTCAAGCTCGGCGAGGTGCTGACCGGCGAGGCGGGGATCGAGCCCGGCATCCACGCCCTGATGGTCTACAACGCCAACCCGGTCTCGAACTCGACCGAGACCGCCAAGATCAAGCGCGGGCTCGCCCGCGAGGACCTGTTCACGGTCGTCAGCGAACACTTCGTCACCGACACCGCCCGCTACGCCGACATCCTGCTGCCGGCCACCATGGCGGCCGAGCACGACGACATGATGTTCTCCTGGGGGCACTTCTTCTTCACCCTGAACCAGAAGGCGATCGAACCGCCGGGCGAGACGGTCTCGAATGCCGAGCTGTTCCGGCGGCTGGCCAAGACCTTCGGCTTCACCGAGCCCCAGTTCTCCATGAGCGAGACCGAACTCATGGAATGGTATCTCGATTGGGAGAGCCCGAAGCTCGGCGGCATCGGCATGGACCATTTCCGCCAGCATGGCTGGTACCGCCTGAACATCGGCGATCCCGACACGCGCACCCCGCATGCCGAGGGCAACTTCCCCACACCTTCGGGCAAGTGCGAGTTCTACTCGGAGGCCGCGGTCACGAGCGGCAACTTCGTCGCCCCGCCCTTCCGGCAGATGTACGAGCAGTTCCAGGGCGGCGAGGCCCTCGATCCGTTGCCGGGCTACGTGCCGGCCAACGAGCGGCCGGAGACGAATCCGGCCCAGGCCGAGCGCTACCCGCTCAACATCGTCTCGCCCAAGAGCCACGGCTTCCTCAACTCGCAATACGCCAACGAGGCGCACAAGGTCCGTGCGCAGGGGGAGCAGACGATCCTGATCAACCCGGCCGACGCGCAGAGCCGCGAGATCGGCGAGGGCGCGCTGGTGCGGGTGTTCAACGACCGCGGAGCCTTCCACGGGCAGGCGCGGGTGACCGAAGAGGTGCCGCCTGGGCTGGTGATTGCCTCGCTCGGCTACTGGCACTCGCTCAACCGGGACGGGGCGGTGAACGTCATCAGCGCCTCGACCTATGGCGGCATGGGTCACTCGCCGACCTTCAGCGACAACCTCGTGCAGGTCGGGCTGGCGCAGTAGCGCGACGCGAAGACGATTCGCGCGGCCGGCCCCGCGCGCTATAACCCCTCGGCCCGCCGCTCCGACACCGGATCGCGGCGGGCCGTTTTTCGTTCGCCGGGGTTCGATGTCCGATACGCTGCTGACCGTCGAGGATCTCTCGGTCGCCTTCCGCTCCGGGACGCGCGAGACCCGCGCGGTCGATCGCGTCAGCTTTTCCATCGAGCGGGGCGAGACCCTGGCTCTGGTGGGCGAATCCGGCTCCGGCAAATCGGTGACGGCGCTCTCGATCCTGCGGCTGCTCGACGGCGCCGCCCATCACCCGGGTGGCAAGATCCTGTTCAAGGGGCGCGACCTGCTCACGCTGCCCGAGCGGGAGATGCGCGCGGTGCGCGGCGCGGACATCACCATGGTGTTCCAGGAGCCGATGACCTCGCTCAACCCACTCCACTCCATCCAGCGGCAGATCGGCGAGGTGCTGGAGATCCACCGTGGCCTGAAGGGCAAGGTGGCGCGGGCCCGCATCCTCGAACTCATGGATCTCGTCGGCATCCGCGACGCCGAGCGGCGGCTCGGCGCCTATCCGCACGAACTGTCCGGCGGCCAGCGCCAGCGCGTCATGATCGCCATGGCGCTGGCCTGCGAGCCGGACCTGCTGGTGGCCGACGAGCCGACCACCGCCCTCGACGTCACCGTTCAGGCGCAGATCCTCGCGCTGCTGGCCGACCTGCAGAAGCGGCTCGGGATGGCGATGCTGTTCATCACCCACGATCTCGGCATCGTCCGCCGCATCGCCACCTCAGTCTGCGTGATGCTCGCCGGCCGGATCGTCGAGGCGGGCCCGGTCGATCGGGTCTTCACCCGGCCCCAGCACGAATACACGCAGCGGCTGCTCGCCGCCGAGCCCACAGGCCGGGCGAACCCCGTGCCCGATCACGCCGAAGAGCTGGTCGAGGCCGGGCCGCTCAAGGTGTGGTTCCCCCTCAAGGCGGGGCTGCTCCGGCGCACCGTCGGCCACGTCAAGGCGGTCGATGGGGTGCGGCTCAGGGTGCGGGCGGGCGAGACGGTCGGCGTCGTCGGCGAATCCGGCTCGGGCAAGACCACGCTGGGCCTCGCCCTGCTGCGGCTGACCGAATCCGAGGGCCCGATCGTGTTCCTCGGGCAGCGCATCGAGGCGCGCGGCCCCGCTCTGATGCGACCCCTGCGCAAGGACATGCAGGTGGTCTTCCAAGACCCCTACGGCTCGCTCTCGCCGCGCATGTCGGTGGGCGACATCGTCGCCGAGGGATTGGCGGTGCAGGGGCTGGTGAAGGGCGGCGACGAGCGCCGTGCCCTGGTGGCGAAGGCGCTCACCGATGTCGGCCTCGATCCGGCGGCGATGGACCGCTACCCGCACGAATTCTCCGGCGGCCAGCGCCAGCGCATCGCGATTGCCCGCGCCATCGTCCTGAAGCCGCGCTTCGTCGTGCTCGACGAGCCGACCTCGGCGCTCGACCGCTCGGTGCAGGCGCAGATCGTGACGCTGCTGCGCGACCTGCAGCGGGAGCGCGGCATCGCCTACCTGTTCATCAGCCACGACCTCAAGGTGGTCCGCGCGCTCTCGAACTACGTCATGGTGATGCAGCACGGCCAGGTGGTCGAGGAGGGCCCGGCCGAGGAGATTTTCGCCGCGCCCAAGACCGACTACACCCGCACCCTGTTCGCGGCGGCCTTCGAAATGGATGCCGCGACCACCGCCGAGATCGAGCCGGCCTGAACGCATGGCCCGCGCCCTCCTCATCGTCCTCGATTCCGTCGGCATCGGCGGCGCTCCGGACGCAGACCGCTACGGCGACGCCGGCTCCGACACGGTCGGCCATATCGCGGAGGCCTGCGCCGCCGGACGCGGCGACCGGCCGGGGCTGCGCGCCGGGCGCCTGCGCTTGCCGAACCTCACTGCGCTCGGCCTCGGGCTGGCCTGCAAAGGCGCCACCGGGCGCGTCCCGCCAGGGCTTGCGCCCGAGGGACCCGTGCGGGCGCTCTGGGGCCACGCCGTCGAGACCGCTTCGGGCAAGGACACCCCGTCAGGCCATTGGGAGATTGCGGGCGTGCCGGTGCGCGAAGCCTGGGGCCACTTTCCCGATACGCAGCCCGCCTTCCCGGCGGAGCTGACGGCGGCGCTGGTTGCACGGGCGGGGCTGCCCGGCATCCTCGGCGACCGCCACGCTTCCGGCACCGCGATCATCGAGGCGCTCGGGGCCGAGCATGTGCGGACGGGCAGGCCGATCTGCTACACCTCGGCCGACAGCGTGTTCCAGATCGCCGCCCACGAGGAGGCGTTCGGGCTGGAGCGGCTCTACGAGACCTGCCGGATCGCCCGCGAACTCTGCGATCCCTACCGCGTCGGCCGGGTCATCGCCCGGCCCTTCCTCGGCAGCGCGGCGGAGGGCTTCCGCCGCACCAGCCGCCGCAAGGACTTTTCCGTGGCACCCCCCGCCGGGACGCTGCTCGATGGGCTGGAGGCTGCGGGCCGGGTGGTCGTGAGTGTCGGCAAGATCGGCGACATCTTCGCCCACCGCGCCACGGGCCGCGAGATCAAGCCCGCCGGCAACGCCGCCTGCCTCGACGCGGCGCTCGACGCCTTCGCCGGATTGCCGGAGGGCAGCTTCGTCTTCCTCAACCTCGTGGATTTCGACACCGAGCACGGCCACCGCCGCGACGTGCCGGGCTACGCCGCCGAGCTGGAAGCCTTCGACAGGTGCCTCCCCGAGATCCAGGCGGTGCTGAAGCCCGGCGATCTCTGCGTGATCACCGCCGACCACGGCAACGATCCGACCTGGACGGGCACCGAGCATACCCGCGAGCAGGTGCCGGTGCTGGCCTTCGGACCGGGGCTGACGCCGCGCGCTCTCGGCCGCCGGGAGAGCTTTGCCGATATCGGCGCTTCGGTGGCGGCCCATCTCGGCCTGCCGCCGCTCGGGGCGGGTGAAGCGTGGTGGTGAGGGGTTCACGCCCGTCCTCCCGTCTATCCACCTCAGGAGGAGGCGGAGGGGAGGAGGGCGGAAGTTTTGTGAGTGACACTCATACCAAATCCGTTTGACCCCTTCGGGATGGCGGATTTGGCTTTTTCTCACGGGCCGCGCGGGCTCGGCTGATACGGCATCTGCTCCGATCAGGCTGAGACCCGCATCAGGCGATCAGCGCGAAAACTTCTTGTACTTCAGCTTCTTCGGGATGATCGATTCGATCCCGAGGCGGCGCTTCTTGTCCGCCTCGTAGTCCGAGAAGTTGCCCTCGAACCACTCGACGTGGCTGTCGCCCTCGAAGGCGAGGATGTGGGTCGCGATGCGGTTCAGGAACCAGCGATCGTGGCTGATGATGACCGCGCAGCCCGCGTAATCCTCCAGCGCGTCCTCGAGGGCGCGCAGGGTCTCCATGTCGAGGTCGTTGGTCGGCTCGTCGAGCAGGAGCACGTTGGCGCCGCCCTTGAGCGTGCGGGCCAGATGCACGCGGTTGCGCTCACCGCCCGAGAGCGTGCCGACCTTCTTCTGCTGGTCGCCGCCCTTGAAGGCGAAGGCCGCGCAATAGGCGCGCGAATTGATCTCGCGCTTGTTGAAGTAGATGATGTCGTTGCCGCCCGAGATCTCCTGCCAGACGGTGGCATTGGGATCGAGCGCGTCGCGCGACTGGTCGACGTAGCCGAGCCTGACCGTCTCGCCGACCTCGATCCGCCCGCCATCGGGCTTCTCCTGGCCGGTGATCATCTTGAACAGCGTGGTCTTGCCGGCGCCGTTCGGGCCGATGACGCCGACGATGCCGCCCGGCGGCAGCTTGAACGAAAGATCCTCGATCAGCAGGCGGTCGCCGAAGGCCTTGTTGAGGTGTTCGAACTCGATGACGTTCTGCCCGAGCCGCTCGTCGATCGGGATGACGATCTGGGCCGCCGCATCGACCTTGCTGTTCTGCTTGGCGACCAGCTCCTCGTAGCGGGTGATACGCGCCTTCGACTTCGACTGCCGCGCCTTGGGCGAGGCCGAGATCCACTCCTGCTCGCGGGCGATCGAGCGTTGGCGGGCCATGTCCTCGCGGCCCTCCTGCTCCAGGCGCTTCTGCTTCTGCACCAGCCAGGCGGAGTAGTTGCCCTCGTAGGGAATGCCCCGGCCGCGGTCGAGCTCGAGAATCCAGCCGGTCACGTTGTCGAGGAAGTAGCGGTCGTGGGTCACGATCAGGATCGCGCCCGGATACTGCTTGAGGTGGCCCTCCAACCAGTTCACCGTCTCGGCGTCGAGGTGGTTGGTCGGCTCGTCGAGGAGCAGCAGTTCCGGCTCCCACAGCAGCAGCTTGCACAGAGCCACGCGGCGGCGCTCGCCGCCCGAGAGGGTCGCCACCGGCTGCTCGTCGCTCGGGCAGCCGAGCGCTTCCATCGCCTGATCGACCTTCGAGTCGAGTTCCCAGAGGTTCTGGGCCTCGATCTGGTCCTGGAGCGCGGTCATCTCGTCCGCCGTCTCCTCGGAATAGTTCATCGCGAGTTCGTTGTAGCGGTCGAGCAGCGCCTGCTTCTCGGCCACGCCCTCCATGATGTTCTCGCGCACCGACTTGTTCGGATCGAGCTGCGGCTCCTGCGGCAGGTAGCCGACGCGCGCGCCCTGCGCGACGAAGCCCTCGCCGGTCCAGTCCTTGTCGATGCCGGCCATGATCTTGAGCAGCGTCGACTTGCCGGCGCCGTTGATGCCGAGCACACCGATCTTGGCGTCGGGGTAGAACGACAGGTTGACGTTCTCGAGGACCTTCTTGCCCCCGACATAGGTCTTGGTCAGACCCCGCATGTGGTAGATGAATTCGCGGGCCATGTGCGTTCGTCCTGCGTGAAGCGTGGGAGCCGGTCGGGCCGGCGCTCGCGGATGCGTGGCCTCTCGCGCGAGGCTGGCTCTGTCGAGCCAAGATGCTCGAGCCATGCCGCGCGGGGCGCCGTCCGCTCGCGGATGAAGAATTTCGTGTTCGAGTATCAGGGCCGCCCGGCAGGGGCAAGGCGGCGCCCGGCGCCGGCCCGACCTTCGCGCGAAGCCGCATGAGCGGCCGCGCGGCGCAAAGAGCGCCGCGCGGAGGCGGGCGCCGGCGACTGAGGCCAGCAGGAAATCAGGGTGATCGCCTTCGAGCGATGGCCCTGGGGCTTCAGGCGAAGGGGTTGCGCACCGGCTCGGCCGTCTCCGGCTCCTCGGGCACGGCGTCGGGCAGATCCTCCGCTTCGAGGGTGGCGACCACCGCATCGAGCAGGCTCTTCAACGCCCTCGCACGCTTCAACCCCGCCCGGTCGCGGGTGAGGTCGAGGCTTCCATGCAGAATGAGGCGGCGCGTGCCGTTCTCGATCGAGAACCCGGCGAAGGTCTGGACGCCCGCATCCTCCGAGAAGGGCTGGAAGGGAAGGGCGGGATCGGCTTTGCGGCGCGGCATCGGGGACTCCTCAGAAGATCGCGCGCATCAACTCGCGCCAGAGCCGGCGCAGGACATCGACAGCCAGTTGCTTGAGGAAGTCTGCGAAGGATTCCGGGCCGCCGCGGGAGAATTCCTGCGGCTCGGGCAGCGCCATCGCCTTGGCCTTGCTCGCCTCGGGCAAGGCCGGGAACACGTCGATCCCGGCCGTCTCCCGCAGGGTCGCGAGCGACACCGCGCGCCACTCCGCGCCCGCCGCATTCGGCACGAGATAGGCCCCGGCCTCGCCGGTGCGCGGATCGTAGATCGCCTTGAACATCCGGGTCGGCACCAGCACCCGCCCCTTGATCGCCCCGACCGAGCGGCCCTCGAAGATCGGGCCGGTCACGACGAAGATCTCGCCGCGCTCGCTCGCGAGCCGGCGCACGCTCTCCTCGATCGCCGCCCACAGGCCGCGGTTCACCGCCCGGTTCTGAGGCACGATGTTGGCGAGGCTGAAGGATTCGGCCTGGGCGACCGCGCTCGGCATGTCGCCGGCCGGGGCGAGATGGCCGCGGTCGTAACCGCTCCGCAGGTAGTCGGCGAGGCTCGCGCGGTCGTCCTCGGGCAGGCGGTCCTCGTCGTGGAAGGCGTCGGCGCGCTCGACCCTTCGGGCGGCGGACACGCTCCGGCGCGTCAGCCGCTCTGCGGCGTAGAGCGGCGTGCGCGAGACACCCGAATGGAGCACGGCGAACGCCTCGAAGCAGAGCGGGACGGCCCTGTCGGCGAGCTTCGGGTTGGTGAGCGTCGGCGCCCGGCCGTCCGCGAACAGGGCGCGGCAGGCCGGCGCCTCCGGCAGGGCTCGGGACTCCGGCAGGGCCTGGGACAAAGCCGCGTGCGAGACGACGACAAGGAGAAGAGCCGGAAGGAGCGGACGCAGCGCCATCGCCGGCCTAGTAGCAGACCCGGACGCGGCGGGGGCCGGACGGCGTCTCGCGCCAACGGAAGCCGCAGGGGCGCCCGAGCGGATCGATCAGCGGCCGGATGTCACGGTCCGGCGGTCCCGGCGGGCGGCGGCAGCGGACTTCGTCGGGGCAGCTCACCGCGCCGGGCCGGAATCTGTCGGCATCCGCCGCGTAGGCCGCGCTCCCACCGATCAGGGCGAGCGCCAGCGCGGCCGTGGCCGTCAACGTTGCGGTGATAGGCATCGGGCGGCGGCCTCAGGGATGAGCGGGCGAGATGTTGATCAATGCAGCCTTCATCCATAATTGAGGGCGCGTCACGCGTGAAATCGTGGGGCTGCCTTAACTCTGAAGGCAGACGAAACGGCCGAATCCTCTGAAAGACGCGCCGCTGTTGCAGCAAGATCATGGTATCCCGTGATCGGTTTGCGCTAGAATGATCGTTGATATGTCCCGGGGAGAGCTGTTTCCGGGGGCGGGCGAAATCCGAAGGCAGGCCGCGTTCGAGGATTCGGGCGTGCGGCCCTGCAAGAGCCGCCCTGCCGACGGAAACGCATTGAGAGACGGGTGAAGGCTTTGGCACTAGCGGACACGACGATCCTTGAGGGTCTTGAGACGCCGGATCGTCTCCGGCTTCTGCCGGAGAGCGAGCTGCGGCGGGTGGCCGACGCCGTGCGGGCCGAGATGATCGACGCGGTGTCGATCACCGGCGGCCATCTCGGCTCGGGCCTGGGCGTGGTCGAACTCACGGTGGCGCTCCACCACGTCTTCGACACCCCCGACGACCGCATCGTCTGGGACGTCGGCCACCAGTGCTACCCGCACAAGATCCTGACGGGCCGGCGCGACCGCATCCGCACCCTGCGCCAGGGCGGGGGGCTGTCGGGCTTCACCAAGCGCTCGGAGAGCGAGTACGACCCCTTCGGCGCGGCCCACTCCTCCACCTCGATCTCCGCCGCGCTCGGCATGGCCGTGGCGCGCGACCTCGAGGAGGCGGACGCCAAGGCCAGGGGCGGCCCGGCACCGAAGCGCCGCAACATGATCGCGGTGATCGGCGACGGCTCGATGTCGGCGGGCATGGCCTACGAGGCGATGAACAATGCCGGCGCGCTGCACTCGCGCCTGATCGTCATCCTCAACGACAACGACATGTCGATCGCCCCCCCCGTCGGCGCGATGTCGGCCTACCTCGCGCGGCTCGCCTCGGGCGGCACCTACCGGTCGCTCCGCGAGACCGCCAAGCAGCTCGGCAAGCTGCTGCCGAAGGCGCTCTACCAGCGCGCGGCGGCGGCGGAGGAGTATGCCCGCTCGCTGATCGTCGGCGGCGGCACGATGTTCGAGGAGATGGGCTTCCACTATGTCGGCCCGGTCGACGGGCACAACCTCGACCATCTGCTCCCCGTTCTGAAGAACGTGCGCGATTCGGACCAGGGCCCGATCCTGCTCCACGTCGTCACGCAGAAGGGCAAGGGCTACGCGCCGGCTGAGGCCTCCGCCGACCGCTATCACGGCGTGGTCAAGTTCGACGTGGTCTCCGGCGTCCAGGCCAAGGCCAAGGCGAACGCCCCGGCCTATACCCGCGTGTTCGGCGAGAGCCTGATCAAGGCGGCCGACGCCGATCCGAAGGTGGTGGCGATCACCGCGGCGATGCCCGGCGGCACCGGGATCGACCTGTTCGGCAAGGCGCATCCCGACAAGACCTTCGACGTCGGCATCGCCGAGCAGCACGCGGTGACCTTTGCCGGCGGCCTCGCCACCGAGGGCTACAAGCCGTTCGTGGCGATCTACTCGACCTTCCTGCAGCGGGCCTACGATCAGGTCGTGCACGATGTCGCGCTGCAGAACCTACCGGTGCGGTTCTGCCTCGACCGGGCGGGACTGGTGGGCGCGGACGGCGCCACGCATGCGGGCGCGTTCGATCTGGCCTATCTCTGCTGCCTGCCGAACATGACGGTGATGGCGGCGGCCGACGAGGCGGAGCTGGTGCACATGGTGGCCACCGCCCACGCGCACGACACGGGTCCGATCGCGCTGCGCTACCCGCGCGGCGAGGGGGTCGGCATCGAGTTGCCGGAGAAGGGCGAACCGCTGGCGATCGGCCGCGGCCGCGTGGTGCGGCGTCCGGAAGGGGCGCGGGTGGCGCTTCTCTCGCTCGGCACGCGGTTGTCGGAGGCGCTGAAGGCGGCCGATGCGCTCGAGGCGGAGGGTGTCGTGGCCACGGTCGCGGATGCGCGCTTTGCCAAGCCGTTGGACGCCGAGCTGATCGTCGATCTGGCGATGAGCCACGAGGTTCTGGTGACGGTGGAGGAGGGTTCGGTCGGCGGCTTCGGCGCGATGGTGCTGCACCTCTTGGCCGAGCGCGGCGTGCTCGACACGGGCCGGGTCCGGGTCCGCACGCTGACGCTGCCGGACAGCTACCAGGATCACGACAAGCCGGAGAAGATGTACGCCGAGGCCGGGCTCGATGCCGACGGCATCCTCAAGGCCGTCCGCGCCGCCCTGCCGGACCAGAAGAAGGGCAGCCGGACCGGGCGCCTGCGCCTGGCCTGATCCGTACGCGCCTCCGGGCGCACGAGACCGAACAGGAAGGCGCGGTGCTTGCCGCACCGCGCCATCGATGAGACAAGCGCCGCGCCGTCCGGCCCTGAATCGGGTGCGTTGATGGGGCGGCGTTTCCGCGTGTCTGCCCCGCTCCCGCGGCTGGCAGGCGAGGCCGTTGCGACAACCACGCGAGCACGATGACAGAGCCGACCCAAAGCGGCCCGTTCCCAGCGGGGCCGGTGTTGATCACCGGTGCCAGCGGCTTCCTCGGAGCCGCCTTGGTGGACGTTTTCCGCGCGGCCGGCTTTGCCGTGCGCATCACCGTGCGCGCCTCCTCGCCGCGCACCAACCTGATCTGGCCCGATGTCGAGATCGTCGAGGCCGACATGCGCGACCGGGCGGCCGTGGCCTCCGCCATGCGCGGCCAGCGCTACCTCGTCCACGCCGCGGCCGATTACCGGCTCTGGGCGCCGGACATGGAAGAGATCGTCCGCACCAACCGCGACGGCACCCGCATCCTGATGGAGGAGGCGCTGAAGGCCGGCGTCGAGCGGATCGTCTACACGTCGAGCGTCGCGACCATCAAACCGCACGACGACGGCACGCCCGCCGACGAGACCCGGCCGCTGACGCCGGAGACCGCCATCGGCGCCTACAAGCGCAGCAAGGTGGTGGCCGAGCGCGTGGTCGACGAGATGGTGGCCCGTGACGGCCTGCCCGCCGTCATCGTGAACCCCTCGACGCCGATCGGCCCCCGCGACGTGAAGCCGACGCCGACCGGCCGCATCATCCTCGACGCGGCACAAGGCAAGATCCCGGCGTTTGTCGATACCGGCCTCAACCTCGCCCATGTCGACGACGTGGCCGCGGGCCATCTCCTGGCCCTGCGCAAGGGCCGGATCGGCGAGCACTACATCCTCGGCGGCGAGGATGTGATGCTGGCGCAAATGCTCGCCGACATCGCCGCCATCGTCGGCCGCAAGGCGCCGACGACGCGGCTGCCCTATGCGGTGATCTACCCGATCGCTTATCTCTCCGAGCAGATCGCGCGGGTGACCGGCAAGGCGCCGCTCGCCACCATCGACGGCGTGCGCATGTCGAAGTCCCGGATGTTCTTCTCCGACGCCAAGGCACGGGCGGAACTCGGCTATTCCGCGCGGCCCTACCGACGGGGCCTTGAGGATGCCATCGCGTGGTTCCGGCAGGCGGGGTACATGAAATGAACGCCGCGCTTCAGACCGCCAGCGACGCCCGCACCGGCAAGGGCCAGCACGACGAGAACTTTCCCGTCGCCTCGCACCTGATCCACCCGCGCTACCGCGGCGCGATCCTCGCCTTCTACAACTACGTGCGGGCCGGCGACGACGTCGCCGACCACACCGGCCTGTCGCCCGAGCGCAAGATCGCGATGCTCGACGCGCTGGCCGACGCGCTCACCGGCAAGGGCGGCTCGGATCCCACGGTCGAGCCGCTCAAGCGCGAACTCGCGGCCCACGATCAGCCGCCGACCCACGCGCTCGAACTGCTCGACGCCTTCCGCATGGATGCGCGCAAGTCGCGCTACGCGGATTGGGATGAGCTGATCCACTATTGCCGCTACTCGGCGATGCCGGTCGGGCGCTTCCTGCTCGACGTGCACGGCGAGGATCCGGCGCGGGTCTATCGGACCTCCGACGCGATCTGCGCCGCGCTGCAGGTGCTCAACCACCTCCAGGATTGCGGCAAGGATTTTCGCGATCTCGACCGGGTCTACATCCCGCTCGACGTGATGGAGCGGCACGGCGCCGACGTGTCGATGCTGGGGCTGCCCCAGGCCACGCCGCAATTGCGCGCGGTCATCCGCGAACTCGCCGAGCGCACCCTCGAACTGCTGGACGAGGGGGCGCCGCTCCCGAATCTCATCGACGACCTGCGCCTCAGCCTGGAGATCGCCGCGATCCATCGCCTCGCCGTCGTCTTGACGAAGGGGCTGCTGACCCGCGATCCGCTCAGCGAAAAAGTCCATCACGGCAAGGCCGCCTTCGCGCTCACCGCGCTCGGCGGCATCGCCGCCACGCTGGTGCGCCGCCCGTTCCGGTCGCGCCGTCCCGCCCCCGCCGGAGCCGGCCGATGAGCGCCACCGCCAGCCCGATGACGGGCGAGACCCCGGAAGCCCCCGCCCTGCCGGCCGCCGGCTCGTCCTTCTATACGGCGATGCGCCTGCTGCCGAAGGAGCGGCGCGAGGCGATGTACGCCGTCTACGCCTTCTGCCGGGTCGTGGACGATGTCGCCGATGACGGCGGCCCGCGCGAGGTCCGCGCGGCCGAACTCGACCGCTGGCGCGCCGATATCGACGCTCTCTATGCCGGCCACCCGCCCGCGCGGGTGAAGCCGCTCGAAGAGCCGATGCGCCGCTTCGACCTCAAGCGCGAGGACTTCCAGGCCGTCATCGACGGCATGGCGATGGACGCGGAGGAGGACATCGTCGCCCCGTCGGAAGCCAAGCTCGACCTCTATTGCGATCGGGTCGCGAGCGCCGTCGGGCGCCTCTCGGTGCGCATTTTCGGCATGCCGGAGGCGGACGGAATCCGCCTCGCGTGGCACCAGGGCCGGGCGCTCCAGCTCACCAACATCCTGCGCGACATCGACGAGGATGCGACGCGCGGGCGGCTCTACCTGCCGATGGAGAAATTCCACAAGATCGGCCTGATGAACCCGACCCCGCAGAGCGCGCTGGCGCATCCGCGTCTCGGCGAGGTCTGCGCGGCGGTCGCCGCGGAAGCGCAAGAGCATTACCGCCAGACCTGGGCGATCATCGAGCGCAGCCCGCGCCGCGCGACCAAGGCCGCCCGCCTGATGGCGGCGGCCTACCGGCTCTACCTCGACGCCGTGGTGAAGCGCGGCTGGGCGGCCCCGCGGGAGCGGGTGAAGCCGGGTAAATTTCCCCTTCTCCTCGTCGCGTTGCGCCACGGGATCCTGTGATGACGGGTACGGTTCACGTTGTCGGTGCCGGGCTCGCCGGCCTCTCGGCGGCGGCCTCGCTGGCGGAGGCCGGCAACCGCGTGGTTCTGCACGAAGCGGCCAAGCAGGCGGGTGGGCGCTGCCGCTCCTACTACGACCCCTCGCTCGGACTGACCATCGACAACGGCAACCACCTGCTCCTGTCGGGCAACCGCTCGTCCCTCGACTTCCTGCGCCTCATCGGCGCGCCGGCCAACGCCCTGACCGGACCCGACGAGGCGGTCTTCGACTTCGCCGACATTCGCACCGGCGAGCGCTGGACCCTGCGCCCGAACGCGGGCCGTTTGCCCTGGTGGGTGCTGCGGGCCGGCCGGCGCGTGCCGGGCACCCGCGCGCGCGACTACCTCGCGCCGGTCTCCCTGATGATGGCCGCCTCCGGCAACAAGCCGGGCCAGAGCGGCACGATCGGTGAGAAGATGCCCTGCGAGGGGCCGCTCTACGAGCGGCTCTGGCACCCTGTCCTGCTCGCCGCGCTCAACACCGATCCGCGCGAGAGCGATGTCGGGCTCGCCGCCACCATCCTGCGCGAGACCCTGGGGGCCGGCGGGCGTGCCTGTCGGCCGCTCATCGCCGTCGAGGGCCTGTCCGCTGCCTTCGTCGATCCGGCCCTGCGCTACTTGGAGAGCCGCGGTGCCGAGATCCGCTACGGCCGGCGCCTGCGGGCGCTGACCTTAGGCCAGGGCCGCATCGAGCGCCTCGACTTCACCGACGAGCCGACGGTGATCGGTCCCGACGACGCCGTGGTCATGGCCCTGCCGCCCTGGGTGGCGAGCGAACTCCTGCCCGGCACGCCCGCGCCGCAGGAATTTCGCTCGATCGTCAACGCGCATTTCGCCCTGCGCCCGCCCGAGGGCGCTCCGCTGATGCTCGGCGTCGTCGGCGGTCTGACCGAGTGGCTGTTCGCCTATCCCGATCGCTTCTCGGTCACCATCAGCGGCGCCGACCGACTGCTGGAGGATGGCCGCGAGGATCTCGCGCGCCGCATCTGGACCGAGATCGCGGATCTCAACGGTCTTGCACGGGATTTGCCTAGCTGGCAGATCGTCAAGGAAAAGCGTGCGACCTTCGCGGCGACGCCCGCGGAAGCCGCGCGCCGCCCCGGCGCGGCGACGCGCTACCGGAATCTGGTTCTCGCCGGTGATTGGACGGAGACGGGGCTGCCCTCGACCATCGAGGGCGCCATCCGATCCGGCACAAACGCCGCGCAAGCCCTGTTCCGCACCGGGATGTGCGGACGGGCACAGGCACAGGGAGTCGCTTGAAGGATATGACGACGGCATCGAGACAGTCGAACGAGGCGAGAACGATGCGTGAGGCGGCCGTAAGCAAGGTCGAGACGCTGCAGCGTCCCAAGACCCGCGACGTGTCCCTCGACGACGTGGAGCGTGGCGTCCACAGCGCCACCCGCGCGCTGACCGAGATGACGCAGGCGGATGGACACATCTGCTTCGAGCTCGAGGCGGATGCGACCATCCCCTCCGAGTACATCCTGTTCCACCAGTTCCGCGGGACCGAGCCGCGGCCCGGGCTCGAAGCCAAGATCGGCAACTACCTGCGCCGCACGCAGTCGAAGGTGCATGGCGGCTGGGCGCTGGTGCATGACGGCCCCTTCGACATGAGCGCGTCGGTGAAGGCCTACTTCGCCCTCAAGATGATCGGCGACGACATCGAGGCGCCGCACATGCGCGCCGTGCGCAAGGCGATCCTTCAGCGCGGGGGCGCGGCCAACGCCAACGTCTTCACCCGCATCCTGCTCGCGCTCTACGGCGAAGTGCCGTGGGCGGCGGTGCCGGTGATGCCGGTGGAGGTGATGCACCTGCCGAAGTGGTTCCCGTTCCACCTCGACAAGGTGTCCTACTGGGCCCGCTGCACCATGGTGCCGCTGTTCGTGATTCAGGCCAAGAAGCCGCGGGCGAAGAACCCGCGCGGCGTCGGCGTGGCCGAACTGTTCGTGACGCCGCCCGATTCGGTGCGGACCTGGCCGGGCTCGCCCCACGCCACCTGGCCGTGGACGCCGATCTTCGGCGGCATCGATCGCGTGCTGCAGAAGACGCAGGATCATTTCCCGAAGGTGCCGCGCCAGCGCGCCATCGACAAGGCGGTCGCTTGGGTCTCCGAGCGGCTGAACGGCGAGGACGGCCTCGGCGCCATCTTCCCGGCCATGGTCAACTCGGTGCTGATGTACGAGGTGCTGGGCTATCCGCCCGAGCATCCGCAGGTGAAGATCGCGCTGGAAGCCATCGAGAAGCTCGTCGCCGAGAAGGAAGACGAGGCCTATGTCCAGCCCTGCCTGTCCCCGGTCTGGGATACGGCGCTGAACAGCCACGCCATGCTCGAAGCCGGCGGCCATCAGGCGGAGGCCAATGCCCGCGCCGGCCTCGACTGGCTCAAGCCGCTCCAGATCCTCGACATCAAGGGCGACTGGGCCGAGACCAAGCCCAACGTTCGCCCCGGCGGCTGGGCGTTCCAGTACGCCAACCCGCACTATCCCGACCTCGACGACACCGCCGTCGTGGTGATGGCGATGGATCGCGCCCAGCGTCAGCATGGGCTGGTCAGCGGCATGCCGGACTATTCGGAGTCGATCGCCCGTGCCCGCGAGTGGGTCGAGGGCCTTCAGAGCGCCGATGGCGGCTGGGCGGCGTTCGATGCCGACAACAACCACCACTACCTCAACCACATCCCGTTCTCGGATCACGGCGCGCTGCTCGATCCGCCGACCGCGGACGTGACCGCCCGCGTCGTCTCGATGCTGTCACAGCTCGGCGAGACCCGCGCGACCAGCCGTGCGCTCGACCGCGGCGTGACCTACCTGCTCAACGATCAGGAGAAGGACGGGAGCTGGTACGGCCGCTGGGGCATGAACTTCATCTACGGCACGTGGTCGGTGCTGTGCGCGCTCAACGCCGCCGGGGTCGATCCGCAGAGCCCCGAGATCCGCAAGGCGGTGGCGTGGCTCATCCGCATCCAGAACCCGGATGGCGGCTGGGGCGAGGATGCCTCTTCCTACAAGCTCAACCCCGAATTCGAGCCCGGCTACTCGACCGCCTCGCAGACGGCTTGGGCGCTGCTCGCGCTGATGGCGGCGGGCGAGGTCGACGATCCGGCGGTGGCCCGCGGCGTCAACTACCTCGTGCGCACGCAAGGAACGGACGGGCTGTGGAGCGAGGAGCGCTACACCGCGACCGGCTTCCCGCGGGTGTTCTACCTGCGCTACCACGGCTACCCGAAGTTCTTCCCGCTCTGGGCGATGGCCCGCTTCCGCAACCTGAAGCGGGGCAACAGCCGACAGGTGCAGTTCGGCATGTGATGTTTTCGGGCGTTTTCCCGAGCATCAGACCGGCGGCGCGGGAGCATCCCGCGCCGTTTCCGTTTGTACTGAACCCGTGAGCCTCCCGACATCGGCTCCTCCTGACACGAGCCCGCGAGACGACCGTTGATCCCCTGGGAGCACCTCGACACCGCCGCGATTCCCGGTGAAGCGGGTACCTTGCGCCTGATGCGCCGGGGCAGCGAGTTCTCGATCCAGCTCGATCGCAACGAGCTCATGAACAGCCGCCTCAGCGGCTCCGAGGAGGCGCTGGCGCGGCTCTCGGCCGAGCGCATCGCAGGGGCGACGGCCCCACGGGTGCTGATCGGCGGCTACGGGATGGGCTTTACCCTGCGCGCGGCGCTCGCTTGCCTGCCGGCCACGGCACAGGTGACGGTGGCCGAGATCGTGCCGGCGGTGCTCGCTTGGGCGTGTGGTCCGATGGCGGAACTGACCGGCGGCAGCCTGGATGACCCGCGGGTTTCAATCCGTGAAGCCGACGTCGCCGCGGTGATCCGCGAGCGCCCGGGCGTCTGGGACGCGATCCTGCTCGATGTGGATAACGGCCCCGACGGCCTCACCCGCATGGCGAACGACCGCCTCTACGACGCGGCCGGTCTCGGCGCGGCGCGCGCGGCCTTGCGCCCCCGCGGGGTGCTGGCGGTGTGGTCGGCACACCCGGATGCCGCCTTCAGCAAGCGGCTCGGACAGGCGGGGTTTTCGGTCGAGGAGGTGGCGGCGAGGGCACGCGGCAAGCGCGGCGCGCGGCACGTGATCTGGCTGGCCGGGCGCTGATCCTGAGAGCAATCCCAATCGCACCCTCTTCCTGAGGTGCCCGCGTCAGCGGGCACCTCAGGGCGGGGATGGATAGGATAGGCGGCAGGCTTACGCCCCCCTTCGCGCCATCAACTGCTCGATCAGCGTGGCGCCGGTTTCGAGCGCGGCCAGCTCTTCCACGATCGTCGAGACCGTCTGCGCGATCTGCTCCGGGGTGTGCTCGGAGGTCATGAAGAAGCGCAGGCGGGAGGAGCGCTCCGGCACCGCCGGATGGATGATCGGCTGCACGTTGATGCCGCGCTTGAACAGGCGGTCGGACAGCGTCACGGCTTTGAGCGAATCGCCGATGATGACCGGGATCACCGCAAGTCCCAGGCTCGTGCCGGTGTTGAGGCCGTGCTTCTTGGCCAGCGCCAGGAACTGATTCCCGTTGCGGCGCAGGCGCTCCACCCGCTCGGGCTCGGCCTGCATCACCGAGAGCGCGGCCTCGGCCGCGGCGGCGAGCGGCGGCGACATGCCGACGCTGTAGACGAAGCCGCCCGCGGTGCATTTCAGGTACTCGACCAGCACCGAGGGACCGCAGATGTAGCCGCCGCAGGAGGACAGCGTTTTCGAGAGCGTGCCCATCCAGATATCGACGTCGCCGGCATCGGCTCCGCAATGCTCGTGCAGCCCCGCGCCGGTGCGGCCGAGAACGCCGAGCCCGTGGGCGTCGTCCACCATCAGCCAGCAATCGTAGCGGCGCTTCAGCTCGACGAAGGCGGCCAGATCCGGCGCGTCGCCGTCCATACTGTAGAGGCCCTCGATCACGATCAGCGCGCGGCGGTGCTCGTGACGCGTCGCCTCGAGCAGCTTTTCGAGCGAGGCCGGGTCGTTATGGGCGAAGGAGCGGCGCTGGGCGCCGGAGAGCTGGGCGCCGGTCACCACGCTGTTGTGGATCAGCGCATCGTGGAAGATCACGTCCGGCGCTTCCAGGATCGCGCCGATGGCCGTGACGTTGGTGGCGTGCCCGCTCACCAGCACCACGCAGGCTTCCGTGCCGTAATGGGCGGCCAGCGCCCGCTCCAGCTTGAGATGCCCGGGCCGCTCGCCCGCCACGATCCGGCTTGCGGAGGCCGAGGTGCCGAAGGCCTCGATCGCCTTGCGCGCCGCACCGCTCACCGCCGGGTGACCGTTGAGGCCGAGATAGTCGTAGGACGAGTAGTTCGAGAAGGTTTGGCCTTCGATGCGGGTGCTGGCGCCCGCACGGGTCTCGTGAACCCGGAAGAACGGGTTGGCGAGGCCGATCAGATCGGCGGCCGAGCGCTGCAGGCGCAGCTCCCGGTAGCCGGTCAGCTTCTCGAAATCCTGCGGTGAATCGCCGGCCGGCGCCTTGGTCTCGGCGAGAGCGGGGGAGGGCCGGGCATTGGCGCGGCCCAGCCGGTTGGTGACGAAGCTCGCGAGCGCGGCCCGGCCGTCCTGCGGGCGTGACGGCTGGGTCATGGCAAGATCTCTTTGATGTCCGAGACGTTCTTCTCGACGAGTTCGTTGAACGGCATGAGCGTGGCGGCATCGAGATCGCCGACATGCTTCGTGGCGAGACTCAAGGTCACGCCCGCCGCCTCGTCCACCGGCGTCGCCACCGCCTGGATCAGGGTTTCGGTCAGCTCGTTGACGGTCAGCCCCGAGGAGATGCCCGCGGGCGGCGCGTCGAGGGCGAAGCGCTCCTGAAGGCTCGCCCCCAGCTCGACGCCCATCAGCGAATCGAGGCCGATCTCGGAGAGTTGGCGCACGCGGCTGATGTCGTCCTTCGGCAGGCGCAGGATGCGGGCGATATCCTCGACGATGGCGTCGGAGACCGTCTTGCGGACGGCGTCGATATCCTGGCTCCGCAGCAGCGCGCCGATGTTGATGGCCGCCACCGTGCCGGACTCGGCCTGCTGGTCGCCGCCAAGGCTGGCATAGCTCGGCGAGCGCAGGGTGGCGAGGCGTTCGCGTGCCTTGCCCCAATGCATCGCGGCGATGGCGATCACGCCCTCGTCGCTCGCCTTGCCCTGGCTCTCCAGCGCCTCGGCCATCAGGTCGAGGCAGAGGCGGGCGTCCATCGGCGTCACGCCGACGCGGGAGGCCAGCGTTTCCATCACCGCCTTGTTGCGGGCGAGCACGCCGACATCGCCGATGGCACCCCAGGCGACCGCGAGCGCGGGCAAGCCGAGGCGGCGGCGCTGGCGGGCGACGCCTTCCATGAAGCCGTTGGCGGCGACGTAGGAGCCCTGGCCGGGATTGCCGATGAAAGTCGTGGCCGAGGAGAACAGCACGAAGTAGTCGAGCTTGCGCCCGCGGGTGGCGGCGTCGAGATGCCCCGCACCGATCACCTTCGGCGCGATCACCGCCTCGAGCGTCTCCGGCTCGATCGCGTTGATCAGCCCGTCCTGCAGCACCATGGCGCCGTGGATCACGCCCGCGAGCCGCTCGCCTCGGGCCTCGATGCCCTCGATCAGCGCCTCGACCGCCCGACGGCTGGTGATGTTGCAGGCCTTGGTCTCGACCCGAACGCCTTGCGCGGCGAGTTCGGCGACGACCGCGCGCCCCTCCTCGTTCGGCTTGCCGGAGCGGCCGACGAGGACGATGCGCTTGGCACCCCGATCCGCGAGCCAGCGGGCCGCCTCGATGCCGAAGCCGCCGAGGCCGCCGGTCACGAGGTGAACGCCCTCGGCGCTCACCGTGAAGGCATTGCGCTGGACCCGCGCGACCGAACCGGGCGCCGGCGGCGTCACGACGATCTTACCGACATGCCCCGATTGCTGCATCAGCCGGAAGGCGTCCGACGTCTCGTCGGCGGCGAACGGCTGGTAGGGCAGGGGACGCAGGCCCCCTTCCGCGAACAAGGCCATCACCTCGCGGAACATCCGCGCGCCGTCCTCGCCCTGGTGCTGGAGCACCTGATCGAGATCGACGCCGAAATACGAGAGGTTCCGGCGGAAGGGCCGCAGCCCGATATGGGTGTTGGCGACGTAGTCGCGCTTGCCCAGTTCGACGAAGCGCCCGAACGGCCGCAGGCAGTTGAGCGAGCGCTCCATCATCTCGCCGAACAGCGAGTTGAGCACCACGTCGACGCCGTCGCCGGTGATGCGGCGCACGTCGTCCACGAAGGCGAGGGAACGCGAATCGAGCACGTGCTCGGCGCCGAGCGCGGCCACCAGCGCGCGCTTCTCCCGCGAGCCGGCCGTGGCGATGACCCGCGCGCCCTTCCACTTGGCGATCTGGAGTGCGGCCAGACCGACGCCGCCCGCGCCGCCATGGACCAGCAGCCACTCGCCCTTGCGCAGCCGGGCGCAGGTGCAGAGCGCGTAATAGGCGGTGAGGAAGGCGACCGGTACGGTCGCGGCGGCGGCCGGATCGAGCCCGGCGGGCATCGGCGCGACGACCATCTCGGGCACCACCACGTGGGTGGCAAAGCCCGACTGGGCGAAGGCGACGACGGAATCGCCGACGGCGAAGTCCACCACGCCGGGGCCGATCGCGGTCACCTGTCCGGAGACTTCGAGGCCCAAGCGCGGGCCGGCAAAGCCGTCCTCCAGGATCTCCTCCGGGAGCATGGAGAGCGCCCAGAGCACGTCGCGGAAGTTCAGGCCGGTGGCCGCCACCGCGATCTCGACCTCGCCGGGACCGGGGGCGGCGCGCTCGGCCGGACCCCAGACCATCTCGTTGAGACCGCCGGTGTTGGAGCGCTCCAGCCGCGCGGCGGGCGCCGCCTCGCCGGCCGCGGTCGCGGCGCGGCCGGGATGGAAGCGCACGACGCGGGTGGCGTCGGCATCGAGCACGATCTCGGTCTCGTCGGTGCCCGACAGGATCAGGGCGCGCAGCCGCTCGGCGGCGTCCTTCGAGGATAGGGTCGGCGCGAGGTCGATCCGGCGCACGTCGAGGGTGGCCGTTTCGTTGGCGAGCGTCCGGCTGAAGGCCCAGACGCCGGCCTCGACCGCCGCCGCCTCGCCGCCCGCGTCGCGGGTGGCGCCGGGGGCGACCACCCAGAGCCGGGTCTGGCGGCTGCCGAGATGCTCGGCGCAGCGCTTGAGGCTGAGGCAGCGGTCGCGCAGCCGCGTTGCCGCCGCACCCTCGCCGGCAAAGGCACCGGCCAGGAACACCACGGTGTCCGGGGTTTCGCGCTCGAGTTCCCGCAGCGATTGCTCGGAATCCAGGATGATCGAGACGTGGACGCCGCTCGCCACCAGCAGGGTCGCCAGCGACGAGGCCGTCTCCGCGCCGAACTCGTCATGGGAGCCGACGACGAAGGCGAAGCTCTGACCGTGGCCGACCGCCGACCGCGCCGGGGCTTCGGCGACGAGCAGAAGGTCATCGCCGTTGGCCGAAGCCGCACGGTCGGCCGAAACCCGCACGAGGCCCGACGCGCTGAGGCGGCGCTGCCAGCCGGTGACGTCGTCGAGGCGCGAGAGCGGCATGCCGGCAACCGCTTCCTCGAACCAGTCCGTCGCGAGGCCGAAGACCAGATCGCGGAACAGCGAGGCGCCGGGCTCGACCGCCACGAGCAATCCGCCCGAGGCGAGCGCCGCGGCGAGCTGTCCCGGCAGGGCCTTGTCGGCACGGTGCAGCACGTCGCTGGCCAGAACGAGGTCGAAGGCGGCGGCCGGGAGAGCGGCGATGTCCTCGATCACCTCGACCGTGGTCGGAAGGGCGAGGCGGGCACGCTCGGCGAGACGCCGGTCGGTGTCCAGCACGGTGAGCCGGGCATCCGCCTCGCGGGCGAGTGCGGCGGCGCGGGCCGAGAGCGGGCCGAAACCGACCTGAAGGATGCGCAGCGCCCGGTCCGACGGCAGGCGCCCGCGGGCCTCGGCGACGATCCGTGCCACAACGTCGGCGGCGGCGCGGGCCGTGGCGCCGCGCAGATGGAAGGCGTCCAGGGCCGCCGGGGGCAGGCTGGCGGAGGCCGGCGCGTCGCCCGCCACGATCCGCCCGACCAGGGCGGTGGTGTCGGCGAGCAGCACCAGTTCGGCGGCCAGCTCCGGATGGTCGGCCGCAATCCAGCGCATGGTCTCTTCGGGCGCGGGAAGGGACACGTCGCGGCGCAGGCGCCAGACACCCTTCTCGAGGGTCGCGAGACCGCTGCTTTCCAGGGCGTAGAGGGCATTGGTCGCCCACGGATGCAACGCCTCGGGCAGGCGGCGATCGAGGGTCACCTTGCCCTTCTCGGAGAGGCCGTCGGCGAGGCGGTAGGCGAGCGCCGTCGCCCAGCCTTCCAGCAGCAGGTGGCCCGGTCCGAGATCGGCCGTGTCCGGCGCGGTCGCGGCGGCGAGGCTCGGGCGCAGGCGCTCGGCCACGCTCGGGCGCCGCTCCAGCGGCAGGGCGGTCGGCTCGGTGGCGCGCTCCACCCCTTGCGTGATGGCGTAGGCGTCGAGGTCGCTGCCGCTGCGCGCGCGCAGGGCCTGGAAGCGGCCCTCGCGGATCGTCGCGATCACCGCGCCCTCGGCATCGGTCAGGGTGAAGTCGGCCAGGATCGAGCGTTCGTTGCAGCGCCGGGTGCGGATCTCGGCGCGGGCGATCGCAGCACCGGGGCGCAGCAGGCGCACTTCGCCGAAGCGCACCGGCACGTAGGCCTTGGTGGCGCCCTCGCCCATCAGTTCGGCGAAGAGCAGGATCAGGCCGTGGAAGCAGGAATCGAGACGCGCGGGGACGAGGCCGTAGCGGTCGTCGGACTCGGCCGGGATCAGCTCGGAGACGATGGTGGTCTCGTCGATGCGCGCCGAAGCCGCGACCTGTCGGAAGTTCTCGCCGAAGCCGAGGCCGGAGGCGAGCGCCCGGCGGTAGAGGCCGTCACCCGAAATCGCGTGCTCGCCCGGAACCGCGAGGTCGCGGCGGGCCGGCACGGGAAAGTCGCCCTCGATGATCTTGGCCGAGGCGTGGAGCTGCCACGGCGTCGGGGTCAGGCGGGGGCGGCTGAGGATCTGGATCTGGTTGCCGGAGCCCGACAGGCGCACCAACACCTCACGCAAGCTGTCCTCGGCGAAGACCATCGGCGAGAGGATCTCGACGTCGGAGAGCGTCACGCTCTCCGTGCGGAGCGCTTGCCGGGCGACGTGCAGCGCCATCTCGACGAAGGCGGCACCGGGCAGGATCACCTGACCGTCGATGCGGTGGTCGTCGAGTTCGGGCACGAGTGCCGCGTCGAGATGGCCGTGCCATTCGAGACCGTCGGGCGCGAGGCGCGCGCCGGCGAGCGGGTGGTAGGGCCGCGGTGCGGCGCCTGCCCCCTCGGTGGTCTCGGCGAGGCGGAACGGACGGCGCTGCCAGGGATAGAGCGGCAGGGCGATGACACCGGCCGGATCGGCACCGAACAGGCGTGCCTCATCGACGGCGGCACCTGCGACGAGGGCGGCGGCGACCGCCTTGGCGATCGGATCGCCGCCGATCGGCTTGCGGTGCATCACGCCGACCGAGGCCACCTCGATGGCGAGCGGTTCGATGGCGTCGCCGATATGCGGCAGCAGGGTCGCGCGCGGGCCGACCTCGACGAAGACGCGGGCGCCCTGGCGGGTCGCCTCCTGCAGCGCCTCGCAGAAGCGCACCGGCTCGCGGATGTTGCGCCACCAGTAGCCAGCGCCGAACTGGGCGCCGGGCAGCACCGTGCCGGTCACGGTCGAGACCATGGCGGTATGGCCGGCGGACGCCTTCAGCCCGTCGAGGTCGCGCAGCAGCGGACGCTCGGTCGGGTCCATCAGGCGACCGTGGAAGGGATATTCGAGATCGAGCTTGCGCCCGCGGCGGCGCTTGCGCGCCAGCGCCTTCATCGCGGCCTCGATATCGGCCTCGGGGCCGGCCACCGTGATCGCCTTGGGGCTGTTATAGGCGGCGATGTCGAGGGTGGGATAGTCGGCGAGGAACGCCTCCATCTCCTCGGCTGGTCCGAGCAGCACGGCCATGGTGCCGAAGCCGCGCGTCGATTCCTGATGCTTGCTGCGGTAGAAGATCACCCGCACCGCCTGATCCAGGCTCAAGATGCCGGCGGCCTCGGCCGCGGCGATCTCGCCGACGCTGTGGCCGAGTACGTAGCGGGGCGTCAGGCCCTTGGCGCGCAGGGCCGCAGTCGACGCGCTCTGGATCGCGAAGATCAGCGGCTGCGAGACGCGGGTGAGGCTGAGGCGCGCGTCGAGATCCTCGGCGAACATCGCCTCCTTGAGCGACCAGCCCGAGAGCTTCTCGAACAACGTGTCGGTCTGATCGAAGCGGGCGCGGAAGGCCTTGCTCTCCTCATAGGCCTCGCGGCCCATGCCGACCCACTGGCTGCCGTTGCCGGAATAGACGAAGGCGACCTCGGCCTGGCGTTCGACCGCCGTGCCGACGATGGCGGCATCGCCGTCCTCGCCCTCCGCCAGCGCCCGCAGGGCGGCCGGGACGTCGGTCTGAGGGGTCAGCGGCAGGGCAAGCCGCGTGCCGAGGCGCTCGCGGCGGTGGAAGGCCGCGGCCGCGACGCGGGCGGCCTCGGCGGGCGCCGCCCCGTCGAAGCGGGCGGCGTAATCGAGGGCGAGATCGTTGAGGGCGGCGCGGCTCTGGGCAGAGAGCAGCAGGATCTCGGGCGCGGGGCCCGCATCGTCGGCGGCCGCGACCGGGCCTGCATCGGTCAGCACGACGTGGGCGTTGGTGCCGCCGAAGCCGAACGAGTTCACGCCGGCGAAGCGCTCGGCCTTGGTGCGGGCGAGCGCCAGCGGTGCGCGGTTGACCGCGAGTTTCATCGCCTCGAACGGGATGTCGGGGTTCAATTCGGCCGCGTGCAGCGAGGGCGGCAGAAGGTCGTGCTCGAGCGCGAGGCTGGCTTTCAGCAAGCCCGCGAGCCCCGAGGTCGGCTCGGTATGGCCGATATTGGTCTTGATCGAGCCGATCGGCAGCGGGGCCTGACGCGGTTTGCCGAGCTTGGAGCCGATAGCCCCGGCCTCGATCGGATCGCCGACAGGGGTGCCGGTGCCGTGCGCCTCGACGAAGGCGAGTCTGTCGAGGTCGATCTCGGCGTCGCGATAGACCTGCTCCAGCAACGCGCCTTGCGCGTAGCCGGAGGGCAGCGAGATGCCGGTGGTGCGGCCGTCCGAGTTGACGCCGCTCGCCGCGATCACGCCGCGCACCGCCCGGCCGCTGCGGGCGGCGGCCTCGGCCGATTGCAGGATCAGGACGACGCCGCCCTCGGCGCGCACGTAGCCGTCGGCGCTCGACGAGAAGGCCTGGCACAGGCCGGTGCGCGAGAGCATCTGCGCGTTGGAGAAGGAGATGAAGTTGAACGGGCTCGCCAGGATGTTGGCACCCGCCACCACGGCGGTGTCGACCTGCCCCGCCTCGATCGCCGCGATCGCGGCGTTCAGCGCGACCAGCGAGGACGAGCAGGCGGTGTCGAGGGTGAAGCTCGGGCCCTTGAGGTCGTAGATGTAGGAGATGCGGTTCGAGATGATCGAGAGCGTGTTGCCGGTGGCCGCGTAGGCGTCGCCCGAGGACGGGTCGAGGATGCGCAGGTTGCCGTAGTCGAGCGCCGAGGCGCCGACGAACACGCCGATATGGCTGCCGGCCACCGCGGAGGGGCGCAGGCCCGCATCCTCGAAGGCTTCCCAGGTCAGTTCCAGCAGCATGCGCTGCTGCGGGTCCATCTGCTCGGCCTCGCGCGGCGAAATGCCGAACACGCCCGGATCGAACGACCAGATGTCGTCGAGCACGCCGGCGGCCCAGGTGTAGCTCTTGCCCCGCTCCTGCGCGCGCGGATGCCCGAAGGCCTGCAACGACCAGCGGTCCTCGGGGATGCGTGAGACGGCGCAGCGCCCCTCCGTCAGGAGTTGCCACAGCCCCTCGACGTTTTGAGCCCCGGGCAGGCGGCAGGCGCGGCCGACGATCGCGATGTCTTTGCGGTGAGTCACGTCGATCCGTTTATGCTCGTGAAGCAGGGACCGGGGGTCCGTCCGGCGAAGGCGTTCCACCCCCACCGCGAATGTCTCTTGAAACCTCGGCTTCTCCGTGGCGCCCGGGACAGGGCGGCCGACGACCGGGGGTTTGAAGAGGCATCCATTAATCTGACCGTCAGGACCGTCCAACCCGCTTGGCTGCAACCTCTCCCTTAATCCTGAGAGATTGGGAGATTGTGTGGCACGTATTCATCAGTGAATCGTTGACGGCGAAAAATCTGCGAGGTGCCGAGGCCAACAAATATCAGTACGGGCGTCGGGGTAAGTTTAAAAATCGCCATCACTCCGCCGCGCTTGTGGCAAAGGTCATGCGAATATTGTAGTGCGTTTTCAATAATCGTTGTCGCTCCGCTTGTGTGATCGATTCGGGTGGCCGCTGCCGGATTGCTGCGTTCGTAAGTTGCAGCCCTCCCGTTCGGCAGATGAGATCGGTTCGAAAGTCTTCCCGAAGCGATGAGGGGTTGGAAGCCGCAATCAAGCAATCCCGATGCCGGAATAGGCGAAGCCGTGCCGTTCAGTCTCCGCGGGCGCGTAGACGTTGCGCAGATCGACGAGGACGGGGGCGCGCATGAGCCCCTTTAGCCGGGCGAGATCGAGCGCCCGGAACGCATTCCACTCCGTCACGATCACCAGCGCGTCCACGCCTTCGGCGCAGGCATAGGCGTCCTCGGCGTAAGCGACGCCCTGAAGCAGCGGCCGCGCCTGCTCCATCCCCTCCGGATCGTAGGCCACGATCTGCGCGCCCGCATCCTGCAAGCCGGCGATGATCGACAGCGAGGGCGCGTCGCGCATGTCGTCGGTGTTCGGCTTGAACGTCAGGCCCAGGAGCGCCACCCGCTTGCCCCGCACGGACCCGCCGCAGGCCGCGATCACCTTGCGCGCCATCGCGCGCTTCCTCTGGTCGTTGACCGCCACCACCGTCTCGACGATCCGCACCGGCGTGCCGTAATCCTGCGCCGTCTTCACCAGCGCCAGCGTGTCCTTGGGGAAGCACGAGCCGCCATAGCCCGGTCCCGCATGCAGGAACTTCGCGCCGATGCGGTTGTCGAGGCCGATGCCGCGGGCGACCTCCTGCACGTTGGCCCCGACCTGCTCGCACAGATCCGCGATCTCGTTGATGAAGGTGATCTTGGTGGCCAGGAACGCGTTGGCGGCATATTTGGTCAGCTCGGCCGTGCGCCGTCCGGTGAGCAGGATCGGCGCGGCGTTGAGGTAGAGCGGGCGGTAGACCTCCTGCATCACGGCGACTGCGCGGGCGTCCTCGGCGCCGATGACGATGCGGTCGGGCCGCTTGAAGTCGTCGATGGCCGCACCCTCGCGCAGGAATTCGGGGTTGGAGGCGACGCCGACATCGATGTCGGGGCGGGCCTCGCGGAGGATGCGCTCGACCTCGTCGCCGGTGCCGACGGGCACGGTCGATTTGGTAACGACCACGGTGTAGCCGGTCAGCGCCTCGGCGATCTCGCGGGCCGCGGCGTAGACGTAGGAGAGGTCGGCAAAGCCGTCGCCGCGGCGGGACGGGGTGCCCACCGCGATGAACACCGCTTGCGCCTGGGCAACAGCGGGCTTGAGGTCGGTGGAGAAGGTGAGGCGTTTGGCGCGCACGTTCTCGGCGACGAGGGTGTCGAGACCAGGCTCGTAGATCGGCATGCGGCCCTCGTTGAGGGCGGCGATCTTGCCGGGATCCTTGTCGATGCAGACGACCTCGTGGCCGAAATCGGCGAGGCAGGCGCCCGACACGAGGCCGACATAGCCCGAGCCAATCATCGCGATGCGCATCGGTGTCTCCGCCGGGGCGGCCGGAACGCATCCGGCGTGTTGCAGTGCGGTGTTTAGCCCGGTTCGGAGCCGGCGCAAACCATCGTCCGCGCAGCCGCTCTACAGCCGGTAATGCGCCGCCGCGCGCGAAAGGTTGGGATTGTAATAGGGGTCGGCCCGCAGCACCGGCTCCCAGCGCTCGCGCATCACCCGTGATTCGGCCTCGAAGCGGGCGCGCTTCTCCGGCGTGTCCTCGGCGCCCCGGCTCTTCGATTCGTGGTGGAGGAGGCGGGCCTGCGGCGTCCAGACGATGCGGTAGCCGGCCGCACGAATCCGCAGGCATAGATCCACGTCGTTGAAGGCCACGGCGAGATGCGCGGCATCGAAGCCGCCGACTTCGAAAAAGACCTCTGCGCGCATGGCGAGGCAGGCGCCGGTCACCGCGGAGACCTCCTGCGACAGCAGCATCCGCGCGAAGTAGCCGGGTTCGTTGCCCGGCAGGCCGAGATGGCTGTGACCGGCAA